>JAKLDR010000159.1 GCA_022703445.1 Planctomycetota bacterium | reverse complement strand
CGGGGGCGTCAAGGTGGTTCGATGGCTGCGGGAAGAACGGGATCTGTGTCGTTTACTTTGCAGCAGTCCCGGCGTCTTCTTGATTGGCCGGCCATCGCCTCGCCGCCCACCGGGGCGAAGCAACCACCGGCGAACTGCAGATTGCAGATATCCGATTTCTGATTGTTGAAGTGAGCCCCAGGCCTCTTCCCCGCCCTCTGAAATCAACAATCAGCAATCTGCGGTTCCGGTGTTGGTTGGCTCGGCCCGGCCGATCGCAGGGGAACAGACACAGGCCCGGAAGAACCCACGCTTGCACTCCGGGGCGCCCGGGTAGAATACGCGCCCAACAGGGCCGCCGACGCGGCCCGCTCTGCGTGAGGAGTGGACGAGATGAAGTCGTGGCTTCGCATCCTGGCGGCGGCGGCGTTCGCGGTCGGCATCGGCACCCTGGCCCTGGCCGGCGAGGAACCCAAGAAGGATGGCAAGGGCGAGGAGCTGGTCGGCTCCAAGGACGGCGCCAAGTATCACCTGGCTTCCTGCACCGCGGCCAAGAACATCAAGGCCGACAACAAGGTGACCTACAAGGGCGCCCAGGAGGCCTTCGAGGCCGGCTGCGCGCCCTGCGGGACCTGCACGCCCCCGGTCGAGACCAAGGTGGTCGCCAGCAAGGAATCGGACAAGTACCACTTCCTGACCTGCAAGGCCGCCGCCAAGATCAAGTCCGGCAACCAGGTCGAGTACAAGTCGCCCGAGGACGCCGCCAAGGACGGCAAGAGCCCCTGCGGCATCTGCAAGCCGCCGGAGCCGGCCAAGAAGGACGAGGGCAAGAAGGAAGACCCCAGCAAGAAGTAGAACCCATCCCAAAACCTGGCAGGGTCGCGTTGCGGGCGCGGCCGGGCGGATGCAAGGCACGAGGAGGAAGCCGTATCCAAAGCGATACGGCGACGACGAGTAACGCCGCAGACGCCCGGCCCCGCCCGCAACCCGCAGGGACGCGGGTCTTGCGACCGGCTGCTTCGTCGTTCGTCGTCGCTGTGTCTTTCAAACACAGCTTCCTCCTCTCTCCTCGCCTCCGGTCTCAATCCCTCGCGTCGCGGCCCTGCCAGGTTTTGGGATGGGTTCTAATCAACGCATCCGAGGCACAGCGCGCACCGGCCAGCCGGCGGGTCCTTCGGGATCCGCCGGCTGTCTTTTTGGGGCGGCAGCGCCGGCCGGAGCGGCCCGCCGGCTGAGCCGCACCGCCAGGTTATGTATTACGAGTGTCCCATTCATTTCACGTGGCTTACGACTTATGTAAATCGAGTGTCGCAGGGGCCTCCGGATTGTCCACGAGCCAGCAGCCCCAGGAATTGCCGCTCGAAACCCTTGCGCCGGGCCGGGGGACGGGGAGAATCTGGCGAATCATGGACCCCGGAGAGACCCAATGGGATGTAATCTGCGGACATTCCGGGCCCGACACTGCCGGAGATGGCGCTTCCGTCTGGCTCCCGTTCTCGCCTGCGCAATACTGCTCACCCAGGGCTGCATGGCATTCACCACCGCAGTCAGTGAGGCCGGATTGCGCTGGGAACGCCCGGCGGGTGGAGACAGCAGCCCGGTTCTGGCCGCCTACCACGACTTGAAGACCGGCCGACTGAGCATCCGATACCGCGCAGAGACCCTTGCCGGCTCCAGTGTCCAGCCTGTGGAGCGCTGGGTCAACGTCAGCCGGGAGAAGGTGGCCGGCGGCGGTGCCGGCATATCCCGCTTCCAGATGCAGGCGGAACCCAGTCCGGAAGCGTGGCGCAACCGCGAGGTGTGCGCGCTGCTTGACCAGAATCTGGCTGCAAGCCTGATTGCTACGCACCCGGCCTGGCGCCCTGAAACGATGCAGGCACTGGAAGTGATCGACCTCGATGCCCTTCCGGCCAGACCGCCAGCCCGGTTCCTGGGGCTCCGGAAACGCGACTTCAGCTACGAGCGCGATCGCGCGACTGGAGAGGTCATCAAGCGGCCGGCCTACGGACAGGACATGAAAGCATACTACGAGATGGAGGTACCGGAGTTGGGCGGCCCGGTGCTGCTGGAAATCGGCTTCTGCCGTGAGGACCGCACGGCCGGCGGTTGTGCGGCCTTGTGGCTGTTGCCGGTGGCGGTGGCTCTGGATGTGGTTACTGCACCCGTACAGTTTGTTGTCCTGACCTGCCGGCACGGATACGGCCCTTCGTTCACACCCTAGCGTCCCATCCACGTCGAGCTGTCCGTCCCCCAAGGGTCGTGGGAAGACTGGGGCTGTCCAACTGCTCCGACGGCACCGGCCCCGCACGTTAGGAGCACCCATGCCCTCCGACCAGAGCTTCGTCGACTTCGTCATGGACCAGATGCAGGGCGCGGGGGCCCTGGCGCACAGGAAAATGTTCGGCGAGTACGCCGTCTATTGTGATGGCAAAGTGGTGGCACTGGTCTGCGACAACCGCCTGTTCGTGAAACCGACGGCCGGAGGCAGGGCCTACATCCGCAGACCGGTCGAGGAGCCCCCGTACCTGGGCGCCAAGGCCTATTTCCTCATCGAGGATAGGGTGGAGAACCGGGACTGGCTCCGCGGCCTCGTCCAGTTGACAGCCCGGGAGCTCCCCCGGCCGAAGGCCAGGCGGAAGTAGCAAGGAGGAGCCGTGTCAGCCGTTCTTCCCGTGGGCCACTAACAGTGAATTGACGGTTGCCGATTACGGATGGCCGGTTCCAGAAGGACAATGGAGGCTCAGAGACCGACTTCAGCTATCTGATATCCGCACTCGGCGATCCGGAATCCGCCCCGCCTGGAAGCCTTCCGCTCAGAACAGCTCCCCGACCAGGGCGGCCAGCTCCTGGAGGTTCTGGCGGCTGACCACCCGGGCGATCCGGGCCTTGTCGACCCCCGCGCCCTCCAGCGCCGTCTCGACCTTGGCCCAAAGGCGGTCGAGCTTCCTGCGGTCGCGCTCGAGATAGAGCTCGGAGACAAGCTCTCCGAGCTTCTGGGTCGAGAGCGTCTCGCGGTGCTCGTAGAACCGCTTGACGATGCCCTTCTGGTAGCTGCTGAAATGCTGGCCCTTGGCCATGGCTTCGTCCTCCCGGCGAAAGCTGACGGCAGGAAAGCATAGCCCGAATCCGCGAAAAGTCCATTGAAGAGGCCGCCTCCCGGCGGCGGAAACCAACACGCAACATGCAACGTTCAACACGCAACATCAGCAAACAGAGGATGCCGCGGTCGGCCGCGGCATGGGCTGTGGATGGAGTTCTTTGCTTCACTACATTCAAGATTCATGCCGCGGCTCGCCGCGGCATCCGCCATTCACTGCATGTTAAATGTTGCATGTTTCGTGTTGCGTGTTCGCCCCGTCGTCTCGCGCCTACTCCCCGCCCCGCCCCCGCGCGGCGCTCGGCGGGTGACCGCAGGCCTTGCGGTACTCCCGCGAGAACTCGTGGATCCGCCCGTACCCCAGGTACTCGGCCACCTGCCCCACGTTGAGCGTCGAGAAGCCGAGCAGCCCCCGGGCTTCGGCCATGCGCACCCCGCGCAGGCGGCGCATGGGGCTCTCCCCGGTGGCCGCGCGACAGGCCCGGACCACGGTGGCCCGGCTGCAGCCGGCCTCGGCAGCCAGTTCGTCGATGGTCGAACGGAACCGCCGGCGCTCGCGGAGCCACCTTTCCAGCCTCCACCAGAGGGCCGCGGACTCGGCCGGCGCGGCCGGCGCGGGCTGCCGCCACCAGTCGATCCCGGCAACGATGCGCAGCAGCGCCGCGTGGATGCCCAGCGCCCGGCGCGAGTCGCGGGGCAGAAGCGACGCCGCGTACAGGTCCTCGAAGGCCGCCCGGATCGCCTCGTCCGACGCGAAGACGCGCCGCTCCGGCGGCAGCGGCGGAAGGCCCGGCGCCAGGAATCCGACCGAATAGAAACTGACCCTCCCGGCGTTGCCCAGCCACTCGACCTCCTCGGTCTCGTGGTAGTAGATCACGTCGGCGGGACGGATGTCGTACTCGCGGCCGTTGGTCCGGAGTCGGTAGAAACCCTCCAGCACCAGATGGAGCAGGTGGCCGGGCAGCGAACGCGCCCGGTGATAGCCGCCCGGCTCGCGGCTGAACCGCCAGACGCCGGACACACCCTCCACGGGCGGCGGGGTGATCGGTTCCGGGACTGCGCCATCCTGCGCCACTATCCTAACTCCTGAAGGCCAAGCTTCTAACAATATACCGCAACAGCGTCACTTATGCAATGCAGATGTGCGCCTAAGTGCGAAACTAATTGAGCTGTCCGGCTAAAGACGCGGAGCCCATCCGGCGGTAGATTGGTCGGAGGAGAAGCCAGTGAACCAATGGCGAACCGCAGATGCTTGCCTCATTCCGCTTTGGCCCCCTCTCCCCTTGGGGGAGAGGGCCGGGGTGAGGGGTGGCCAGGGGTGGGAACCCCTCACCCTTTCCCTCTCCCGCAAGGGGAGAGGGAAACTGAGTGGAGGAACTTTTCATGACCCGCCGCGACAGACTCATGGCCACGCTCCGGGGCGAGCCGGTCGACCGGCCGCCGGTGTGCTTCTACGAGATCACCGGCTACCGCGGAGACCAGGATCCCGCCGACCCGGATCCGTTCAACATTTACTCGCACCCCTCATGGAAACCGCTCCTGGAGCTGGCCTGGGAGCGCACCGACATCATCCCGCGCCGAGGCGTGCCCTTCCGCAACGCCCCGCCCGACCCGCTGAAGGAGCTGACCAGCGTCGAGGAGTGGACCGACGCGGCCGGCAGCCGCTTCCGTCGCGAGACGATCCGCGCCGGCTCGCGGACGCTCACGACCCTCACCCGGCGCGATCCGGACGTGGACACGGTCTGGACGCTCGAGCACCTGCTCAAGGACGAGGACGACTTCCGCGCCTGGATCGACCTGCCCCAGGCCGAGTTCGGCGGCGAGCCGGAGACCGCGGAGTTCCTGAGGGTCGAGCGCGAGGTCGGCGACCGCGGCATCGTCCTGATAGACAGGTCGGACGCCCTCTGCCGCGTGGCCGCGCTCTTCGACATGGCCACCTACACGGTGATCGCGCTGACCGAGCCGGAGCTGATGCACCGGGCGCTGGAGAAGGTCCAGCGCCTGCGCCTGCCCCAGGCCGAGGCCATCGCCAGGGCCCTTCCCGGGAGACTCTGGCGGGTCGTGGGGCCGGAGTACGCCGCGCCGCCGTATCTGCCGCCGCACCTTTTCGCCGAATACGTCACCCGCTACGACCGGCCGCTGGTCGAGGCCATCCAGCGCCCGGGCGGCTTCGCGCGGATCCACTCGCACGGGAAGCTCCGCGAGGTCCTCGGCCACATCGCCGCCACGGGCTGTCTGGGGCTCGACCCGATCGAGCCGCCGCACCAGGGCGACGTTAGCCTGGCCTATGTGCGCGAGCGCCACGGCGGGCAGATGGCGCTCTTCGGCAACATCGAGGCCACCGACCTCGAGAATCTCCCGCCTGAGCAGTTCCGCGGAAAGGTGGCCACCGCGCTCCGCGAGGGCACCGCGGGACGGGGCCGCGGCTTCGTCCTCATGCCCAGCGCCTGTCCCTACGGGCGGGAGTTGCCCGCCAAGGCGCTGGCCAACTACCGGATCATGGTGGAGATGGCCGAGGCCGTCACGACCCGCTGAGCCTGCGGACATCGCGCCACCGCCTCCGTCCGGCAGAGGGCGAGACCCCTGCCCCACCCACCACCGAAACCGGCCCCTGGCCGGGCTTGCGGAGGGTGTTTTCCACCTGTTATTTTGGGACGGAAAACGTCGGCATCCTTTTGACTTCGGTGTACTTACGGGGAGATGACGAAAGGCACTTGTCCGGTCGGCGACCGGCGATAGGATAAGTGCCTGTCGACAGTGCTGACAGGTCGGTCAACCCCGGGCATTCATGAACAAGGGAGATCCCGTGAAAAACCGAAGATTCTGGCCTTTGGCCGGCGCCATGGCGGCGTTGTTCCTGTTCTTCGCGGCGGACAACGCCTGGGCGGCCATCCCCGCGGTGGTCGGGCCCATCCAGGCGCTGATCGCCATCCTGCCGCAGCTCATGGCCATGCTGGGCGCCGCCCTGGTGGCCATGCTCAAGCCCGGCACCTACAAGGTGCTGGTCAAGTACCTCTGGACCCACAAGCTCTTCACCGTGGGCTTCGCCGGGTTCATCTGGCTCTGCGTGTGGGGCTGCGGCAAGCTCTTCGCCGGCGGCGTCGGCGCCGAGGGCGTCGGCGAGAACTGGTCCGCCTTCCGCGGCGGCCAGGCCCGCCTCGGGGCGGTCAGCAACGCCAAGGGCCCCGACGCCTACGCCAAGCCGGCCTGGCGCTACCAGGAGGAGCCCCTGGAGCGGGTGGACTCCTCGCCCTGCGTGGTCGGCAACCGCGTGTACGTGTCAACCGGCACGCTGCGCCTGATCGGCGCATCCACCGGCACCATCTACTGCCGCGACGCGGACAAGGGCGGAGAGGTCTGGCGCTGGACCGCAAAGGACCTGCCGGACACGACCGAAGCCGAGAAGCAGATGAAGAAGCACTGGCTCGGCAGGAAGGGAGACAACCTCGAGAACCTCAAGCCCATCTTCTCCTCGCCGGTGGTCGGCGGCGACTACGCCAATAGCAAGGACGTGCCCGCCGAGAAGGGCAAGCCCCAGCAGGGCCGCTACCTGGTGGTCGGCGAGGGCTACCACACCGACTGGAACAGCCGCATCATCTGCCTGGACCTGGAGCCGGTCAAGACCGGCAAGTCCAAGAAGCCCAGGCTGGCCTGGTACAAGCAGACCACCTGCCACGTGGAAAGCAGCCCGTCGATTCTCGGCGACCGGGTCTACATCGGCGCCGCCGACGACGGCGTGTGGTGCATCGAGCTCGCGACCGGCAAGACCGTCTGGCACATGGAGGGCACCCCCGCCTACTACGTGACCTCCGCCAGTCCCAAAGCCGCCGAGCTCGAGGGCCTGGTCGGCAAGTTCGTCCGGGCAGTCGGCTCAGTGGAGCGCATCGGCGCGACCATCACCGAGCCGGGCGAGGCCAGGTTCACAGTCAGGGAGATCGAGGTCGTCGACGATCCGTCCAAGGTGACCTTCCAGGAGTTCGACAACGGCCAGACCTTCGAGCGTCAGGTGGTCGGCAAGGTCACCGCGGTGCCCAAGGCCCCGAACATCACCATCGACAACAAGGTCCAGCCGCTGGACGGCATCTCCAAGGTGAGCATCGTGCCCCCGGAGTTCGCCATCGACGTCGAGAGCTCCCCGGTGGCCGTGACCCTGACCAAGGAACAGACTCCGCCCCTGGCCACGCCCATCCCGGTCAAGGACGACGGCAAGGGTGGCAAGGCCCGCGACCCCGAATACATCGGCGTCTACGTCGGCTTCGGCTTCGGCGGCGAGGCGGTGGCCTGCATCGACGGGGCTACCGGCCGGCTGCTCTGGAAGACGCCCGGCAAGCTGGGCTTCCCGGTCTTCGGCTCGCCCACGGTGGTCGGCGACAAGGTGGTCGTG
The DNA here is from genome assembly GCA_022703445.1 of Planctomycetota bacterium. Taxonomy (GTDB): domain Bacteria; phylum Planctomycetota; class SZUA-567; order JAKLDR01; family JAKLDR01; genus JAKLDR01. Next base: position 2,864 of record JAKLDR010000159.1, on the reverse strand, counting down.
GGCATGGGCAACGGCGACATCATCAACGACGACCCCAACCCGAAGGGCGAGGTGCGCTGCTACTCGACCCGCGGCAGCGAGGAGAAGGGCAAGGAGAACGAGGCCAAGCTGATCTGGAAGTTCGAGGCCAAGAACACCATCCTGGGCTCGGTGCCGGTCTACACCGACGCCAAGAAGGGCCAGACCCTGGCCTACGCCTGCTCGCGCGACAAGAACCTCTACGTCCTCAACGTCAACGACAAGCCTGACGCCAATGGCAAGATCAAGGAAACGAAGAAGGTCTGGATCGGCTCCAAGATGGTCTGCTCGCCGGCGGTGACCAACGACGCCATCTACCTGACCACCGACGGCGGCCGGGTGGTGTGCGTCAACCGCGACCCGGTCTTCAAGCGCTGGTCCTTCCCGCTGTGCCCGGGCCAGCAGATCATCTCCTCCCCGGCGGTGGCGGGAGGCAAGATCTTCGTCGGCTCGGTGAACAAGGGCGTCTACGGCCTGGTCAACGATCCGGCCGGCGACCCGATGAAGCGCGAGGCCCAGCCCTGGGCCGGCCAGGGCGGCACCCCGGACCGCGGCGCAATCGCCGACGAGATGGGCATGCCCGGGATCAGCGACCAGAAGGCTCCGCGCATGTGGTCGGAGTACAGGCTCTGCAAGTTCGACGCCGAGGGCTCCGTGGAGAAGTCGCGCACCATGGAGGGCCCGGTGGCGGCCTGCGGGCAGGCCATGTACCTGATGCTCCGCAGCGAGGCGGCCGACGACGACAAGCCGTACCTGGCCCGCGTCAACCTGATCAACGGCCGCCAGGAATGGCTCAAGGACCTGGGCGCCCCGGTCAGCGCCATTGCCGCCCAGGAGTCCAGGATCTACGTGCTGACCGGCGCCAAGGGCGACGGCCAGAAGCTCCTGTGCCTGAACGCGGCCGACGGCGCGCCGGCCTGGAGCAGCCCGGCGCCCGACCTGGCGGAGGGCGTGCTCACCCTGGTCGGCCAGCGCCTGCTGGTCGCACCCAAGGCCGGCGGCCTGCGCTGCCTGCCGAACAGCGGCCAGGGCAAGCTCTGGGAGCTGCCGCTGGGACCGGTGGTCGGCTCCCCGGCCGCCGACTGGGGCCTGATCATCGTCAACATCGGCGGCGACTCGCCGCGGGTGGTGTGCCTGAGCGACGTCAAGGGCACCGAGATCTGGTCCGCCAAGCTGCCCGGCAAGCCGGTTGGCCCGCCGGCGGTCACCGGAGCCGGGCTGGTCTTCGCCGCCTGCGCCGCCCCGGGCGGCGAGAAGGGCATCATGGCCTGCATCCGGCTGACCGACGGCCAGGAGGCCTGGCAGAAGGAGATCCCCGGGCTCCCGGTCCACTACCCGGCGGCCTCCGACGAGGCCGTGGCCGTGGCCAGTGCCAAGGGCATGCTCTACGCCTTCGCGGCCGCCGACGGCCGCTTCCTGGGCTGGGACGAGGGGCGGCAGCCCATCCCCGGCCTCCAGGCCCCGGCGCTGGCCCAGGGCACGGTGCTCTTCGCCGGCGAGAAGCGGGTCAGCACCTGGAACGCGCCCTCGGCCGAGTGGCCGTGGTTCTTCCGCGATCAGGGCATCATCGGCAAGGTGCTGGCTCCGCCGGTGGTCGCCTGCGAGACCGTCTACGTGGTGACCGAGAAGCGCGGCGTGGTGGCCATCGCCCCGCCGCCGTCCCCGCGCATCTTCGAGACCGAGCTGGCCGACCGCAAGAAGCCGCTGGCCGACGGCCGCCTGCGCATGGAGTTCCAGTGCCGCGAGGACGCCAACGGCATCAAGGCCGAATCGGTGCAGGTCGAGCTCTTCAGGCTGGTCGAGAAGCCCAACGCCAAGACCGGCGAAAAGGAGACCGTCGCCCAGTCGGAGGGCAAGCTGGTCGAGGGCGGGCTCTGGAAGGTGTCCTGCCCGGAGATCAAGGCGGCGGAGGGCCAGCCCGCCGTGGCGGTCGCGGCCGACGGGGCCGTCACGGTGACCTTCACCAGCCCCAAGCCGCTTTCCGCCGGCGAGTACGAGGTCAAGGCCTCGGTCGCCAGCAAGGCCGGCGCCAGGACCGATGAGACCTGGAAGCTCGTCATCAGCAAGGAAGGAGCAGGCAAGTGACCGCCCCGACCAACGCCCAGCCCTCGAACGCGGGCTGCGTCCACCACTTCGACCCGCAGCACCCGGGCACCAAGACCGACGCCCTGGAGGTGCTCGGCGGCAAGGGCTGCAACCTCTGCGAGCTGTCCAAGGCCGGCTTCCCCGTGCCTCCGGGCTTCGTGGTGACCACCGCGGCCTACGACCGCTTCCTGGAGGCCAACGGCCTGCGCGGGAAGATCATCGCCGCGGCCTCCAAGGTCGACCCGAGCAACGCCGACGGGCTGGAGGCCTGCTCGCTGGAGATCCGCAAGCTCTTCGCCGGCTGCGACGTGCCCGCGGACCTGGCCAGGGAGATCTGCACGGCCTACTCGCGGATGGCGGCCGACGCCGCGCACAGCGTGGCGGTGCGCTCCTCGGCCACCGCCGAGGACCTGCCTGAGGCCAGCTTCGCCGGCCAGCAGGACACCTACCTCAACGTCCGCGGCGAGGAGGCCGTGCTCAAGGCGGTGCGCTCCTGCTGGTCGAGCCTGTGGACCGCCCGGGCCATCAGCTACCGGGCGCAGCAGAACATCCCCAACGAGGACGTGTCGCTCGCCGCGGTCATCCAGCGGATGGTGCTCTCCGAGGCCTCCGGGGTGATGTTCACCGCCAACCCCATCACCGGGGCCCGCAACGAGATCCTGATCAACGCCTCCTGGGGCCTGGGCGAGTCGATCGTCGGCGGGCACGTCACCCCCGACAACCTGGTGCTGGACAAGGCCACCGGCAAGGTCAAGGAGGTG
>JAKLDR010000158.1 GCA_022703445.1 Planctomycetota bacterium | reverse complement strand
CGCTGGGCCTGCAGTACAACCTGGACGACGGCGGCCGCGCCGTTCCGTTCCTGCGGGTCTTCGGGGGTGCCGTGAACTCCCGCAAGGAACTGGTCCAGACCAACATCCCGGGCGTGGGCACCGCCAGCCAGGACCTGGAGACCACCGCGCCCTATGCTGGAGCCCGTCTGGGCGTGCGCTACTTCGTGTCGGACCGGATCGCCAACGAGATCGGCGTCGGCTGGAAGCGGGTCTGGTACGAGGAGGACTTCGGCGACACGACCACCGACGTGAGCCTGCACATCGGGGTGTCCTTCCTGTTCTGACCGCCTCGGGCCGCCCGCGGTCCGGGACCTACGGGGCCAGCAGTTCCGGTCGGGCCGCCGGCAGCGTCTTGCCGCTGATCAGCCGCTTTCCGTCGGACAGGCCGTCAGCCTCTCGCGGCGCGAGCTGTTCGACCATCCGCGAGCGCCAAAGCTCGAGGCGCTGACGGCTGGCCTTGTCGGACGAGAGGTCGCGGGTCTCGCCGGGGTCGTTGGCCAGGTCGAAGAGCTGCTCCCGGCCGTCGAACGGGAACCAGACGTACTTCTCCCGGCCGTCGGTCAGGTACTGGTTGTCCTGGGCCGGCGCGAAGGTGCGGGAGTGCTCGCCGTGGACGAATTCCCGGCCGGCCAGCCGCGCTTCGCCCCGCATCAGGGGGAGCAGGCTCCGGCCCTCGCAGGTCGCCGGGACGGGGAGGCCGGCGGCATCGAGCATCGTCGGGAAGAGGTCGGTGAGCGTGACCGCCGCGCGGCACTCGTGGCTGCGCGCGCCCGACGCCGTGTCCAGGGCGGTGGACTCCCCGCCCTTGGTGCCCTCCGGAGGAACTATGATCATCGGCACGCCGGCCGAGCCCTGGTAGGCGTAGCTCTTCCGGAAGAGGTGGTGGTCGCCGAGCATCTCGCCGTGATCGGAGGTGAAGACCACCCAGGTGGGACCGGGCCGGACGTGGCGGCGCATCTCGTTCATGACCCGCCCGATCTGGAAGTCGATGTGGGCGATCTGTGCGCAGTAGGCCCGCCGCGAACGCGCCAGGGTCTCGGCCGGCAGCCGCCCGCGCCAGGCGTTGACCCCGGCGACCGGGACGTCGTGCTCCGCGGCCCAGCCGCCGATGTGCGGCGCCGGAACCGGCCGGTCGGCGTACATGTCCCAGAAGGCCTTGGGCGGGTCGATCGGCGGGTGCGGCCGGTGGAAGGACATGAACAGGAAGAAGGGGCGCGTGGGGTCGAGCCTGCGCAGGTACTCCATCGAGCGGGTGGCGACCCAGGTGTTGTTGTGCAGCTCCTCGGGCAGGTGGCTGGGCCTGGCCACCCACGAGTTGCACTGCGCGCCGCTGTCCCGCTCGGTGACCCGCCCCGCGGTCTGCTGGGCGAGCCAGGCGTAGTAGTCGTTGATGTAGCCCGCGCCGAAGTTCTGCTCGGCCTCGTATGACTCCAGGCCCCCGAAGCCCAGGGCCAGCCTCTGCGGGAAGAAGTGGGTCTTGCCCACGCAGTGGGTCTGGTAGCCGGCCGCCGCGAAGCGCTCGACCAGGGTGTCGCGGTAGCGCCACGGCACCTCGTCGCGATAGCCCAGACGGCCGTGGCTCGAAGGGGAGAGCCCGGTGAAGACCGAGGCCCGCGCGGCGATGCACGAGGGGCACGGGCTGAAGGCGCTGGTGAAGATCACGCCCTGACGACCGAGTTCGTCGAGGTGCGGCGTCTCCACCACCGGATGACCCAGGACGCTCAGGCAGTCCCAGCGCATCTGGTCGACCATGATGAAGAGGATGTTGGGCGGGTGGGTCATCGCTTCCTCCTGGAGGTCCGGAGCCATCCTAGGGCCGGTCAGGGCGATGTCAAGCGTCCGGGGCCGCCGCACTCTAAACTTGACGGAGCGCATCCCGGCCGTAAGATTGCGCCGCGCGCGGGATTCCGGCGTGGCGGGGTAGCTCAGCGGTAAGAGCGGCGGCTTCATAAGCCGTAGGTCGTGGGTTCGAACCCCACCCCCGCTACCACACACAGGGGAGCGGAATGACCGTCGCCTCCGTTTCGAAGTGGCTCTCAGCTTCCTGGATCGCGGCAGCGGCGCTGGCTGGCACTAGGGAGGCATCGCCAAGGCCGTCCTCGACCTCTGCTCTTGAAAGCGCCGGGGGCGCAATTAGACTCCAGGTTTCGTGGACCGCATCCCCGCAGCCCGTCTCCAATTAGCAGGATTGTCCCTTTTTCCCGGTTATGTCACCGGGGCCGCCGCCAATATCCGGGCAAGGGAGGCCATAGGCGAGTGCTTGAACCGGAAGGCGCTGTTCTTGGCGGCGGTGTGGCGGTTCAGGCCGACCGTGGACAGGGATTCCCCCAGGCCGTGAGCAGCCAGGACCTGCGCCGGGAGCACCTGCGCTCCCAGGATCGGGACAATGTCCTGGCCGTCCTGGCTGGCGACGCCGGGGCATTTGAGCCGCTGATCAGGCGTCACGAGAAGGCCGTGGCCGGGCTGATGTGGCGGTTCAGCAGGGACCGGCAGGTGCGGGCGGAGCTTGTTCAGGACGTTTTCGTCGAGGCCTACCTCTCGCTCCGTAACTACGACTGCTCCCGGCCGTTCCTGCCCTGGCTCAGAACGATCGCCACCCGGGTCGGCTATCGCCACTGGCAGATTCTGGAGCGGCAGAAGCGCCAGGTGCAGATGGACGACGTGCCGCTGCGGGATGACGGCGGCGGAAGTGATACGGGCGAGCCGACCGCCGTCCGGGCCGCAGCGCTGCTGCACTCCCTGCTGGCGCGGTTGAGCCCAGAGGACCGCCTTGTGCTAACCCTTGTGTATCTCGAGGGTTGCGACCTTCGGGAGGTGGCGGCGCGCACCGGCTGGAACCGGGCGTCAGCCGCCATGCGCGCCTACCGGGCCAGACGTCGCCTGAGGAAACTCATCGAGTCGGACGGCCGATTGGGGGAACTGCCATGGCTGAGATAGACAAGCTCGAACGCCTGGCCCGCCTCGCTCGGGAAGAGGCATCTCCGGACCTCCCGGACGATATGGCCGAGAAGGCCATGCTCCGGGTGCGCGCCGCCGGAAGGCCCCGGCCCGCAGCGCCTGCCCTCCGATGGAGGCTTGTCGCGGCTGCGGCATGTGCGGCGGTTCTGGCGCTGGCCGCGGCACTGGCCTGGCCGGAGCACCGGCCCGCCCGGTCGCCCGCAGGCGACGAGGATAGGACTCCGACCATCAACGTTGCCGCGGACAGGGACGTCATGGTCCCGCCCCTGGAAATCCTGGAGTCGCTCGAGACCGAGGTCAACCAGCTGATGGGCAGCGTGGACTCGCGACGCGCCCCCGCGGCCAGGACCTGAAGGAGGTCGACATGGACATTCACAAGCACCTGCGGACGGTCGCGGCTGCCGCCGGCTTCTGCCTGGCGCTCCTGCCGGCGGCCTGCGCCGGCGAGGGTGCCGCCCCGCCAGCGCCTGGCGATGGGGACTTCGTGCGCCCCGGGCCGGCTGCCGCGGCCCCCGGTCAGCCGGGACGCGACGGCGCCGAACGCCCCTGGAACAGCCGTGGCCGGAGCGATCCCCGCAGCCGGCGTCCGGAGGGGGGGCTGCCGCTCCTCGGCGACGTCAAGGGCATGAAGGAAGAGCTCGACAAGCACCGGGCGAACATGAAGGCGCTGCAGGATCAGATGGCCGAGGTCCTGGGCAAACCCGGCGAGGAGCGCGGCAAGGGCGGCGCCGATCCTGCTGAAGACCAGGAGCGGACAGAGGCCCTCAAGAACAAGGTCGACCAGGTGGCGCCGGCCATCGTAGCGGAGTTCATCCGCCACTACCAGGCTGTCTCCGAACTGCTCAAGGCCGACCAGGAGGGGGCCACGGCCAAGCTCAAGGAGCACATGATGAAGCCGCCGACCGGACTTCGCCGTCCTTCGGGTGGCCCGGGCGACGCGCCTCCGCCGCCGGAGAAGCCCGGCGACGAGACCCAGCCCCGGGACGGAGGGGCTGGACACAGCCACGGTCGCCCAGGCGGCAAGTGACGCAAACTGCTCAGCAACGGCACCTGCGTGCCGATGGTTTGAGATGGAACAGAGGAACGATAAGAGGAGGTTCATGATGAGCTGGTCGAGAACTGCTGTGGTTTCCGTGGCGGTGGGCGTCGGTCTGGCGCTGGCCCTGTCCCTCGGCGCGCGCGCCGGGGAGGATGACGATTTCGCACCAGCCAAGCCGGTGGCTGCGGCTCCGGCCGCGGGCCAGGCCCTGAACGGTCTGGAGGTCACCATGCTCATCAAGGAGCGCAGCTTCCGGATGGGCGGGGGGGACAACAACGCGGCGGAGCGCAAGGTGAAGGTCCCGACGCTCAAGCTCAAGAACGTGGGCGACAAGCCGCTGGTCCTGGACTTCCAGCTGGGCGGCGGGGGCATGGGCGGGCGGTTCGGCGGCGGCCCGGCTCCTGAGGCCAGCCCGGTCAAGTTCCGCGCCAAGGATGCCGCCGGCAAGGAGATCCTGCGTCAGGAGCCTGCGCGCCCCGAGGGCGAGGCCCAGCCCAAGCCCGAGGAACGTCCGGCCACCCTGACCGTCCTCAAGCCCGGCCAGGAGCTCGAGGTCGGCGCCCTGGGCGCCATTCGCTTCCCGGCAGACGGCAAGTACAAGGTCTGGGCCGAGATCGACGTTGCCGCCAAGGACGAGGTCCTGCCCGGTGTCAAGCCTTGGAGCGGCAAGCTCAAGTCCAACGAGGTCGATTTCGACTACCAGGGCTTCGGGCGCGGCGGCCGCGGCAACAACAATAACCGGCCTGGCGGCGCCAATCCTCCGGCCCAGGCTCCGGCCCCCGGCGAGAAGGAAGCCTTCTAGGGATCCCGGCGGGGCTCGGCCCCGCCGTGTCGGAAAGGGGCATCGCGTGAGACACTCTGCAGCCGTCCTGGGACTGTTCGTCCTGGTCTCCATCTTCGCGACCGGCAGCGCCCTGGCTCGCGGTTCCAGGGGCGACCGCGTTCGTTCGTCGGGAGGGGGGCCGGTCTCCGTCGGCACTCCGGAAGCCGAGGATCCGGTGGCGTGGATGACCGACTACGACGAAGCCCTCAAACTGGGCGCTGAGGAGAAGCGCCCGGTCATGGTGCTCATCACCACCGAGGAGCTGGAGCGTTCAAGTTCCACCTGCAGCTTCGCGGCGAACGTCCTGCGCAAGGCAGTCCGCGGGGCAAAGGTGGTCCCCGTCAAGCTGCGTCCGCCGGTGATGCTGGACACCTCCGGCCTGTCTCGGGAAGAGGCCGCACAGCGCCAGGAGACCTTCAAGAAGGCCCGGGAGCGCTACGAGCAACTGGCCAAGGCCTTCGGCGTTCAGATGGTGCCCAGCCTGGTTCACCTCGCTCCGGACGGGGGCAGGCTCGCCGTGCAGTCGACCCCCGCGGACCAGGAAATCATGGCGGTCCTGGGGCGCCTGCCGGAAATGGTCAAGGCGCACGAGGAATCCCTGGCCAGGGCCGGCGCGGTCAAGCAACCGGGACCGCCTGCCGGTGGGCAGGTGGCGGTCAAGGACGGCGAGCCCCGGCCGGCCGAGACCAAGCCCGCCGAGCCCGCGCCCAAACCCAAGTCGAGCGTCGACGATTTCTAGCCAACGCCGTCTTCAGAAGACCTGACACGCAGGCCCGGGGCCCTTGCCCCGGGCCTGTTCTTGGTGGCAAAGACAGCGGCGGCGGCAAAGCCACTGGAAAGCGACCGGCTCCCATCTAGAATGCGGCCGTGGGGAGGGGGGCGGAGACCGAGATGCGATTCATCATGATCCGCGCCGTCCCGGCAGCCCTGTTCCTGCTGGCCGGCTGCAACGGCGCCACGCGAACCCCGCCACCGGGGACCACCGCGCGCGTCCGTCCGGCCGACCCGCAGTTCCAGGCCGACCTCAAGCGCTACGAGGAACAGCGCGTCACCTGGCACACCATCAAGAAGGGCGAGACTTTCTTCTCTCTCTCCAGGCAGTACGGAGTACCGGTGGCGGCCATTGCCGCAGCCAACCCGCACGTCGACCAGAGCAAGATTTCGGTCGGAGAGAAGGTCGCTGTGCCCGGCTACGGCGCGGCCACGGGCCCGACTCCGGCGCCTCAGCCGCCGGACGCCAGCCCCCTGGGGCCCAAGCCGTCGGCGGTGAAGACCCGCGACGTCGGCAGGTTCCGCTACCCGGTTGCCGGCACGGCGGTGCAGGCCAAGGGGCCCACTCCGGGCGTTGAGTTCGCGGTGCCGGTTGGCGCGGCGGTGATGGCCGCCGACGCCGGCAAGGTCGTGCTGGCCTCCCCGGACCTCGGCGGCCTGGGGCCCACGGTCATAGTCGACCACGGCGGAGGCCTGTGCACGCTCTACGGGCGGATGGCCGATTTCGCGGTCAAGCCCGACCAGAAGGTGGGGCGCGGCGAAGCCATCGGCCGGTGCGGTGCGGTCCGTTTCGTCTTCCGCGTCTACGACGGCCCGGTGGCCAGGGACCCGGCCGGGTACCTCAACAGGAAATAGGCGAGGCCCGATGCCCATCTACGAGTACTCATGCGGCAAGTGCGGCCACGAGTTCGAGGCCCTGCAGCGCATGGGCGACAAGTCCTGCCCGCCCTGCGAGAAGTGCGGATCGGGCAGGACCAAGCGCCAGTTCTCCTCCTTCGCCATGCACGGCGGCTCCCGGTCCGGGGGCGGTCATGCCCACGGCGCAGGCTGCGGCTGCGGCTCCGGGCACGGCAGCGGAGGCGGCGGGGGCTGCGGCGGCTGCTCCAAGTCGAGCTGCGCCGGCTGCAGGCACTGAGCCATGAGACGACTGCTCTGGGCCCCGTGGCGCATGGAGTACGTGGTGGCCGGGGGACGCCGCAAGGGATGCTTCTTCTGCGAATACTGGAAGAAGCCGGCGCAGGACCGCCGCAACCTGGTGCTGGCCCGGGGCCGGTTCTGCTACGCAGTCCTCAATCGCTACCCGTACAACGGCGGCCACCTCATGGTCGTGCCTTCCCGGCATGTCTCCAGACTTGAGGACCTCTGCGAGGAGACCCTGCCCGAAGTGATGCGCCTGGTGCGCACCGCCGAGAAGGTGCTCCGCAGGGAGCTTCGGGCCGACGGCTTCAACGTCGGCTTCAACGTCGGCCGGCCGGCCGGCGCCGGAATCAAGGACCATCTGCACCTGCACGTGGTCCCGCGCTGGGAGGGCGACAACAACTTCATGCCGGTGCTCAACGGCACCAGGGTGGTGCCGGTGGCACTGGAGAAGCTCTGGGCCCAGCTGGCCCCGGCCTTCGCCGCCGAGACCAGGGGAGTGTAGCCGGCATGCTCGTCACCCGTCAGGACCAGGAGCGGCGCGAAGAGCAGCAGTTGGCGCCCTACGCGGTGCGCTCCGCCCGGAGCCTGGGCCGCCGCCACCCGGAGCCGGAACACGACCTGCGCTCCCGCTTCCAGCGCGACCGCGACCGCATCGTCCACTCCACGGCCTTCCGGCGCCTGGAGTACAAGACCCAGGTCTTCGTCAATCACGAGGGCGACCACTACCGCACGCGGCTGACCCACACCATGGAAGTGGCCCAGATCAGCCGGACCATCGCCCGGGTCCTGGGGCTGAACGAGGACCTGGTCGAGGCCCTGGCGCTGGCCCACGACATCGGCCACACGCCCTTCGGGCACGCCGGCGAGCGGGTGCTCGACCGGTTGCTGCGCGGCCAGGGCGAGGCCGTGGGCTTCGAGCACAACGCCCACGGCCTGCGCGTCGCCGACGTCCTCGAGAAGCGCTATCCGCAGTTCGAGGGCCTCAACCTCAGCTACGAGGTCCGCGAGGGCTTCGTGCTGCACAACACCGCGCACGACCGGCCCGGCCGCCCCGCGGCCGGCGGCGAGTTCGACCACATGCCCAGCCTGGAGGTCCAGGTGGTCTCCGCCGCCGACGAGATCGCCTACAACAGCCACGACCTCGACGACGGCCTGGAGAGCCGGCTGATAGCCGCGGACAACCTGGAGGACCTGGCCCTGTGGCGAATGGCCGGGCGCCGGGTCGGCGGCGGCCTCGACGGCAAGATGCACCGCGCCGCCGTGGTCCGCGAACTGATCAACCTGCAGGTGCAGGACCTGGTGTCCTCGGCGCAGGCCGCCATCCAGGAGATGCGCCTGGAGTCTCTCGACGCGGTCCGCTCGGCCCCCCGCGCCGCAGTGACCTTCAGCGCGGACTTCCTGCCGGTCAAGAACGAGTTCCAGGCCGCGCTCATGGAACGCCTCTACCGCCACCACCGGGTCATGCGCATGACCGGCAAGGCAGAGAGGTTCCTCGAGGAGATGTTCACGGAGTTCATCAAGCGCGACGGAGACACCATGCCGCCGGCCGAGAGGAAGCGCATCGCCGCGGACGGGCTGCCCCGCGTGGCGGCTGACTACATAGCCGGAATGACCGATCGCTACGCCCAGGAGACCTACAAACAGCTCTTCCATCCCTTCGAGAAGACCTGACCGGAGGAACGGGGCATGCCCTTCATCGAGCAGCGCACCGGGCCGCGCGCCGGGTTCTTCACCGAGATCCGCGGCGACCACTTCTTCATCGGACGCGACGTGACCGTCGATCTGCGCATCGACGACGGCCGCGCCTCGCGCCGCCACTGCGAGATCTTCCGCCAGGGCGCCGCCTGGCGCGTCCGCGACCTGGGCAGCTCCAACGGCACCATGGTAAACGGCACGCGGGCCGGCGAACAGGAGCTGTCGGACGGGGACGAGATCTGCATAGGGGCCATGGTGCTCGTCTATCGCGAAACGCCCCCGACCGGATCCCGGCGCCTGACGCCCCAGTCAGCCCAGGCCCCGGCCGCCGAGCCTCCCAGGATGGACACCCTGGTTGCCGAGCGGGCCACGCTGATCCAGCCGGGCGGGAAGGGCGCCTCGGAGCGGGCGATGGCCGACCTGCGCAGCCTCTTCGCGGTGGCCCGGGCCTGCACCCAGGCCCGCACCCCGGAACAGGTGCTGGCCGCCCTGGGCCGGAGCCTGGCCGAGCGCCTGCAGGCCGACCGGGTCTTCGTGTTCCTGGGATCCGGAGACAAATCCGTGGCCTGGAGCGCATCGGACGGATCATTCGCGGCCGATCCGGACAAGGTCCCGGCCAGCCATACCGTGGTGGAGCGGGCCCGCGCCGAGAACCTGTCCGTGCTCATGACCGACCCGGGGTCCGACCCGGAGCTGGCGGCGGCCAGGAGCATCGAGATCAACCGCATCTGCACCGCCCTGGCCGCCCCGCTGTCGTCCGGCGGCCGGGCGGTGGGCGTCCTCTACGCCGACCGCCTGGGCAGGGCCGTGCCCTTCGGGCCGGAGGACCTTGAACTGGCCGGGGCCGCCGCGCTGCTGGCCGCCGGCGCGCTCTCCGGGGCATCGGAACTGGCCCGGGCCCGCGCCGAAATCGGTCGCCTGTCCGGAGAGCTCGGGGCGGGGGAAATGCTCGGCCAGAGCCCGGCCATGAAGGAGGTCCGGCGGCTCATCGCCCAGGCCGGCCCGACCGACGCCGCGGTCCTGGTCACCGGCGAGAGCGGCACCGGCAAGGAGCTGGTGGCCAGGGCCATCCACGCTGCCAGCCGGAGGGCGTCCGAGGCTTTCGAGGTCGTGAACTGCGCCGCCCTGGCCGAGAGCCTCATCGAGAGCGAGCTCTTCGGCCACGCCAAGGGCGCCTTCACCGGCGCCGCCGGCGAGAGGGTGGGGCGGTTCGAACTGGCCGACGGCGGCACGCTCTTCCTCGACGAGATCGGCGAACTCTCCGCCGGCGCCCAGGCCAAGCTCCTCAGGGTGCTCGAGCAGGGCGAACTCTCCAGGGTCGGGGAGAGCCAGGTGCGCCGGGTGGACGTGCGGGTGATCGCCGCCACCAACCGCGACCTGGAGGCGGAGGTCAGGGACAAGAAGTTCCGGCAGGACCTCTACTACCGCCTCAACGTTCTCAGGATCGCGCTGCCGCCTCTGGCCGAACGTGGCGGGGATGTCGGACTGCTGCTCGACCACTTCCTGGCCGCGGCCGCGCGGCGCCTGGGTCGGCCGGCGCTGGTCCTCGAGCCCGAGGCGCGGGAGAAGCTTTTGGCCTACCTCTGGCCCGGCAACGTTCGCGAGCTGCGCAACCTGGTCGAACGCCTGGCCATACTCTCGGCGACGGGCAGGATCGCCACTGAAGACCTGCCTGCGGAAGTGGGAGGGGGAGGGCAGGGTGGAGGCGCCTCACCGGCGGCTGCGTCCGGTGGCCCCGCCGCCGGCGGCGCGCGCAAGCTCGACGACCTGGTGCGCGAGCACATTCTGACGGTGCTCGCGGCATCAGGCGGCAACAAGTCCAAGGCCGCCGAGACGCTGGGCATCGACCGCAGCACGCTCTACGCCCGGCTCAAGGAGTACGGGCAGGGCTGACGTATCGTCGCTTGCGCCTGCCAAGCCGGGTTGTACCATTTTCAACGATGGGGGACAGCGGGGGCCACTGGGAGGCTTCCCGGTCCGCCGACGATCGCACCGGGTCGTGTTTGTTTTTAAGGATACTCG
>JAKLDR010000157.1 GCA_022703445.1 Planctomycetota bacterium | reverse complement strand
AGGAGAAGAAGACTGAGACCGTCAAGGGCACGCTCAGCGTGACCAAGTCCGAGGACGGCAAGAAGACCACCTACGCCCTGAAGGTCGGCGATGTGGTCTACACCCTGGTCGGCAAGAAGGACGTGGTTAAGGACCTGGCGGCCCTCGACAAGAAGGAAGTCGAGGTCACCGGCGTGGTCAAGGAGAAGGACGGCAAGAAGATCTTGATGGTCGAGAGCTTCAAGGAGGCGCCCGCCGCTCCGAAGACCGACGCCCCCAAGACCGACGCCCCGAAGTCTGACGCCCCCAAGACCGAGACCAAGTAGTCGGCATTCCGGACAAACAAGCGGGGAGGCCGGTCGGCCTCCCCGCTGCTTTTTGGCGCGCGCCGCCGGGCTCAGCCCCGGCCGTATTTGACGCCGGCCTCGATCATCCGGACGATGTTCTCGGCGGTCTTGCCGGGGAGCTCGGCCATCCACGGGCTGGCCGCCTGGCTGAGCACGTACTTCCCCTCGGTGCCGCCGGCCGCGACGGCCTCGCGGACCAGCCGGTCGACCTCCTCGGGGGTGGCCCGGGCCAGGGTCTCGAACTGGATGTAGCCCCAGATGAACATCCGGCCCTCGGCCTTGGCGATCATCCCGGCCAGGTCGATGTCGTTCTGGGGCGGACACTCGGAGCAGTCGGTGCCGTCGATGCCGATGGCCAGCATGCGCTCGATCTGCGCGCCGAGCCGCCCGTGGCAGTGCATGGCCACGTGCCGGCCGCGCGAGTGGATCAGCTTGACCACCTCGCGGTCGTAGGGCACGATGAACTCGTCAACGAAGGACGGCGGCATCATCGGCTCGACGAAGTCCTCGATGGAGTAGAAGCGGAAGACCGGCCCGGCCCCGGCGTCGAGGATGCGGGTCACGTAGGCCAAGAGCCGCTCCTGGCAGCGCTCGACCATCTCCCGGAGCCGCTCCGGCTCCGAGAAGCAGAAGAGGGTCCGGAACTCCTCGCTCATGCCCGCGGTGGCGTTGAGCAGCGCGTTGCGGATCCCGTTGCAGTAGGCCAGCCCCGCGTCGCCGACCTTGGCCTGGAAGGCCGGGAGCTTGGACAGGTCCGGCGTGAAGGCCTCGAAGGGCAGGCTCTCCATCCGGGCTAGGTCGTCCTCGTTCTCGACGAAGGGCTTGAGCATGCCCCAGCTGCCCACGCTGCGGTCGTGGACCCGGATCTGGGTCAGTTCGCCCTTGGGCGTCCTCAGGACGGTGGTCTCGGTCTTGCGCTCGCCCTCCTCGACCACGGAGCTCTTCATGTCCAGCGCCTTGGGGTCGCAGAGCGCGAAGCCGCCGTCCAGGCCGAAGCCGGCCAGGAACTCACAGTGCTTGGCGGCCACGTCCAGCACCGGCCGGTAGGCCGGGAAGTCGGCGTGCCAGGTGAACGGGCTCATGCCCACCGGGGCGATGGGCAGCCGGTCGGTCTTCTGGTGGTTGAGCACCCGGAGCAGGCGTTCGCGGGGGGTGATCTTGGCGGGCTTGGCGGTCATCTCGGACTCCTAGAGCTCGAATTCGGCGACCACCGGGCAGTGGTCGCTGGGTTTCTCGGCCAGCCTGGGCTCCACGTCGATCCAGCAGTCGGTGCAGCGCTCGGCCAGCGGCGCGGAGCAGTAGACGTGGTCGACGCGCCAGCCGGTCTTGCGCTTCACCGGGTCCTTGGCGCGGTAGTCGTAGTAGCTGTACCAGCCCGGCTCCGGGCGGTGGCGCCGGAAGACGTCCTCGAAGCCCCAGGCGGTCACCTCGCCTAGCGCCTTCCAGACCTCCGGGCAGAAGCCCACGTGGCCGAGCAGCCCCTTGGGGTCGTAGATGTCGATGGGCGTCGGGGCGATGTTCATGTCCCCGCACCACAGCACCGGCTCCTTCGGCGAGTACTCGCGCTCGAAGAACTCCTTGAGCCGCGCTAGCCACGCCAGCTTGTAGCGGAACTTGTCGGAATCGGGCTCGTGGCCCTGGGGCACGTAGGTGTTGACCACGGCGACGCCCCGGACCCTGGCGCGGATCAGCCGCGCCGGCTCGGTCTTCTCCGCGCCGTCCTCCAGGCCGCGCCGGACGTCGGCGAGCGGCTCGCGGCTGAGGATGGCCACGCCGTTGTAGCTCTTCTCGCCGAAAACGGCGCAGGAGTAGCCGGCCTTTTCGAAGGGCTCGAGCGGGAACGCCTCGGTCTGTACCTTGATCTCCTGGAGGCAGACCGCGTCCGGCCGGTTGCGCTCGAGCCATGGCAGGAGCACGTCCAGGCGCGAGCGCACCGAGTTGACGTTGAAGGTGGCCAGGCTGAACTTGCCGGCGCGCTTGGCGGTCATGGCTGGATCGGTCCTCCGCGGACAGAATAGCCCGCGGGCCGTCCTTTGCAAGCAACCGGAAGGGTCTACTTGGGGGCCGGGGCCGGCGGGGCGGCCTGTTTGTCGGCCAGGGCCTTCTCCAGCCAGGCGCGGTCGAGTGGACCGTTGACGCGGAGGTTCCGGATCGTGGCGTTCACGTCGTAGCTGCTGAGGCTCAAGGCCAGCGGCGAGCCCTTGAGGGTGAGGGGCTTGCTGAAGACGGCCTTGTTGAGCGCCTTGGCGGTGACATTGCCGCCGTCGCAGAGCATCTCCATGGTGACTTTGGTGGCCGCTGTGGCTGACACATTGCCCACGCCAGACGGGTTTTTCCAGAGACTGACGTTGTTCATGCTGCGGCAGAGCGCGACGCTCTCGGTCGGGCTGCTGATGTTCACGGACATGTGGTCCTTGCCGGCAGGGAGCGCTGTCTCGCAGGTCACCTTCAGACGGGCGCCGAAGGCCGCCAGCGCCCTCAGCCCCTCCCCGTTCTTGAGCACCAGACGGCCCTTGTCGAGGTCCGGCTTGCCGGTGGGTTTGAAATCGGCGAGCTGGGCGGGGTCGGAGAAGTCCCAGAGCAGCTCCGCCTCCAGCGTCTCGGGATCGAAGCTGACCACCTTGGCCTTGAACAGCGCCTGGACCGCGGCCGGCCGGAAGGCGAGCTGGGGTCGGAGCTTGGCGACAACCTCGGTCTTGCCCTTGGCGAACTCGCTCTCGCCGAAGTCCTTCTGGAAGGCGGTCAGGGCGGTCAGCAGCTCGCCGGCCTCCGGGTCGGTGTAGGCGCCCTTCTCCTTGATCTTCGCGGCCAGGCGCTCCTTCCAGAAAGCCTCGGCCCCGGTCTCCCGGGCGCGGCGCTCGGCCTCGGCCAGGTGGCGGGACAGCCTGCCGGCCAGCGCGTGGTCGGCGGCCTCCTTGAGCGCTTCGCGGGCGCCGGCGGGGTCATCCTCGGCGAGTCGGAAGAGGGCTGCGGCCACCCGGCCGTCGGCATCCGCCGGGGCGGCCGTCGGCGCCAGCCGGCCCATCTCGCCGGCGGCCAGGTCGGCGAAGCGCGCGGTCTTCATGGCGCTGCCGTCGAACCTCCCCTCCTGGATGGTCACCAGGAGCTGGAGGCCGGAGTCCAGGACCTTGTCTACGCGCCCGCGCAGGATCTGCCCGTCGCGCAGGCGCAGCCGGACGTCCTGCCCGGCCAGGCCGGCGAGGGCCTTCCGGCGCTCGGCGTCCATGGCGCTCAGGCAGGCGGCCACCCGGCCGGCGGCGTCGAGCTCCGCGGCCATGGCGGCCAGGGCGTCCTTGTCGAGCTCCCGGCGGTCGGCGGTCAGAGTCTCGGCGGCGAACGCGCGGTTGCCGGCCAGCGCCGAAGCCTCGAAGCGCTCCAGCACCTGCTCGGCGCGCTTGCGGGCCTCGGCCTCCTGTCCCTTGCGGGCGTCGGCGGCGCGGGCGGCGGCCTCCTTCTCCAGCTTCTCGCGCAGGGCGGCGAGCTTGTTCTGGTCCCAGGCCGCGCATTTCACGGCCTTGACCCCGTCGAGCTCGGCGAGGCCCTTCTCGGGCTGCCCGGCCTGGGAGAGGCGTTCGGCGGCGTCGCACGCCGCCTTGAGCCGCGCGGCGGCCTTGGCGGTCAGCTCCTCCCGGGCGGCCTTG
Source organism: Planctomycetota bacterium (assembly GCA_022703445.1). Taxonomy (GTDB): domain Bacteria; phylum Planctomycetota; class SZUA-567; order JAKLDR01; family JAKLDR01; genus JAKLDR01. The sequence goes on along the minus strand of JAKLDR010000157.1, from coordinate 6,544 downwards.
AGCATGGGGGCGAGGGGCGTGGCCAGGGTGGCCGGCGGGGGTTCGCCGTAGACGGCCAGTGCCCCGTCGTAGTCGCCGGCCTCAGCCAGCGGCTCGGCCCGCTCCCGCAGCAGCGCCAGCTGCGCCTCCGCGGCCTTCTTCTGCGCGGCCAGGACCTCGCCCAGGCCTTGCTCGGCGGCCTTGATGGTCCTGGCGTCCTTGGAAGCCCGGGCCGCCTGGAACCGGGCCATGGCCTCCGGGAAGTTCCCGGGGTTGTCCCGCCAGTAGTCCAGCGCCGCGGCCAGCTGGCTGCCGCCCTTCTCCACGGGTGGAGAGGTGGGCGGCGGCGGCGACGGCTCGGTCGGGTTCCGTCCGGCGGGCGGGGCGGTCGCGCCGGCGGTCGCGGGCACAGTCCCGGGGCTGTCGCCGCTCCGCATGAGGAAGACCACTCCCCCTGCCGCGGCCAGCACGAAGGCGGCGGCCGCGGCCAGCCACATGGCGGTGCCGCCTGGGCGCACCTGGCTCAGGCGTTGCGAGGGCCGGCCTTCACCGGGAGGCACCGCCGCCATGAGCCGGCTGCTCGGGCGCTTGGCGGCGGGGATGGACATCTGGCTGGTCCGGCGCCTGGCCGGGACCGGGTCGGTCGCCATGACGGTGTTGCCGGTGTGCTGGTCGGCCGGCCGCCGGTCGTAGCACTTGGGGCATACCGGCTCGCCGTCGATGAGGAAGCGCCTGCCCTCGTCGGGCCCCCCCGGCGGGATCTTCTTGCCGCACTTGGCGCAGTAGATCAGTTCCATGTGCCAGGAAGTTTGCCCCGGGACGGCGGATTAGTCAAGTCCGAAGCGGGCATCCCGGGCCGCCGCTCACAGCGCCTCGTTCATCGAGCCGGTCCGGTAGCCCTGGAGGTCCAGCGCCACCCAGGTGTAGCCGAGCCGCCTCAGCGCCGCCGTCAGCCTGGAGCGCAGGCGCGGCGCGGCCAGCCTGGCTATGTCCGCCGCCGGCACCTCGATGCGGGCCAGCCTTCCGTGGTCGCGCACGCGGAGCTGGCCCAGGCCCAGCCCGCGCAGGAACTCCTCGGCGGCGGCCACGCGGCCGAGCTTCTCCCTGGTGATGGACTGGCCGTAAGGGAAGCGGCTGGCCAGGCAGGCCTGGGCCGGCTTCTTCCAGGTGGGCAGGCCCATCCGGCGGGAGAGCGCCCGGATGTCCCGCTTGGTCAGGCCGGCCTCCTTGAGGGGGCTGAGCACGCCGAGCTCCGCGGCGGCCCGGGCGCCCGGCCGGTAGTCGGCGGTGTCGTCGGCGTTCTGCCCGTCGAGCATGGCCGCCAGGCCCTCCCGCCGGGCCAGGCGCACGAGCTTGCCGAAGAGCTCGCGCTTGCAGTGGTAGCAGCGGTCCGGGGGGTTGGCGCTGAAGCCGGCTATGCCCAGCTCGCTGGTGCGAATCATCCGGTGGCGGAAGCCGAGCCGCCTGGCGAGCGCCAGCGCCTCGCGCCGCTCGCTCTCCGGGTAGGTCTCGCTGGCCGCGGTGACCGCTAGGAACCTCCGCCCCAGGACGCCGGCGGCCACGGCGGCCAGGAAGGTGCTGTCGACGCCGCCGGAGTAGGCCAGGCAGGCGCTGTCCAGCTCGGCCAGCCGGCGCCGGAGCTTCTCCAGCCTGCGCTCCGCCTGCCGCGAGACCGCGCCGGCCACGGCTCAGGCTCCGGCCCGGCCGACGACCAGGCGGTCGATGGCCTCGTCGGCGGCCGGGGCCACGGCTATCCTGCGGGACTCGCCGCGGCCGGGCCCCTCGATCACGGCGATGAGATCGCACTCGACCGAGGGCAGTTCGCGGCTGCGGGAGTAGCGGGCGGTCAGCGCCGCGGCCAGGGCTAGGTCCGCCTCGGACGGGCGGCCCCGGACCAGCGTGGCCGGACTGCCGCCGGCCGCAACCTCGATCAGCGTCTCGCCGGGCCGGGCCAGCGCCTCGATGGCGCGGTTGTCCTCCTGGTGCCGGCCGACCGCGGCGCGGGCCGCCGGGGAGAGCCTGAAGTGCCGGCCGTGCTTGAGCAGCTCCACGTCGTTCTCCACGAAATCGGGGACGCTATCGAGCAGGTCCTGCATGCGCGCGGCGAAGCCGGGGTCGGTCAGCAGGCAGCCGCCGGCCGGCGCGGAGAAGACGGTCACGCCCAGCCGCTTGGCCAGGTCGTACTGGACCCGGCGGGAGCGGCCGCGGATGGCCAGCAGCTCGTCGCGCCGGACCCAGCCCTCCTTCTCCGGCACGGTCTCGGCCATGACCCTGGCGGACAGCGGCCTGAGCAGCAGGCCCTCGACGCCCGCCTCGCGGTCGATGAGCCGCATGGCGTCGGCCCGCTGGCTCATCGGGCGCTGGCCGAGCACCTCTCCGGAGACCAGGAAGCTGGCGCCCAGCTCGGGCATCATCTTCCGGGCCACGCCGAAGATGTACTCGCGGCAGTCCAGACAGGGGTTGAGGTTCTTGCCGTAGCCGTGGCGGGGATTGCGCACCGCGGCCATGATCATCGGGGTGTTGTTGAGCACCCGCAGTTCGACGCCCAGGGCCTGGGCCGAGCGCTCCGCGAAGGAGAGCTTGTCCGGCTGGCCGGACCCGCAGTGGAAGATGTTCTTGAAGTGGAGCGCGACCACCTCGACGCCCTGGGCCTGGACGATGCGGATGGCCAGGGAGCTGTCCAGCCCCCCGGAGAGCAGCGCCAGCGCCCGGGTCTTCTTAGGTTCGCTCAAGCTTCCGACTCCGTCGGCGGCCCGGCCGGCCGCGTCAGTGCAGAACCAGGCCGGCCGGAATCATATTCCTGCCGCCCGGGCCGGCGCGGATTCTAGCCCGGAGGCCCGGGAGCGCAAGGGCGCAACAGCCTGCCCAGGGCGCCGAGGCCGCTCAGGACGCCGTGAATCGCCGCGCAGGCGCGTTCGGAAAGCGAGCGAATCGGCGCCTAAAACGGCTCGCATCCTCAAAAATGACTTGACAGCCTCGCCTGGGCTGGCGAGAATCCGGACGCTCTCCCGAGGGTGGAGGGGGCCCGGTCGGTTGCGATTGCAGGGGCCGAAAACCGCAAGTCTTCGAGGCTTGGCGAGGGGAGGAACTGACGGTGAGCACGCTCGCAAAAATCTTCGTGGTCATCAACTTTGCGCTGGCCGTAGCCTTTCTCATCTTCACCCTGACGCTCTACTCCAAGCGCGTCAAGTACGCGGAGAGGGAAGCCAAGGCGGTGGCCGAGAGAGGCAGCACCGACAAGGCCTTCAAGCACGTGTGGCTGCAGTTGATGGGCACGGCCTATCCGGACGGCCTGAAGGTCGACACCGACACCAAGGTGGTCGGCGAGACCTCGCTGGCCAAGGTGGCCGAGGACAAGGCCCTGGCCGTCAAGAAGCTCGCCGCCGAGAAGCAGGCCGCCGTCGAGGAGGCCGCCCGCGAGAAGGCCTCCGCCAAGGACCAGACCATGAAGCTCGAGGAGAGCGAGAGGAAGCAGGCCGACGCCCGCAACCTCGCTCAGGCGGCCGCCGACGAGAAGAAGGTGCTGCTCGAGCAGGTCCAGAAGATGCGCGGCGAGCTCGAGGAAACCCGCAAGACGGTCATGGCCCTCAAGGAGGCCAACGTCCGCCTGCAGATGGACACCGACGAGTTCAAGAAGCTGCTGGTCGATGCCCAGAACGACAACACCACCCTGAAGAACAACATCGAGGATCTCCACAAGGACCGCAAGCGCATGGCCGAGGATCTGGCCAACTCCGAGTTCGCGCTCAAGGATGCGGTCTCCAAGGGCTACCGCCTGACGCTGGTCAACGTGCCTGACGTGCGCACCAAGGTCGTCGATGTGCGCAACACCGGCAACGTGGCCCTGGGCGCCGGCTCCGACTCGGGCATCAAGGAAGGCACCATCTTCCTGATCTACCGCGGCGGCGCGGCGGCCCCCGAGTACATCGGCAAGATCCGCGTGACCACGGTGTGGAACGATTTCGCCGGCGGGCAGGTCATCGAGTCCCGCACGCCCATCAAGCCGGGCGACGACGCCATGTCGTCGCGGGGCAGCTGAGCAGGTCTTACCGGAACCGAGCGGGAGGGGCGAAACATGCCTGAGTCCGAAGAGGAAGTCAAGCCGGTAAGCGTAGCCAAGCCGCGCGACGACGTCTACACGGTCATGCTGGCGGTCTCGGCAGCGATCTTCATCACGGCCACGGTCCTGGTGCTCATGGAGCTGCAGGACAAGGCCAACTTCGGCTACAAGCTGTTCGGGCAGTAGGTCCGGGCCGAATCCTGACGTGACAGTGGTGCCGGGGGGGACGGAGCGGGCGTAGTGTTATTCCCTGGAATCCTCGGGCGTTTCCTTTCCAAGGACGTCGGCATCGATCTCGGTACCGCCACGACCCTCGTGTACGTGCGCGGCGAGGGGATCGTGCTGGCCGAGCCGTCGGTGGTGGCCGTCTACAAGGGCACCAGCCGGGTGCTCCTCAACGGCGAGGCCGTCGGCGAGGTGGCCAAGGCCATGCTCGGCAAGACCCCCGGGAACATCGAGGCCATCCGCCCGATGCGCGACGGGGTGATCGCCGACTACAGCATCACCGAGGCCATGCTCAGCTACTTCATCCGCAAGGTCCAGCCGCACTCCTGGGGGGTGGCTCCCCAGGTGGTGGTGGCCGTGCCCAGCGGCATCACCTCCGTCGAGAAGACCGCGGTGCGCGAGAGCGCCAAGCGCGCCGGCGCCAGCCGGGTGCACCTGGTCAGCGAGCCCAAGGCCGCGGCCATCGGCGTGGGCCTGCCGGTCGGCGAGCCGGTCGGCAACATGATCGTGGACATCGGCGGCGGCACCACCGAGGTCGCGGTTATCTCCCTCGGCGGCATCGTCACCTCGGAGAGCCTGCGCATCGCCGGCGACGAGTTCGACGAGGCCATCAGCCAGCACATGCGCCGCACCTACAACCTCATGGTTGGCGAGGCCACCGCCGAGCGCGTCAAGATCGAGCTCGGCTCGGCCTACCCTCTCGAGGAAGAGAAGACCATGGTGGTCAAGGGCCGCGACCTGATCGCCGGCCTGCCCCGCACCGCCACCATCCGCTCGGAGGAGATCCGCGAGGCCCTCAAGGAGCCGGTGGAGGCCATTCTCAGCGCGGTCAAGCAGACCCTGGAGCGCACCCCGCCGGAGCTCTCCGCCGACCTCATCGACCGGGGCATCACCCTGGCCGGCGGCGGCTCGCTCCTGCGCGGCATGGACAAGCTCATCAGCCGCGAGACGGGCCTCCCCGTAACCGTGGCCGACGACCCCATGACCGCGGTGGTCCGGGGGACCGGGGCCATCCTCGAGGACATCGACAACAACGACGTGCGCGACCTGCTGGAGGCCGACGCCGATAACGAAGGCCGCTGAGGGCGCCTGCGGCCCGCTGCGGGTCTTCGGGGGCGGCCGCCCGGCGCGGGGCCGCCCCCGGGGTTTTCCGGGTCCTGCGGGCCGTTGCATTCCGCGGCCGGGACGGCCATAATGACCGGTGTGAAGCTCAAGTTCGACCTGAAGAACATGTCGCGCCGCCGGGCGCTGCTGGTGGCCCTGGCCGCCTCGCTGCTGCTCCTGGTCCTCCCGGCCGCGGTCAGCGCCCGGGTGCGGCTGGCCGCCGCCTCGCTCTTCTCTCCGATCACCGGCTCGGTGCGGAGCGTGGGGATGGGCCTGCGCCTGCGCCTGGCCGCCTTCGGGCGCGGCACCGAGCTGCAGCAGCAGCTGGAGGCCGAGCGCCAGGCCCACGCCCAGACCCGCGCCCAGCTGGCCGAGGCCCAGGACCAGCTCAAGAGCCTGCAGCGCGCCAGCGAGGAGGCCGCCGGGCTGCGCCGCGCCAAGGAGCGGAACAGCTGGCGGAGGGGCGTGCCGGTGGCGGCCAACGTCATCCGCCGGCCGGGCCGCTGGGAGAACTGCGAACTGATCGTCGACTGCGGCTCGGACCAGGGCGTCGAGCCGCGCCAGGCCGTGCTGGTCGGGGAATCGGTGCTGGGCCTGGTCGCCGAGGTCTCCCCGGGGACGTCGCGGGTGGTCATGCTCGGCCATCCGGACGTGATCGTTCCGGCGATGATCGTCGAGACCCGCCAGCAGGGCATCGTCGAGGTCGTCGACGGCCGCATCGAGCTGCGCTTCATAACCCGCGGCGACCGCCAGGTCCGCAACGGGTACCAGATCGTCACCAGCGGCCTGGACGGCGCCTTTCCCCCCGGCTGCCTGATCGGTGAGGTGGACGTGGCCGTCCACGCCCCGGACCAGCCCTTCTACCGGATATTCGTGGCCCCGGCCATGGCCGCGGTGAGCCCCGAGACGGTGTGGGTCATCACCGGAACTGCGCCGGAGGGCCGGCCCGGCCCCAAGCGGCCGGCCGAACAGCCGGCGCCGGGCGGACGCTCCGGTTCGGCCGGGCGGAAACCGGCGGGGTAGGCGCCCGTGCGCGGCTGGTTTCTGGGCACGGTCTGCGCGGTCCTGGCGGCTGCGGAGATGGCCGTTGGCCCGCTGCTGGCCACTCCCGGCGGGGCCGGGCCCGACCTGCTCCTGCCCGTCGTGGTCTTCGTCGCCCTGGTGGCCCCCCGCCAG
>JAKLDR010000156.1 GCA_022703445.1 Planctomycetota bacterium | reverse complement strand
AACGCCCAACGGCGCCCGCACCCTACCCGCCGTTGGCCTTGACGAACCTCTCGAAGGACCGGTCGTAGGTCTTCTCCACCGCCGGCGGGAAGCAGCAGCCGGGCAGCTGCTTCTGGGCGAGGTGATAGGCCAGGCACTCGCAGCACTTGCCGTGGCGCGGGCAGCCCGGGTAGGTGCAGGTGCACTTGACGGTGTTGGGGCAGACCTTGGCGGCCATCACTGTCCTCCCGCGATCTTCAGCTCCAGCGGAGCGGAGACCGCCTCCTGTCCGGTGGCCATGTCCCTGACCGTGACCTTCACCCAGCAGCGCCGGCCGTCGGCCGCCGCGAACTGGCGGGGCACCTGGAACCGGATGACCAGGTGCAGGTCGTGTATCTCCGAACGGGTGCGGTGGCGGACCTGGGCGTAGCCCCGGCTGTGCAGGACCACCCGGCTCTGCTCCGGCCGGTCCCGCTCGGCGGCGGCCGCGGCCACGTCCTCCAGGAAGGTCAGGTCCACGTCCAGCGCCGTGAGGTGGCTCGTGCCGGGCAGCTCGGGGGCGGCGCCGCCGGCCGGCGGGGCGGGATCGAGCTGCCGGCAGGCGAAGTTGAGCACCTCGCAGTAGGCCCGGAGGTCCTCGCCGACCCGGCAGGTCCCGGCGGCCCGCTCGGTGTAGACCCCGTAGGCCTGCACCGAGTCGACCAGGGTCAGCGCCCGCAGATCCAGGCGGTTCTCGCCGGAGAGCCGCCGGGCCAGTTCCTCGGCGGCGCGCACGCCCTCCTCGCGCGCGTCGGCCGCCGCGGCCGACAGCCCCAGCAGGGCCAGGCGCAGGTTCTCGGCCGGCCCCTGGAGCGGCCCGAGGGCCGCAACGACCTCGTGGGCCGCCCGCTCGTTCCGGCTGGCCACGCAGAGCAGCCCCAGCCGCAGGCGCTGGGCGGCCTCCTCCTCGGTGAACTTCTCGCCGCGCCGGCGCTCGCGCTGGGCGCGCACCTGCTCGGTCAGGGCGGCCACGGCCAGGCCCATGGCCGCCGCGGAATCGGGGCGGTCGCGCGGGGGCTGGAGGGCCAGCAGCACCGCCCGGGCCTCGTCGGCGCGGCCGGAGAGCAGCAGCAGGCCGGCCAGCAGCTCCTTCTTCTCGGGGGAGGCCGACGCGGGGGCGGCGGCCTTGCGGGCCTCCGCCAGGGCGGCGGAGAAGTCGATGTCGCGAACCGCCTTGAGCGGCGGGGACGGGGGCGGCGCAGGCCTGGCGGGAGCGGTCTCGGCGGGGACCTCGCCGGGCGCGGGCCCCGCCGGCCTGGGGGCCGGGGCGTCGGCCGCGGCCGTGGCCGCAGCCAGAGCCGTGCCCGTGAACAATGCCAGCAGGATTGAGGCGGACCGGCGCATCCAGACCATCGAAAGCCCTCCGGAGGATCCCCCCTTCCGGACTGGCCCGAGCATAGCCGCGGGCGGCGGGATGGCAAGGCAAAAGTGCCGGCCGCGCCCGCTCCGCGCGGGTGCGTGACTCGCCGGGCGCTTGAAGGCGGCGTATCTCACGCCAAGACGCAAAGCCGCCAAGAACAACGACGGCTACGGTCTTCCATGTCGAGAGAGACCCAGCAGTTCTTGGCGCGCTTGGCGACTTGGCGTGAGGAATACCGTTGTCGTTCTCACGCAAAGCCGCCGAGAACGCCAAGAACGGCCAACGACAACGCCAGGTACCCGTTGTTGCCGTTGTCCTTGGCGGCTTGGCGTGAGAATCGTCGTTGCGGCCTCGTCCAGGGACTCGTCGCCTGGCAGCCATCCGCAATCCGCAGGCCGAAATTCAGTTGAAGAGCCCGCCCGGGGAGGTAACCTTGGGACCGGCGAAACGGCCGCGGCACGCGGGCCCTCTGGAGATCCGATAATGAACAACCCCACGCGCGTCCAGCTCGGCGACTTCACCGTGGTCAAGAAGATCGGCGAGGGCGGGATGGGCACGGTATACCTGGCCCGGCAGGAGAGCCTGGAGCGCATGGTGGCCCTCAAGCTCCTCCCCCGCCAGTTCTCCGAGAACCCCGAGTTCGTGGAGCGCTTCCGCCGCGAGGCCCGCGCGGCGGCCAGCCTGGTCCACCCCAACGTCGTCCAGATCTACCACGTCGGCGAGCAGCGCGGCGTCCACTACTTCGCCATGGAGTACGTCGAGGGCCAGAGCCTGGAGGGCCTGCTGGCCGAGGGGCGCAAGTTCGAGGTCGACGAGGCCCTGGACATCATCATGCACGTGGCCCGGGCGCTCGACGCCGCCGCCGAGAAGGGGCTGGTCCACCGCGACATCAAGCCGGCCAACATCATGATCGACCGCAAGGAGGTGGTCAAGGTCATGGACTTCGGCCTGGCCAAGCCGTCCGGCGAGCTCAACAACATCACCCAGCCCGGGCTGGTCATCGGCACGCCCTCCTATATGAGCCCGGAGCAGGGCGAGGGGTCCGAGGTGGACTGCCGCAGCGACATCTACTCGCTGGGCATGGTGCTCTACAAGCTGCTCACCGGCGCGGTGCCCTTCACCGGCGACAACCCCGGCACGGTGATCTACAAGCACCTCCACGAGGCCCCCAAGCCGCCCAGCGCCGTCAATCCCAAGGTGCCGACCAAGGTCGACGGCCTGGTCCTCAAGTGCATCGCCAAGAAGCCCGACGAACGCTTCGCGACCCCCGCCGAGCTGCTCAAGGCCGTCGCCCGGGTCAAGTCCGGCGAGAGCCAGACCGACCCGACCATGCTGATCGGCGGAGCGGCCCGGGCCGTGGGCGAGCCGACCATGCCCCTGCCGGCCCACGTCCGCGGGGAGCTGACCCCGCCGACCCTGACTCCGGCCGACCTGGCAGGCGGCAGGGGCGGACCGGCCTCCCCCGCGCCGGGAACCGGCACCAGCGCCTACCCGCCCGTGGCCGGCGGCGGCCGCTGGTTGCTGGTGGCCGTGGCCGCGGTGGTGCTCCTGGCCGTCGGCCTGGGCTTCGGGGCGGCCTTCTATCTGAACAAGACCCCCGCGGCGAAGCCGCCGGCCGATCCCTCGGCGGGCCCCGGCCCGGTGGCGGTCACGCCTCCCGGGCTGCCCGTGGTCGACGACGTGAAGAGGCCCCCGGAGGCCACCCCTCCCGGGCTCCCCGTGGTCGATGACGTGAAGAGGCCGCCGGAGGCCACGCCCCCCGGACTGCCCGTGGTCGACGACCCCAAGAAGCCGCCGCACACCACCCCCGTTGGGCCGCCGGCCGTCGAGGATCCCCGGAAGCCGCACGCCTCGCTCACCCTGGGCCTCTCGGCCCTGGCCCCGCGCGTCCCCAAGGACGCCGAGCTCTCCCTGGCCCTGCCCGCCGGGGGGACGCGGCAGCTCTCGGCCGCCAATCTCCAGGACGTCCCTGAACTGCCGGCCGGCAAGTACACCCTGAGCATCCGCCGCCGCGGATACGAGCCGCTGGACCTCGCCCTGCAGCTGTCGGCGGAGGGCGTGACGCCCGCCCTGGCCGAGGCGGCCGTCGAGATGAAGCCGACCAAGGAGCTCGAGGCCCCCTACCGGACCGCGGCGGAGCTCCTGGGCGCCGCCAGCCCCGGGTACGACCAGGCCAGCGCGGCCATCGCCGAGCTCCAGAAGGTCGCCGCCCTGGATCCCCGGTTCCGCGACGCCGAGGCGCTCCAGGAGCGGGCCAGGAAGATCCAGGCGGCCGAGAAGGAGCGCTGGGACCGGGAGTTCGCCGGGGCCGACGAGAAGTTCACCGGCCGGCAGTGGGCCGCCGCGCGGGAGGGCTTCGCCCGGATCCCGGCGTGGCACTCCCACTACCGCGACGCCCGCGAGCTGATGGTCAAGGCCGACGAGAACGACGGCCGGGTCCGCACCAGCCTGGCGCTGCTGCGCGAGAGCCAGGAGCAGGGCCGCTTCCGCGAGGCCGCCGAGAACCTGGCCGTGCTCAGCCGCCTGGCGGCGGCCACTCCGGAGATCGAGGCCCTGTCGGCCCGGACCGCCCAGGCGCGCAAGGCCTGGGACGAGGCCGAGGTCCTCTTCGCCGAGAAGAAGTACCCCCAGGCCAAGGCCCGGTACGACGAGGTCGTCAAGGTCTGCCCCAAGTTCCGCGACGCCGTCGAGCGCGGCGCCGCCTGCGACAACCTGGGGGCCATGGCCGACTCCGCCGCCAAGGGCCTGGCCGAGGCCGAGGCCCTGCTCGGCGCCAGGAAGTACTCCGCCTGCCTGGCCGCGCTGGCCGGCATCAAGTCCGGGCTTTCGGCCGAGGACCAGGACCGCGTCGGCAAGATCCGCGCGCGGGCCGAGACCGGCCAGGAGCAGGAGCGGGTCGAGCGCCAGCTGGCCGTCTTCGACGCGGCCTTCGCCAAGGGCGAGGTCGACGGGATGGTCCGGCTCGTGGACCGCTCGGCCAAGGACGGCCACGAACTGGCCATAGGCTTCGAGCGCGACGCCCGCGAGCTCTTCGGCGCCGGCGTGACCGTGGAGTCCAGCCGCCACGAGATCGGCGGGTTCAGCGTCGTGGAGCGCTCCGGCGACGGCGCGCCGGTCCGGGTCCAGGCCGAGGCCGTCTGGAAGTTCGCCGTGCGCCTGGGCGAGGCCGGCAAGAGCATCTCCGGCAGCGCCCCGCGCGTGCTGGAGCTCAACATGGTCCGGGGCGCCTGGCTCATCTCCCGGGTCACGGCCAACGGCAAGGTGGAGATGGCCGCGGCCGGGGGCCGCCAGCCGGCCGCCGGGATGATCGCCGCGCGCGTCCGCGAGGTCGACGGCGAGGCGGTGGTCATCGACCGCGGCGCGGACCACGGCGTGACCGACCGCATGGTCTTCGACATCTTCTCGGAGGCCAGGGTGGTCCGGCTGCCCCTGGCCGGCGACACCCCGGTCTTCATCGAGGAACTGCCGGTGGCCTCCGTCGAGGTGGCCCGGGCCGACCGGGAGTCCTCGCGCTGCGCCTTCCTCCGCGAGGTCGCCCCGGAAGCCAGGGCCAGGGTCAAGAAGGGCATGCTGGCCGCCAGCTCGCTGGTGCGCCGCGGGCTGCTGACCACCCCGGTGGTGACCGGCCACAGCATCGCCCCCAAGGAGGCCTCCGCCGCGGCCGGCCGGCAGCTGACCGTCTCCGTCGAGGCGCCGGCCATCGAGGGCGCCTTCCTGACCTACCAGTGGTCGGCCGACGGCGGGCTGCTCAGCGCGGCCCGGACCAGCGAGCCGACGGTGCAGTGGACCGCGCCGCCCGACGCCCGGCAGTGCCGGATCACGGTCACCGTGCTCTCCTCCCGCGGCGAGCGCTCCGCCCCGGCGGTCATCGAGGTGGCGGGCACCGGCCCCGAGGCCCGGCCGCCGGCCCGCTACGACCTGCTCGGGAGGATCGGCGCCCCGGACCTGCTGGAGCGGGTCCAGGACGCGGCCTTCGACGAGAGCGGGACCGCCTGCCTGCTGGACGCCGGACTCCGCCGGGTCGTGGTGCTCGACCGCGACTTCCGCGTCAGGTCCGTCTCCGGCCGGTGGCCCACCGAGTTCTCCAGGATCGCCGCCCACGCCGGGGTGCTCTACTGCCTGGACACCCGCAACTGCACGATCAAGCGGTTCTCGCTCGCGGCGGGCGACCCGTTCGCCAAGGCCGAGGGGGCGGACATCGGCTCCCGGGGCGAGGGCAACGGCCGCCTGCGCAACCCGGTGGACCTGGCCGTCTCCCCCGCCGGGGAGATCTGCGTGCTCGACGCCCCGCCCGGAGCGGCGGCCATCCAGGTCTTCGCCCCGGACGGCTCCTTCGTCAACAGCTTCGGCTGCGGCGGCGGCGGGCCGGGGGCGCTGGAGAACCCCGTGTCGGTGGAGGTCGACCTGGCCGGCACGGTCCACGTTCTCGACGCGGGAACCCGCCGGATCGTCTCCTTCCGGGGCGGGCGCCCGGCGGGGCGCTTCACCTGCTCCGACAAGGCCGGGCGGCCGGTGGACGTGGCCTACGACCCCGGCACCGACAGCCTGCTGGTGCTGGACGCCGGCTTCAAGCAGGTGGCGGTCTTCTCTCCCGCCGGCGAGCGCCACGCGGACCGCTCCCTGGGACTGACCGTCCCGGGCCCGGGCGAACTGGCCGCGGCCTCGAGGCTGGCCGTCAGCCGGTCTGGGGACGTGCTGGCCGTCTGCAACGAGGGCCGCAACGTCGACCGCTTCTCGGTCGCCGGGCAGTTCCTGGGCCGCCTGGGCGGGGAGCCCTTCGGGGCGGCCGCGCGACTGGCCTGCACGCCCTCCGGCGAGCTTCTGGCGCTCGACGGCAAGGCCCGGACCGTGCGCCGCGTCGATCCGCGGGGCTGGGTCCTCGCCGAGTTCGGCGGAGGCAAGGCCTTCGACGACCCGGTCGACCTGGCCTGCGACGCCCAGGGGAAGATCTACGTCCTCGACGCCGGCGCCTACGCCATCCTGGCCTTCGACGCCGCCGGCCGGCCCGCCGGCAAGCTGGTCAGGAAGGGCACGCCGCCCGACGGCATCACCGACGCCGCGGCCCTGGCCGCCCTGCGCGGCGGTTTCGTGGCCGTGGCCTGCTCCTGGAAGGAGAACGCCATGGTCCGCGCGGACGTCGACGCCCAGAAGCTGTCCGGGCTGCCGATGACCGCCTCCAAGCCGCGCTTCGTCGCCGTGGACGCGGATGAAAACGTGTACGCCGGAACGGCCTCCGGGCAGGTCGAGCGGCTCTCCAGGGACGGCGCCAAGGCCCCCTGGACCGCGCAGTTCAAGGGGCTGGTCGGCCTCAAGGCCTGCGGCTCCAGGGTGTTCGCCCTGGACTCCCGGGAGAAGGCCGCGCTGCTCTGCAACCCGCAGACCGGGGAGGTGCTGGCGCGCACCACCCAGTTTCCGGCCGAGTGCGACGGGCCCCGCGACCTGGCAGCCAGCCTCTACGAGACGGTCTTCGTCTTCGACGAATCCACGCGCTCGGTCCTGGTCTTCAGGGCCAAGCGCTGAAGCTTGACAGTCGCCGGCCGGGACGTAGAATCGATCCCGTTGTCGGACGGAACGAATTGGGCCTGTGGGGAGGTGCCAATGGCCAGTGCCGGCAGATGTATGGTGAAGGGTTGCAGCGAGCCCGTTCACGCCAGGTGTTACTGCCGCAGGCATTACGGACAGGTCTACAGGAAGGGAACGATCTCGTCGATCGCACCGGAGCGCGACCCCGCCCGCTCGGCCCGGGCCGATGCCGACCGGCTGAGGGCGCTGGAGCGCGAGCTCCGCAAGGCCGAACACATGTACCAGGTGGTGGTCGGCTACGAGGGCCGGGTCAAGTGGCGGCGCGAGATGGAATCGGTCAAGTCGGCCATCAACAAGATCGAGAAGGCCGTCGAGTCCTGACCGGAACGGCCGGACCCGGGGCAATTCCCGCCATGACAACCGCCAAGTGCCCGATCTGCGGGCGCGCCACCGACGCCCCGGCCCAGCCCGCGGCGCCTGGCGGAGCCGTGAAGCTGCCCCCCAACTTCCCCTTCTGCTCCAAGCGCTGCCGGCTGCTCGACCTGGGCAGGTGGTTCGACGGACACTACCGCATCCCCGGAGCCCCCCTGGAGGTCGCCGAGGACGGCCCGGCCCCGCCCACGGGCGCGCGGCCCGGCCAGGGCACCGAGGGGACCTGATTGCGCCCGCTCCTGGCCGCCGCCCTGCTGGCGCTGGCGTCCTTCGCCGCCGAGCTGGCCGCCCCGTGCGCTGGCGCGCGCGCCGACGTCATCGAGATGAAGGACGGCGCCCAGCTCGAGGGCCAGATACTCTCGGACAAGTGCGGGGACTGCGCCGGGACCGGGACGGCCGCCTGCGCGGCCTGCGCGGGATCCGGACGGCAGGGCGGCAAGCCCTGCGCCGCCTGCGCCGGCGGGAAGCAGGCCCCCTGCGCGGCCTGCGCCGGCCTGGGCGTCCAGGGCGCCCGCGTGCGCATCCGGGTGCGCGCCGGGGCCGTGGAGATCGACCGCGCCCAGATCCGCCGGCTGGTCTGGCGGCCGGTGGACCCCAAGGTCCTGCTGGCCCCGGCCGAATACTACCGCCAGGCCATCGAGAAGCTCGACCCGGCCGACGCCCGCGGGGCCTTCGACCTGGGCGCCTGGTGCGCGGCCAGCGGCATGGATGCCGAGGCCCGCCGGCTCTTCGGCCTGGCGCTGACGCTCGACCCGGCGCTGCGCCCGGCCGCCGCGCCGCAGCTGGCCGAGCTCGACAAGCGCCGGGAGAGCGAGGCGGTCAAGGCCCTGCTGGCGGCCGCCAGGCTCCTGGAGGACAAGGGGCCCGAGGAGGGCGCCGCCGCGCTGCGGGCCTTCCGCCGCGACTTCGCGGACGCCGAGCTCGGCAGGCGCTCCGAGCTGCAGCGCGACCTGCTGCGCCGGCACTTCCCCAAGCTCGCCGACGGCGGCGGCAGCACGGTCGAGGGCCTGCTCCGCACCGCCGACGACCGCCTGGCGGTGCGCTGCGCGGCCTGCGCCGGCTCCGGGCGGGGCAAGTGCCCGGACTGCGGCGGCAAGGGCGAGGGCCGCTGCCCGGACTGCGCCGGGGCCGGCCAGTCCGCCTGCCCGGTCTGCAACGCATCCGGCAAGCTGACCTGCACCCGCTGCTTCGGCACCGGCCTGGTGCGCGGCGGCACGCTGGGCTACAACATGGAGCGGATCTGCCCGGAGTGCAACGGCGCCAAGGACGTGCCCTGCGACGTCTGCGCCGGCAACGGCCGGCGGGCCTGCAAACGCTGCGGCGGCTCGGGGCGGCTGCCGGCCACCTGCGCGACCTGCGCCGGCACCGGCGCGACCGCCTGCCGCTCGTGCGGCGGCTCGGGCCTCAAGACGGTCGAGCTCTTCACCTGGGGGCCGCCTCCGGTCCGCCAGCCGGGCCTCATCAACGTGGGCGGCGGGGGGCGGACCCGGGCCTGGCAGGGCGAAACGGCCGGCGGGGTGATCACCGTGCTGACCGCCGAGACCCTGCACCGCGGGGCGCTGGCCCCGGCGCTGGAGACCGCCCCGGGCAAACGGCTCCGCGGCCTGGCCGTGGCCCTGGACAACCGCAAGGGGCAGAAGCTGCTCCGCTTCCGGCCGGCCGACCAGCCGCTGCGCGGCGTCACCGAGGACCACGCCCAGATCGCGGCCGTCGACCTGCCCAAGGCGCTGGCGGCCCGCGGCGACGACGCCCGCGTCCGGGCCGTCGTCCGGCAGGCCTCGGACCGCGACTGCCTGCCCGGCGCCTACGAGTGCCTGCTGGCCGCCTTCCCCGAGGGCACCGATGCCGACGCGCTGACCGGACTCTTCTGGATCCAGGGCGGCGAGGCCGAGCCGGTGCGCCTGGCCCCCATCTGGCTGGCCGACGACGAGGTCGAGGCGCTGCGCAAGTCGCTGCGCTAGCGCGCCCGCATCCGGTTGACTCCCCCGCCCCGGCTCATAGAATGCCCCCGTCAGCAGGAGAACCTTCGCCGCCATGCCCGAGAAGCTCACCGTGCTGGTGCCCACGCGCAACGAGGAGGCCAACCTCCGCGACTGCCTGGAGTCCGTGAAGTGGGCGGACGAGATCTTCGTGGTCGACACCTTCTCGACGGACCGCACCCTGGAGATCGCCCGCGAGTTCGGGGCCAGGGTGGTCCAGCACGAGTACGTCAACAGCGCGGCCCAGAAGAACTGGGCCATCCCCCAGGCGGCCAACCTCTGGGTCATGGTGGTGGACGCCGACGAACGGGTGGCCCCCGAGCTGGCCGCCGAGGTCCGGGCGCTGCTGGCCGCCCCCGGCGGCCCCCCGGCCGCCGCCTACCGGATGCACCGGCGGACCTTCTTCTTCGGCCGGGAGATCCGCCACTGCGGATGGGACACCGACGCGGTCACCCGTCTCTTCCGGAAGGACAGGGCCCGCTACCCGGAGCAGTGGGTCCACGCCGACATGAACGTGGACGGGCCGGTGGTCACGCTCCGCGGGAAGTTCGACCACTACACCTACCGCTCGCTCGACCAGTATTTCGAGAAGTTCGGACGCTACACCACCTGGTCGGCCAAGGACCTGGCCGCGCGCGGCAGGCGGGCCACGGTCTGGAACCTGGTCACCCGCCCCGCCGCGCGCTTCCTGAAGATGTACTTCCTGCGCCTGGGCTTCCTGGACGGCGCCGCCGGCGCGGTGCTCTGCGGCCTGGCGGCCTGCTCCGTCTTCACCAAGTACGCCAAGCTATGGGAGATGCAGAAGGGGCAGCCCGCCCCCGAATAGGCCCCGGCGCCGCCTACATGTACCCCAGCTTGCGCAGGCGGTCCATGGCCGCCTCCTTGTCCTGGCGGCGGCCGGCGCGCTCCGGCGACGCGGCCAGGTCCTGCTCCCAGGCGGGGATCTCGGAGAGCTTGGCGCTGGTGGTCTTGGCCCCCAGCGACCGGTAGCCGGTCGCGTACAGCGGGCAGAACGGGATGCCGAAGTGGAGCGTGGCGTCCCACACGTCGCGCTCGCTGAAGTGCAGGATCGGCCGGATCCGGGTGTGGGCCGGGGTCAGCTCCGCCGCGGCCACCTCATCGAAGTACTCGTCGCGGGTCCGGGCGGCCTGCTCGTCCCAGCGCAGCCCCTGGAAGACCGCCCTGACGCCCCGCTCCTCGACATAGGTGTTGAAGACCACCGTCTTCATGAGGTGGTTGCCGATGTAGCTCTCGGCCTCGAAGGGGAAGCGGGCGAGGTCCCCCATGCCGATGCGCCGGATCTCGGCCTGGTTGCGCGGCGAGAGCCCGGCCACCTCCACGTCGGCCATCAGGGTGCGGTTCGCCGCCCGGAGGACGTCCTCGTTCCGGCCCCAGTCGAGGCGGAGGCCCCACTCCCGCTCGTAGCGGTGCAGGAAGGCGTCGATCTCCTCGAAGCAGTCGCCCTCATCGATGGTGAAGCAGACCGGCAGGGGGAGCTTCCGCTCCCGGCAGAACTCCCGACAGATCCACAGCGCCAGGGTGCTGTCCTTGCCCCCCGACCAGATCA
>JAKLDR010000155.1 GCA_022703445.1 Planctomycetota bacterium | reverse complement strand
GCCCGCTCCTACGGCTGGTCCATCCTGATCTACTGCTCGCTGTACGACATGACCGCCGACAAGAAGTACCTCGAACTGGCCACTTCCCGCTGGGAGAAGGGCCTGGTGCCGACCTGGAAGAAGGCCGACGGGACGACCGACGTCACCTGGGGAGACGGCAAGTTCTACGTGCCGTACTGGTACCCGCTCTATCCCCTGTGCGTCTTCCACGAGCACACCGGGAACCCGCAGGTCCTGGAGTACCTGAAGGAGGCGGCCGAGAAGGCTCCGCCGGCGGATTCGGTCCATCCGATCGAATCCAACCACCAGTCCAACGTGCTGGCCTACGTCGGCTACCTGACCAAGAACGAGGACTACATCAAGAAGGCCGAGGCGGCCTTCGAGCGCTGCATCCCGCCGGGCAGCCCGGGGCTCTCCGGCGGCTCAGCGTGGTCCAAGGAGACCGCCAAGAAGCTCCGCTACGGCCACCTGCTCGAGTGGTTCGAGTGGCAGGCCGCCCAGAAGAAGTAGGCGGGACGCCCCGCCCCGCCCGCCGAGCCTCCCGGGCCGACCCGGAGGATTAGGCCCCCGGTGTGGGGGCTTCACCCCGGGCGGCGGGCTCGGACAGGCCGTACTCGTCCATCTTGCGGTAGAGGGTGCGGATGCCGATGCCCAGTTCGCCGGCGGCCGCCTTCTTGACTCCGCCCGTGGCGGCCAGCGCCGCAATGATGGCCTGCTTCTCGAGCTCGGCCAGGTTCAGCTTGCCGCCGAGCGCGGCGAAGGTCCCGCTTCCGGCCGCAGCCGGCCGCGGCCGCACCCCGGCCGCCTGGCGGATCTCCTCCGGCAGGTCCTCGGCGCGCACCGTACGGCGCGGCAGAATCACCGCCAGGCGCTCGACCACGTTGCGCAACTCGCGCACGTTGCCCGGCCAGGGATAGCGTTCCAGGGCGGCGAGCGCCTCCGGCGCGAACTCCTTGACCGCCCCGTCCGGTCCGGGGAACTGCGCGGCGAAGGCTTTCACCAGCAGCGGGACGTCGCCGGAGCGGTCGCGCAGGGCCGGCAGGCCCAGGGCCAGCACGTTGATCCGGAAGAAGAGGTCCTCCCGGAAGGCCCCGCGCTCGACCAGCTTCTTGAGGTCCTGGTGGGTGGCGGCCACCACGCGCACGTCCACCTTGATGGAAACGGTGCCGCCCAGGCGCTCGAACTGGCGGGTCTCCAGCACGCGCAGCAGCTTGACCTGGGTCTCCAGCGGCATCTCGGCGACCTCATCCAGGAAGAGCGTGCCGCCGTCGGCCAGCTCGAATCGCCCGAGTTTGCGGCGCGCCGCGCCGGTGAAGGCGCCTCGCTCGTAGCCGAAAAGCTCGCTCTCGATCAGCTCCCGGGGCAGGGCCCCGATGTGCACCTTGATGAGCGGCCCGCGCTCGCGCGAGCTCCAACGGTGGATGGCGTTGGCGACGAGTTCCTTGCCGGTGCCGCTCTCGCCGGTGAGCAGGACCGTGGAGTTGGTCCGGGCCACGTTGCGCACCTTCTCGGCCAGGTCCAGCATCTGCGGGCTCTGGCCGAGGAGTTCCCCGAAGCCGCCGGCCTCGGCCAGCTGCCGGGATAGCTCCTCGTTGCGGACCTCCAGGTCGCGCACCCGGAAGGCGTTCTCCAGCACCTGGCGCAGGCGGCGCAGGTCCAGCGGCTTCTCGACGTAGTCCTGGGCGCCCCTCTTGATGGCCTCGACCGCAGTGTCCACCGAGCCGTGGGCGGTGAAGACCACCACCGGCCGGCCGGGGTCGGCGCGGCGCGAACGGTCCAGGACCTCGAGCCCTCCACGGTCGCCGCCGTCGGGCAGCCGCAGGTCGGTAAGGACGACGTCCAGGTCGGCCTCGGACAAGCGTTCCTTGGCCTGCTCCACGCTACCGGCGGTGAGCACCTCGCAGCCCTCGCGTTCGAGCAGCTCCCGGAGCGACTCGCGGGTGGTTTCGTGGTCGTCGACGACCAGGACGGTGTGGCGGCGGGTCACGGCAGAACCTCCGAGGTTTCAGGTGTCAGGTTTCGGGTTTCAGGCAGGCTTGGGCGCCTGCCCGCCGGAGCCTTGGCGAAGGCGGGTTCATCGGCGTTCATCGGCGGTTCCTGATTTCGGTTCCTTATCCTGCTCGAACTCCAGGAAGATCCCCTTGGGCAGGCGGATGACGAAGGTCGCGCCCCGCCCGGGCCGGTTCTCGAGGAAGAGTCGGCCGCCGTGCTCCTCGACGATTCGCCGGGCGATGGCCAACCCCAGCCCGGTGCCGCGCTCCTTGGTGCTGAAGAAGACCTCGAAGATGCGCTCCTCGTCGCTGGCCTTCACGCCGGGACCGTTGTCCGCGACGCGGATCTGGACCTCGTGTTCGAGCTCGCGGGTCGAGACGGTGATCTCGCCCTGCTCCCCAACCGCCTCGCGGGCGTTTATGAGCAGGTTGACGACCACGTTCTTGAACTGCGCCGGGTCGATCCGGACCGGGTAGAGCTCCCTGGCGAAGTCGCGCTTCAGGGCGATGCCCGCCTTGCGGCACTCCGGCTCGTGGAACTCGAGCAGGTCCTCGAGGTACTGGTTGAGGTCGGTGACCAGCGGCTCCATCTTGGGTGGACGGGCGAAGGCCAGGAACTCGTTGAGGATGGCGGCCAGCTGGTCGGCCTCGCCGTGGATCCGGGCCAGGCGCTTGCGGAGCGCGGCCGGGTCGCAGGTCTGGGCGGCGGCCAGCTCGCTCTCGATGAGCTCCACGTTGAGCTTGATGGAGTTGAGCGGATTGCGGATCTCGTGGGCCAGCCCCGAGGCCAGCGTCCCGATGTAGGCCAGCCGCTCCTGGCGGCGGGCCTCGGCCAGGCGCTCGGCGGACTTGCGGCTCTCGGCTGGGCTCATGGTTTGTCCGACCTGTCGGACCTGTCGGACTTGTCAGACGCGTCGGACTTGTCCGACTTCTTCTGTTCGGGCGCCTTGGCCGCCTCCTCGCCCAGAACCACCGCCTTGACGTAGACCAGGTCCGCGGGTTTCTGGTCGAAGTCGCCGGGCGAGTTCCAGAGCAGGAAGAAGCGCCTGGCGTCGGCTTCGTCGGACTCCTTGATGAAGATGACCGTGCCGCGCAGGTGGCCCTCGATCTTCTGGCCGTCGGCCCTGGTCGCCGCGCACTTGTAGGAGCGGTCCACCTTGGTCCGGCCGGTGTCGACCTTGACGTCCGAGCCGTTCTCCTTCCAGCGCCACTCCTTGACGGTCTCCTCCTTCTCGACGGAGATGTCCAGGCGCGCGAGGTCCTTCAGCGCCAGCTTGTTCCACTCCTGGCGCCTGGTGTCGAAGAGCTCGATCTTCCTGTCGCGGGTCAGATACAGCCGGCCGCGCAGTTCCTTGCCGTCGGAGAGCACCAGTTTTCCGGGCAGCGCGTCGGCGCGCTGGCTCCCGGCCTCGCCGAACGGGTTGGCGGGCTTCTCCTCGCCCTGCGCCGGCTCGGCGGCGGCAGCCGCCGCGCCTCCCAGGGCCAGCACCAGGGGCAAAAGAAACCTGAGGTCAGGCACGCACGTTCCTCCCGGACGGCCCTATCTTATACCTGACACCCCGGGCCGGCAAGATTATAGTGCATCCGGGGACCCGGGTGGAGCGCGTTGGGTGCGCCGCCCGGGCCGTGCGCTCAGGCGCGGGCCGCGGCGAGGCCGGCGCAGCGCCGGCCGTGCTCCTGGCTGAGCTTCAGGAACTCGCCGCACATCGCCTCGACGGCCTCCGGGGTATGGCCGGCGCCGACCGGGTCGCCGTACCACTTGGCGATGAACCCGCCCTCCGGCCGGCCCAGCGCTGCAATCATCCTCCGGCAGTAGACGCGGATCTCGTCGGGCGCGCCGTGGGCCATGACGGTCTGGATGTCGACGGGGCACCAGAAGGTGATCCGGCCGCCGAACTCCCGGCTGAGCCGATCGAGGCCCATGTTCTCCTGCTGATCCATCTGGATGACGTCGAGCCCGGCGTCGATGAGGTCGTCGAGGATGGCGCTGATGTCACCGCAGCTGTGCAGGAAGGTGAGCAACCCGGCGTCGTGGGCCGCACGGTAGACCCGAGCGTAGCGCGGCTTCCAGATCTCGCGCCAGGAGTCCGGCGAGATCATCAGCTGGTTCTGCAGGCCCCAGTCGTCGCACCACATGTAGCCGTCGGCGCCCGCCGCGGCGAAGCGCTCGATGGCGTGGAGGTTCATGTCCACCAGCACGTCGAGCAGTCCGCAGAGTTCGGCGGGGGCGGCGTAGATGTCCGTCCAGGCGTTCTCCAGCCCGCGCAGGAAGTGGACGCGCTCGTAGAGCGAGACCCCGTAGGCCATCAGGAAGCGATCGCCGGCGCGCGCGCGCGCGCCGGACACATCCGCCCAGCGCTTGGGATCGCGGACGTCGGGGATCCGGAGCTTCGGCCAGTCGGCCCAGTCCTCCAGCGCCGGCCGCTTGACCTGGCCGAGGTTGGAGAAGCCGAGGTTCTCCCATACGCAGCCCCACTCGTCGGGGCCGTTCTTGGGCCGGGCGTCGGTGTTGGGCGTCATGCCCACGCCGGCGAAATCCGAACCGTGGGTCTCGGTGAGCGCATACGGCAGGCGGTCGGCGCCCTCGAAACGCACCGTCCGGCGAACCACCTCGCGGGGAGACATGGCCATTTTCTCTTCCTCCATCGGGCGGCGCGGCCTTCCGGCCCCGCAGCCTCATCCTGCCCATATTCTGCCCGAAGCCGGCGGCGGCTGCTTCCGGAGGAGTGCCGTGAACAGAAAGGAACACGGGGACTGGGCGGCGTTCGGCCTTGGGCTTTGGGCTTTCGGCTTTCGGCACAACGGCCGTTCCGAAGGCCGAAAGCCGATAGCCGATAGCCGGCTGTTGTCCGTGCTACCTGGCCGCTGGAAGTTTCTCCAGCGCCGCCCTGGCTTCCGCGGCGGTGGTCTGGTCCCCGGCGGCGCCAGCCTCGCGGATTGCCCGAAGGAAGGCCTCGCGGGCCTCGGCGACCCGTCCGCGCCAGGCGAGCACCTCTCCGAGGGTGTGGGCCGCGCGCGCGGCGGAGGCACTCGCCGGGGGGGACATCTTCAGCGCCCGGCGGGCCAGGCTTTCGGCCTCCTCGGGCTCCTGGCGGAACTCCTGCAGCGTCCAGGCCAGGTTGTTCATGATGTCCGGTTCGTCGGGACGGACTTCGAGCGCCCGGCGGTAGGCGGCCAGGGCCGGCTCGAAGCGCTTCCGGGCGAGCTCCAGGTTGCCCAGGTTGAACGGAGCCTCCCAGAGCCTGGGATCCTTGCCGGCGGCGCGGCGGTAGGCGTCCCCGGCCGCCGCGGAATCCCCGGCAGCCTCCAGGAGCAGTCCGGCCCGGAGGTCCTCCAGCGCCGTGGACCACTCCGGGGCCTCCGTCGGCGGCCAGCAATAGAGCGCCCAGCAGCCCGCCGAGCGCCAGTCCGAGGAGAACGGCCCGGGGCGCAGCACCATGTCCGGCCTGAAGCCGTAGTCGGCCAGCAGCCAGCCCTCGCCGGCGTCGACGCCTTTGACCGCCAGATAGTGCTTCCGGCCCAGCAGGTGGGGGCTCAGGGTGATGAGCACGACGGCCGGGTAGCCGTCGCCCACGGCGCGCCGCAGCTCGCCCAGGTCGCTGGGGCCGGAGCGCACCACCAGCCCCCGGCGCCTGGCCGCGGCGGCCAGGTCGGTGTTGCGCGCGCCGCCGAGCTCCGGCGAGTAGGTCTCGGCAGCCAGCCGTTCTTCGGAGCACTCCGGCGCGGCCCAGAAACCCAGCACCTCGGCCAGCGCCGCGCTGCCGCAACGTTCGGGTTTCTGCTTGACGAACTGCAGCGGAATGCATCGCCCGGAACGCGCTCCGGAGGAGAGCTCTCCGCGCAGGGCCTCGCCGCTCGGTGCGCATCCGGCCAGCGCCGCGCCCAGGCACAGCGCTGCCGCAGGGAGCAGCCCCCCGGCGAACCTCACTCCGGTGGAAGAACGGTCAGGTGCGCTCAACCAGGAAGATGATCAGCAGCACCAGGGCGGCGATCACCAGCAGGGCGATCACCACGCCCAGGCCGTCGGCGCCCACGCCTACCGAGTCGAGCCGGCGGGAGAGCTCCTGCAGGTCCTGGTCGCTGAGCCGGTCGAGGCGCTTCTCGAGGTCCTGGCGATCGACGCCCATGGCGGCCAGGCGGTCGCGGGCCACCTGGTTATCGAGCAGGCTGTGGATGCGCCGGACGGTCTGCTCGCGGGAGGTCTCCTCGCGCTCACGGGACGGTGCCGGGTTGGCCCGGGCGCCGGCCGAGGTAAGGATCAGGCCCATGCCAAGGGCGGCGAGGACCAGCGTCAGTCTCTTGATCATCGGGAACCTCCTGCTATGCGCACAAACCGTGCGTTTACTTCCACTTAGGACCCTTACCGGGATTGCCTCCGTGACCGGGGGACGGCCCCTTGTCGGGCGGCCCGGGATCCTTCATCTCGACCTTGTGGAACTTGGCGTGTCCCGGCGGGATCCGGCCGAAGGCCTGAGGCGGGGCGCCGATGGTCACCCAGGTGCCGCCCATGGAACGGCAGGTGTACCAGTTTCCCCAGCTGTAGCGGTACCACACCCCGTCCAGGAAGTAGATGTCATCGTCGCAGTCGGCGACGTACTGGATGCCGGTGCCCTCGATGACCACCAGCCGGGGCTGGCCGCCCTGGCCCCACTTGTAGCCGCGCCCCGGCGCGTTGCCCGAGTTGCCCGGGCCGCCGCTCGAGACCATGCCGGTGCAGCCAGCCAGGGCCAACATCAGGCCCGCCACCGCCAGAACAGGCAACACGATGCGCTTGCTCATCTGCGTCCCTCCCATTCAAAGGCTGAACTGAATATAGCCTCCGCCGCCGGGGGAAGCAAGACAAAAAACGGGGCGCCAACAAGGCCTACAGCCGGCTTTCGGAACGAGTGTCGCGACCGAAGTCCCTTAGAAGCGAAGGATCCAGCCAGGGGCGGACAGTTCCCTGGCGAACTCCCCGGCTCGGGCGGTCTCGTCCGGCGAGAGCGCCTTGGGAGCCGTCCCGCGCCCGCTGAGCTCAGTCCGGAGCGCATCCAGGAACCGCCCGGCCGGGTCGCCGAACGAGCCCAACTCGGCCAGCGAGGTCATGAAGTCGCCGTGAGTTCGCCCGGCGCGGTAGACCGGCTGGTCGGCGCTCGGCGGCTGGCGCAGGTAGCGCCCGCACTCGGCGGCCAGCGGCCGGGCGAGCACCGACGCAGTCACGAGCACCGCCCGGCGCCGGCGGCGCTGGGCCAGGCCCGCGATCTTGCGGTCGCCGACCGCTAGGTCCGCCGGCGGCTCAAAGCGGGCGGCGAGTCCCAGCCGGGAGAAGGCGGCCACCAGCACCTCGCAGAAGTCCCGGTAGGACTCGCGGATCGAGCCCGCCCCGGGCCGCTCAAGCTGCGCCACGCAGGTGACCGCCGGGCTTTCGGGCCCGAGGAGCACCGTCCCGCCGCCAGACCGCCGGCGCCAGATGGGGACCGAGTCGACGCGGAGCCGCTCCAGGAAGAGGTCGCCCGCCGCCGGCCGCGCGGTGCCCAGGACAGCGCATCGCGCCGGCGACGTCCAGAAGAGCCAGGCCGGTTCGGCCGAGCCGGCGCCGACCGCCTCGAGGACCGCCTCCTCGGTGGCCAGGGCCGCGAGGGCGTCAGGGGGCTGGAGGGAGATCAGGCGCATGGGAAGTAGCTAATCACTAATCAAGACCTGACCCCGACCGGTCGGTTCATGGGTTCTGCACCCCCATGGTGAACTTCAAAACGGGCACGGATTCCCATCCGGTAGACTTGCTGGTCTTGAGTGCGGCAATAACCCGCTTGGTGACAATCACTCCACCGACATCGTTATCCTTGAACATGAATATATCGCTTCCATCCCACTGGCGCACGTCAAAGTACAGCCCCCTAATTCCAGCTATGGTCTTGCGACCATCACGGCAGTTGTACCACTTGGTGACACTGCGCCTGCTATCAAGCCGTCCCGTTCGCCCAATTACACTCAGCCCATGATACTTGGCTCTGATGCCCTTGCCGTCGCGCCCAAACAAACGCACGGGGTACTCACGCCAACCACTGAAGCCGGATGTGACGAACAGGCTCAGGACCTTCTCAGACACGATAAGCATACTCCTGTCGTTCCCCGCGAAATCGCGGATCAGACTCCCTTGAATGATCTCGAACTCTACTGGTTTGGTCGGCACGGTTCTTCCGTCAAGAACCGTGCAGTATTGCGCGTCCTTCATGCTGTCGTCTCTTCCTGATAGATATGCTATCTTGCCAACGGAGTCTGACAGCATTAGCACCTCGAAATTAGAGAGATCAAGAGGGGTGGTTTTACGTGCTGCCATATGGCCCGGCCCTTTCACTTCGCCCGTTGTTCCACTCCGAACATCCTCATCGCCTCCGCCTGGACCTCGCGGAGCGGTAAGCCTTGGGCCTCGGCAATCGCCCGGCAGTCCTCGTATTCCGGCGAGGCGGTGACGAGCTCACCGCCGAGCCGGCCGCACTTGATCCGGACCTGGCCCCAGCGGGTGGCGACGGTCACGAAATCGCGATCGAGCTTGATGCGCTCGACCGGCCGGTAACGCAGGCCCAGCGTCGGCGTCTCGCGGAAGATGGCCCGGGCCACCTGGTCGAGTCGCTCGCGCGGCGCGAGGACCACGAGGTGGACGCCCTGGCGGCTCTTCTTCAGGGTCGCGGGCAGCAGCGAGACCTCCAGCGCCCCCTCGGCGGGCAGGCGCTCGAAGAGGTAGCCGAGGACCTCGCCGGAGAGGTTGTCGAGCGTGGCGGTGATCTCCATGACCTGCTCGCCGGCCGCGCCGCCGCCCGCCGCGGTCCGGCCGACGAAAACGCGCAGCAGGTTCGGGGCGCGCTCATCTTCCCGGCCGCCGGCGCCGGAGCCGGCCTTCTCGAGCTCCAGCTCCGACATCGGGCCAAAGGATGGGGCCAGCGAGGCGAGTAACGCCGCCCCGGTCGGCGTGGTCTGCTCGACGCCGGCCAGGCCCGGCTTCACCGCGCGGCCCTTCAGGATCTCGACCACCGCCGGCGGCGGGATGGGCAGCCTCCCGTGGGCGCATTCGATGAAGCCGTCGTGGCCGAGCGCGGGCGGGGCCGAGCTCACGGCCTCGATGCCCAGATCCTCGAGCGCCGCGGCCGCGCCGACGATGTCGGCGATCGAGTCCGCCGCGCCGACCTCGTGGAAGTGTACCGACTCGGGCGGCTTGCCATGGACCCGGCCCTCGGCCTCGGCGAGCAACCTGAACGCCGCCGCGGCGCGGCCCTTCCCGCGCGCGGAGAGCGCCGAGCGCTCGATCATGGCCAGAATCTCGTTCAGGCCCCGGTGGTGATGGTGGCCGTGGTGCCCATGCCCGCCGTGGTCGTGGTCATCGTGGTCGTGATGACTGACCTCGACGATGAACTGCGTCGCGGCCAGGCCGCCGCGCGCGACCCGCTCGGCACGCACCGAGACCTCGTCTAGGCCGGTCGAGGCTATCGCCGAGCGCACCGCTTCGAGCGAGGCTCCGGCGTCCAGGAGCGCCCCGACGACCATATCGCCGCTGGCGCCGCTCGAGGGCTCGAAGTGGGCTGTCCGGGGCATGCGTTACAC
Organism: Planctomycetota bacterium; assembly: GCA_022703445.1. Classification (GTDB taxonomy): domain Bacteria; phylum Planctomycetota; class SZUA-567; order JAKLDR01; family JAKLDR01; genus JAKLDR01. The sequence continues at coordinate 1,631 of JAKLDR010000155.1, read as the reverse complement.
CTTCCTAAGCAAGCGGGCAGCCCCGGGAGGCTGCCCGCTGTCGGTGGTTGGACTGGCCGACTACTTATCGGCGGGCTTATCCGCGGGCTTGTCCGCGGGCTTCTCGGTCGGAGCCGGCGCCGGCGCCGGAGCCGCGCCGCCCTCGGGCACGCCGCCCTCGGGGCTGCGCAGCAGGCGGTTCTTCTGCTGGAACTCGGCGCTGTCCTTGGCGGCCGGCGCGGACAGGCCGTAGGCCTGGGCCGCCAGGTCGCGCAGGGCGAATTCCTTCTCGTCCTTCTGGGCGGTCAGGAAGGCCTTGCGGGCCGAGGCCGGATCGGTGCGGCCCAGCGCCCACATGGCGTTGGCGCGCAGAGCCAGGGCGTTGGTCTTGGTCTCGAAGACCTTGAGCAGGTCAGCCGCCGCGTCCTTGGCGTTGACGTGGCCCAAGACCCGGGCGCACGGGATGCGCACTTCGTCCGGGCGGTTGACCAGCGCAGCGCGACAGGCGGAAACCGCGTCGGCCGGCAGCATCTGGGTACGGCGCGGGTCGATCAGCAGGATGGCCTCGGCGGCCTTGACCGCCAGGGCCTCGCGCTTCTGCTTGTTGGCGGCCGGGCCACGCTCGCCCAGGGCCTTCACGAGCAGGTTCTTGAGCTCCAGGCCCTTCTCCTCGCGGGCGACCATCGGCAGGTTGCCGAAGCGGGCCTGCTCCTTGGCGAGGTCCGCGCGGTTGACCAAGACGGCCACCGGCATGAGCGACAGGGTGGTGTCCTTCTTCAGGCGATCCAGGACCTCCTCGGGCTTGAGGTCGGCCTTGAGGGCCGAGGAGAGGATGAGCAGGTCCTTGGGCGGGAAGACGGTGGCCTTGGCCAGCGCGTCGCGGCCGCCGGAGGCGCGGCTCACGCCGATGCCGTGCTCCTCGACCGCCAGCTTGATCTCCTTGAAGGAGTTGTCGTCCTCGTCGGCGACCAGCACCTGGAGCGGGCCGGCCTTGGAGACGGCGTCGGCCAGCTTGGCCACCACCTTCTCGGAGCCGGGGAACGGCCGGGGCGGATCCATCTTGGCGATGGCCGCGGCGGCGCCGACGGCCACGCCGTCATCGGACGAGGACAGGGCGTCGATCAGCGGCTGTCCCTCGGCGCCCGAGACCGCGGCGGCGGCGACCGACTCGGCCGGCTTGGCGGCCTTCTTATCGTCGGAGTCCGAGCCCCACCAGGACTTCTTCTTGGGCTTGGCCTCCTCCTTCTTGGCGGGTGCACCGGGCGCGGCCGGGGCGGGCATCTGGCCGGCGGCGGGCAGGAGGTCGCCGCGCGGATCAACCGCGGGCAGCAACTCGATGGCCGCGGCACAGACCAACGGGCGGTTGTCCTTCAGGGCCTTGCCCACGGCGCGGTAGAGGACGCGCGGGCCGACCGACTCGGCCAGCAGCCGGGCGTCGACCAGCAGCTTCTCGCGCTCGCCGAGCACCTTCTTGTCCTTATCGGTGATGGACGGCGGGGCGCCCAGGACCTTGATGGCCTCCTGCATGGCCGCGGTCTCCTCGCGCTGGGCCAGCTGCACGCAGACCAGCAGGGGCAGGATGCGCTCGTACTCGGGGGCGCTGGCCAGGCACTCGAAGGCCAGTTCCTCGGCGACCTCCTCGTTCCAGGCGT
>JAKLDR010000154.1 GCA_022703445.1 Planctomycetota bacterium | reverse complement strand
CAGAGGACGCAAAGGTACGCAGAGGGCGCAGAGGACAACTCCATGGTTCTTGTTGTTACAGAAAGAAGCTGCCGTTGTCCTCTGCGTACCTCTGCGGTCCTCTGCGACCTCTGCGTTAAGCCTGACAGGGAAGAGCCGGGGAAATGACGATGAGCAAACTGGGGTTGGCCGGGCGCGTGGCGCGGGCTTTTGTGGACTCGAAGCTGACGCCGCTGCTGGTCGGGGCAGCGCTGCTCCTGGGGTTGGGCGCCACGCTGCTCCTGCCCCGCGAGGAGGAACCCCAGATCGTCGTCCCGATGATCGACGTGATGGTGGCCATGCCCGGCGCCGGCTCCCGCGAGGTCGAGGAACGCCTCACCAAGCCGATGGAGAAGCTGCTCTGGGAGGTGCCCGGAGTCGAGTACATCTATTCGACCTCCAGCCCCGGGCAGTCGCTGGCCATCGTGCGCTTCCGGGTGGGGGAGGACGAGGAGAAGGCCATCGTCCGCCTCAACCAGAAGCTCTTCGCCAACTTCGACCTGATCCCGCCGGGGGCCAGTCAGCCGCTGGTGAAGCCGCGTTCCATCGACGACGTGCCGATCCTGGCGCTCACCTTCTGGAGCGACCGCCCCGACCTCGATCACTACGCCCTGAGGCGGCTGGCCGCCCAGGTCCACGACCGGATCAAGGAGGTCCCCGACGTCTCCGAGGTGCGGATCACCGGCGGCCAGCGCCGGCAGCTTCGGGTCGTGCTCGACCCGGCCAAGCTCGCCTCGCGGAACCTGGCTCCCGCGGCGGTGGCCGCCGCGATCCGGGGGGCCAGCCGCGCCGAGCGGGCCGGCAGCTTCTCCTCCGAGAACCGCGAGCACCTCGTCGAGGTCGGCGAGTTCCTGAAGGACGCCGAGGCGGTCGGCGCCGTGGTGGTCGGCCTGCACGGCGGCAGGCCGGTGTACCTGCGCGACGTGGTCGCCTCGATCGACGACGGCCCGGAGGAACCGGTCGACTACGTCTTCTTCGCGTCCGGACCGGCGGCCAGGTTCAGCCACGGGCTGGCCGGCGGCCACGGGGACGCGGCCCCGGCGCCCTCCGGCGACCGGCCGGCGGTGACCATCTCGGTGGCCAAACGCAAGGGCACCAACGCCATCGACATCGCCAACGCAGTCCTCGGCAAGGTGCGGGGACTGCGGGGGAGCCTCATCCCCGCCGAGGTCCAGGTCACCGTCACCCGGAACTACGGGGAGACGGCGCTGGAGAAGTCCAACGAACTGCTCTTCCACATGCTGATCGCCATCATCTCGGTGTCGCTGCTGGTGGCCCTGGCGCTGGGCCTGCGCGGCGCCGGCGTGGTGGCCCTGGCCATCCCGGTGACCCTGGCGCTGACGCTGGCCGTCTTCTACCTGCAGGGCTACACGCTCAACCGGGTGACGCTCTTCGCCCTGGTCTTCTCCATCGGCATCCTGGTCGACGACGCCATCGTGGTGGTCGAGAACATGGTCCGCCACTACCGGCTGCCGGGCAACCGCGGCCGGAGCCTGACGGAGGTCGCGGCCGAGGCGGTCGACGAGGTCGGCAACCCCACCATACTCGCCACCTTCGCGGTGATCGCCGCGATCGTCCCGATGGCCTTCGTCCGAGGGCTGATGGGCCCCTACATGCGGCCCATCCCGGTGGGCGCCTCGGCGGCCATGATCTTCTCGCTGCTGGTGGCCTTCATCGTGACGCCCTGGGCGGCCATCCGGCTGATGAAGCCGCGGGCCGGCGGCGGCGGTGGCGGCGGGCCCGTCCCCAGGTCCCTCCGCCGGAGGCTGGCCGACTGGCTGCTGACCCGCGTCCTGCGCCGGCCGGTGCCGGCGTCCCCGGCCGGACCCCGGGCTCGGGAGAGCCTGGTGGTGGACGGCGAGGAGGTCGACGAGTCCGGCTGGACGGTGCGCCTCTACCACCGGATGATGGAGCCGCTCATCGCCAGGCCGCTCTGGCGCTGGGCCTTCTTCGGCCTGGTGGCGGTGCTCTTCGCCGGCGCCGCCGGCCTGGTCGGCCTGGGGGCCGTCCGGGTCAAGATGCTGCCCTTCGACAACAAGAGCGAGTTCCAGGTGATCGTGGACATGCCCGAGGGCACCACCCTGGAAGAGACCGCCCGGGTGGTCCGCGAGATCGGCCGGGAGGTCCAGAAGGCCCCCGAAGTGGCCGACCTCGAGAGCTACGTGGGCACGGCCTCGCCCTACAACTTCAACGGCCTCGTGCGGCACTACTTCATGCGCCGGGGACCCAATGTCGCCGACATCCAGGTGAACCTGGCGCCCAAGGGCGAGCGCTCCGCCCAGAGCCACGACATCGCCAAACGGGTGCGCGGTCCGGTCCAGGACATCGCCAGGAAGTACGGCGCGCGCGTCAAGGTGACCGAGATCCCTCCGGGCCCGCCGGTGCTCCAGACCCTGGTGGCCGAGATCTACGGCCCGGACTACGACGGGCAGATCGCGCTGGCCCGCAAGGTCCGGGACGTATTCGAATCCACCCCGGGCGTGGTCGACGTCGACTGGTACGTCGAGGACGACCAGCCCAAGGACCGCTTCCTCGTCGACCGCGAGAAGGCCGCGCTTAGCGGCGTATCCGTCGACCAGGTGGTCGAGGCCCTCAAGCTCGCCGTGGAGGGCACCTCCGCCGGGCTGCTCCACCTGCCCAGGGAGAAGGAGGACGTGATTGTCCTGCTCCGGGTGCCCCGCGCCGAGCGCTCCAACCTGGCGGGGCTGCTCAACATCCGGGTGGCCGGCTCGGGCGGGAACCTCGTGCCCCTCTCGGAACTCGTGCGGGTCGAAAAGACGGTCGAGGACCGGAGCATCTACCACAAGAACCTGATGCCCGTGGTCTACGTGACCGGCGACGTGGCCGGACTCGCCGAGAGCCCGGTCTACGTCATCGGCGAGATGAAGCGCAAGGTCGCGGAGATTCCCATGCCGGGCGGCTACCGCGTGGAGCAGCTTTCCACCCGCCAGCCCTTCACCACCGAACGGCCGGCGCTGAAGTGGGACGGCGAGTGGCACATCAGCTACGAGGTCTTCCGCGACCTGGGCCTGGCCTTCGCGGCGGTGCTGGTGCTCATCTACATCCTGGTGGTGGGCTGGTTCCAGTCCCTGAAGACGCCGCTGGTGATCATGACCGTGATCCCCTTCTCGCTGATCGGCATCCTGCCGGCGCACTGGGCGATGGGCGCCTTCTTCACGGCGACCTCGATGATCGGCTTCATCGCCGGGGCGGGCATAGTGGTCCGGAACTCGATCATCCTGGTGGACTTCGTCGAGCTGCGCCTGGCCCAGGGCATGCCGCTCGCCCAGGCGGTGGTCGACGCCGGAGCGGTGCGCTTCCGGCCGATGATGCTCACCGCCGCGGCGGTGATCGTCGGCTCGTCGGTGATCCTCTTCGACCCCATCTTCCAGGGCCTGGCCATCTCGCTGATGGCCGGGGAGGTGGCGTCGCTGCTCCTGGCCCGGATGGCCGTGCCGGTGCTGTATTTCATGCTCAGAAGACGGGAGCTCGGGCAAGTCGCCAAGTGAGTCAAAGCGTCATATACAGAGCGTAAAAGCGGCTCTCCGGAGCCGCTCTTCACTGGGTGAAGCCGAGGTCCTCGACATCTTGGGCCTTGTCAAGAAGAAAACCCAACATATTGAGTTTTGGTCAAGCTTGCGCCGCGTCAGGACGAAAAAAGCCATGGAAAAACCTTGACACCAATTAGTGGGGGCGCTAAAGTGCCGAACCTGCAACGGGTGGGGGATAAGGCGAGTTCACTCGCAGAGCTGGATCTCATGCGCTGTCCTTACTGCAAAAGGGACAATGACAAAGTCGTGGACAGTCGGTCCTCGGAGGACGGGCTGGCCATCCGGCGGCGTCGGGAGTGCCTGGAGTGCCACCGGCGCTACACCAGCTACGAGCGCCTGGATGAGAACCCGGTCAAGGTCATCAAGAAGGATGGCCGCCGGGTGCCGTTTGACCGGGCCAAGCTCCGCGCCGGGCTGGAGAAGGCCTGCGAGAAGCGCCCGGTCAGCGAGGAGCAGGTCAGCCGCACCGTGGAGACCATCGAGGCCGACGCATTGAACCGCTTCGAGCGCGAGATCCCCACGGAGTTCCTGGGCGAGCAGGTCATGAAGCACCTGAGGGGACTCGACCAGGTGGCCTACGTGCGTTTCGCCTCTGTGTACCGCGAGTTCAAGGACGCGGCCGAGTTCCAGAACGTGCTCAACGAGCTTAACGAACTTATAAAGGGAGGGGCCCAGGCGTGAGCAGCAAGATTCTCCAGATCCGCAAGCGTGACGGTCGGGTGGTCCAGTTCGATCAGCGCAAGATCGCCGACGCGATCTTCAAGGCCGCCCAGGCCGTCGGGGGCGAGGACCGGGCGCTGGCCGACGAGCTGTCCGGGGTGGTGACCCTCTTCCTCGAGAAGCACTTCGACGGTGCGCCTCCGGGGATCGAGGACATCCAGGACATGGTCGAGAAGGTCCTGATCGAGACCGGCCACGCCAAGACCGGCAAGGCCTACATCCTATACCGCGAGAAGCGCGCCCGGGCCCGCGAGGCCCTCAAGGTCCGGGAGAAGGTCTCCAGCCGCCGGAAGAACAGCGACACCTCCACGGACATCGCCCTGCTGGTGGAGGCCGGCGCCACCACCGAGCTGGTGGCCTGGGACCGCGCCCGCATCGCCAAGGCCCTGGTGGTCGAGGCCGACATCCAGGAGTCCATCGCCGCCGAGATCGCCGCGGCCGTCGAGAAGCGCCTGATGGACTCGGGGCTGGAGCGCATCTCCACCTCGCTGATCCGCGCGCTGGTCGACAACGAGCTCCTCGATCGGGGGCTGGCCCGCAAGATCGAGAAGCAGGCCGTCATCGGCATGCCCAAGTACGACCTCGAGCAGCTCATCTACTCCAAGAGCTCCGAGAACTCGAACATCACCTCGAACAACCCCGAGGCCATCAACCTGACCATCGCCGAGCACGCCCTCAAGCAGTACGCGCTGCAGGAGGTCTTCTCGCCCGACGTGGCCGACGCCCACAAGGCGGGGCTCGTCCACCTCCACGACCTGGGCTACCCGACCCGCGTCTACTGCTCCAGCCACAGCCTGGAGTACATCAAGAAGTACGGCCTGAACCTCGGCAACCTCGACACTTCCAGCGGTCCGGCCAAGCACGCCCGGACGCTCACCGGCCACCTCAACACCTTCCTGGCCTCCATGCAGGCCTACTACGCCGGAGCGCTCGGCGTCGGCTACATCAACATCCTCTACGCCCCCTACCTCGCGGAGATGAGCGACGACGAGATGCGCCAGGAGGCCCAGTACCTGATCTTCTCGAGCTCCCAGAACGCCTTCTCGCGCGGCGGGCAGACACTGTTCCTGGACTTCAACATCCACACCGGCATCCCCACCTACATCGCCAACCTCCCGGCCATCGGCCCGGGCGGCAAGTACACCGGCAAGAACTACGGCGCCTACAAGGACGTGGCCATGCGCTTCACCCGGGCCATGCTCGACGTCTGGCGCCGGGGCGACGTCCACGGCCACGTCTTCGCCTTCCCCAAGTGCGACCTGCACATCAACGAGGAGACCTTCAGCGACCCCGAGCAGCTCGAGGTCCTGAAGCTGGCCTGCCAGATCGCCAGCGAGAACGGCACCCCCTACTTCGTCTTCGACCGCGACGAGGTCACGCTCTCGGCCTGCTGCCGGTTGCGCACCAAGATCGAAGACGACTACATGATCAAGCACCTGGAATCCATGCGCTTCTGCGGATTCCAGAACGTGACCATCAACCTGCCCCAGTGCGCCTACCGCGCCGGCAAGGGTAACTGGGACGGCTTCATGGCCGAGATCGACAAGGCCATGGACCTGGTCATGAAGGCCCACCTCCAGAAGAAGGGCTTCATCAAGAAGCTGATGTCCGCACCGCACATGCCGCTCTGGCAGATCGGCAAGCAGGCCGCCGACGGCCGGCCGTACATCGACCTGGACGCCTGCACCTACATCATCGGCCTGATCGGCCTGAACGAGGCGCTCCAGTTCCTGACCGGCTCCGAGCTCCACGAGGGCCAGGAAGCGCTCTTCGCCGGCACCAAGGTGGTCAGCTACATGTACTTCAAGGCCAAGGAGCTGGGCAAGGCCAGCGGCCTCAAGGTCACGCTCGAGGAGAGCCCGGCGGAGAGCGCCTCGCGGAGGCTCGCCAAGATCGACCTGGCCAAGTGGCCGGAGGCCAGGAACTTCGTGCGCGGCTCCATCGCCGACGACGAGGTCTACTACACCAACTCCATCCACCTGCGCGCCGACGCCCCGGTGGACCTGGTCGAGCGCATCCGCTGCCAGGCCAAGTTCCACGCGCTGATCGAGAGCGGCGCCATCATCCACGCCTTCGTGGGCGAGGAGCGCCCCTCGGCGGCCAGCATCCAGACCCTGGTGGAGAAGACCTTCCGGAACACCCAGGCCGCGCAGCTGACCATCAGCCCGGAGTTCACCATCTGCAAGTCCTGCCAGCGCAGCACCCCGGGCATCCGCCAGGCGTGCGGCGCCTGCGAGTCCCACGACGTCTACGGGGTCACCCGGGTGGTCGGCTACTTCAGCCGGGTCAACAACTGGAACATGTCCAAGCTCGGGGAGCTCAAGGACCGGCACCGCGGCAACTACCTGGTGGGCGGCGCGGCCCAGGCGCGGACCGCCGCACCCGCCAAGGCCGAGCCGGTTTCGGCGGAGTAAGATGCTACCTCCCATCCGCGGCCTGATCGAGAGCTCCCTCCTGGAGTGGGACGGCAAGGTCTCGACCGTGGTATGCCTGCAGGGCTGCAACCTGCGCTGCCCCTACTGCCACTCGCACAACCTGATCAGCCGGGAGATGCCCTCCGAGGTCGTCCCGCTCGAAGGCATCCTGGGGCTCCTGGAGGACCGCCGCGGCTGGATCGACGGCGTGGTGGTCTCCGGCGGGGAGCCGGCCATCCACCCCGAGCTGCCCGAGTTCCTGGCGGCCTTCAAGAGCCTGGGCTGCGCGGTCAAGCTCGACACCAACGGCACCTTCCCGGGAATGCTCTCCGACCTGATCGACATGGGCCTGGTCGACTACGTGGCCATGGACCTGAAGGCCCCGCTGGAGCCGGCCCGCTACGCGGCGGCCGCCGGCGTCGAGGTCGACGTCAACGCCGTCGGCCGCTCCATCGAGGTCCTGCGCCGCGGACGGGTGGACTACGAGTTCCGCACCACGGTCTGCCCGACGGTGCTGAGCCTCGAGGACCTGGAGACCATGGCCCGGTCCATCGCCGGGGCCAGGCGCTACGTGCTCCAGCAGTTCATCCCCGAGACGGCGCTGCGCCGGGAGCTGCGGACCGTGAAGCCCTACGCCCAGTGCGATCTGCTCGCCGCCAGCCAGAAGCTCTCCGGCCTGGTCCGCCACTGCCAGCTGCGCGGCCAGCCCTCCCCGGAGCCGGCCGCCGCCGGCGTCGGCGGGTGAGCCCGGAACCGGAAAGCGAGCCCCGCCCATGAGCGATCCCCGACAGGAGAAGCTGGCCAGGGTGCTGGTCGACTACTCCCTGGAGATCGGCCCCGGGAGCCGGCTGCTGATCAGCGTCAACGGCGCGGCCGGGGACCTGGCCCGGGCGGTGTACCGCCTGGCCCTCCGGCGCGGGGCGCTGGCCAACGTGGTCCAGTCCGTACCGGGCGTCCAGGAGATCCTGCTCAAGGAGGGCTCCGACCGCCAGCTGGGCTTCCTGGCCCCCGAGGCGCTCTGCCAGGCGCGCGAGTACGACGCCCACCTGATGCTCCGCGCCCCGGAGAACACCCGCGAGCTCTCGGGCTGCGACCCCAGGAAGCAGAAGCTCCAGGGCCTGGCCCGCAAGCCGTGGGTCAAGCTCTTCTACGGCCGCGAGAAGGCCGGCCGGCTGCGCTGGTGCCTGACCTACCCGCCCACCCAGGCCCTGGCCATGGAAGCGGACATGTCGCTGGGCGAGTTCGAGGACTTCTACTACCGGGCCTGCCTCTGCGAGGCGCGCGACCCCGTCGCCGCCTGGCGGGTGGTGGCCCGCCGGCAGGAGCGGCTCGCCCGGTTCCTGTCGAAGAAGCGCGAGATCCGCCTGGTCGCCCCGGACACCGACCTGACCGTCGGCCTGGCCGGGCGCCGCTTCGTCAACTGCAAGGGCGACCGGAACATGCCCGACGGGGAGGTCTTCACCTCGCCGGTCGAGGACGCCACCGAGGGCCGCGTGCGCTTCACCTTCCCGGTCATCTACAACGGCCGGGAGGTCGACGACGTCCGCCTGGTCTTCAAGGCCGGCAAGGTGGTCGAGGCCTCCGCCGCGAAGAACGAGCGGTTCCTCCACGAGATGCTCGACACCGACCCGGGCGCGCGGCGGCTGGGCGAGTTCGCCGTCGGGGTCAACTACGGCATCGACCGCTTCACCAAGAGCATCCTCTTCGACGAGAAGATCGGCGGGACGGTGCACATGGCCGTGGGCATGGCCTTCCCGGCGGCCGGCGGCAAGAACCAGTCGGCCCTCCACTGGGACATGATCTGCGACCTGCGCCGCGGCGGCCGGATCGAGGCCGACGGCCGGGTCATCCAGGAGAACGGCCGCTTCCGGAGGGGCCTGCTTTGAAGGAGGCTCGCTTCTGGGAGTCGGCCGGGGAGGCCAAGGTCCGCTGCCGGCTGTGCCCGCACGAGTGCCTGATCAATCCCGGCAAGGTCGGCATCTGCGGACAGCGCGAGAACGACGGCGGCCACCTCTTCAGCCGGATCTACGCCCGGATCACCGCCGCGGCGCTGGATCCCATCGAGAAGAAGCCCCTCTACCACTTCATGCCCGGCACCGGGGTGCTCTCCCTCGGCTCGGTGGGCTGCAACTTCCGGTGCAGCTTCTGCCAGAACTGGTCCATCAGCCAGAACGAGGCGCCCACCGAGGAGCTCCTGCCCGAGGCCGCGGTGGGCCTGGCGCTGCGCAAGCGCGCCGCGGGCATCGCCTTCACCTACAACGAGCCGATGATCGGCCTGGAGTACGTCATCGACACGGCGCGGCTCGCCCGCGCCAAGGGCCTGGCCAACGTCCTGGTGACCAACGGGTTCGTCAACGAGGCGCCGCTGGCCGAAGCCCTGCCGCTGATCGACGCCATGAACGTCGACGTGAAGTCCTTCGAAGAGGACTTCTACAAGAAGCTCTGCGGCGGGCGGCTCGCCCCGGTGCTGGCCCGCTGCGAGCAGGCCCGGGCCGCCGGGGTCCACCTGGAGATCACCTACCTGGTGATCCCCGGCCACAACGACCGCTCGGCGCTCTACGAGGGCCTGGCCCGGTGGATCGCCGAGAAGCTCGGCCCCGAGACGCCGCTGCACCTGTCCGCCCACTTCCCGCGCTACCGCCTGCAGGCCCCGGCGACCACGCCGTCCACGCTCATGTCCGCCCAGATGGCCGCCGGGCGCCTCCTGAAACACGTGTACGTCGGCAACGTGTCCGGGCCCGGCGGAGACAACCACACCCCCTGCGCCGGCTGCGGCGCGGTCCTGGTCGAACGCCGGGGCTACGACGTCAAGCCCGCGGGGCTCGGCCCGGACGGACGCTGCCTCAAGTGCGGGGCGGCCGGCCCGATAATCGTCAAGCCCAAGTGGAAGACCTGAACGGAACGGAGCCCTCCCAATGTTCCTGAAACGCCTCGAGCTCTTCGGATTCAAGTCCTTCGCCGACCGCACCGTGGTCGACTTCACCGGCGGCGTGACCGCCCTGGTCGGCCCCAACGGCTGCGGCAAGTCCAACGTGGTCGACTCCATCCGCTGGGCGCTGGGCGAGCAGAGCGCCCGCAGCCTGCGCGGCTCGGAGATGGTCGACCTGATCTTCAACGGCACCGCCAACCGCCGCCCCTTGGGCTTCGCCGAGGTGGTGCTGACCTTCGACAACGCCCGGCGCCAACTGCCCGTGGACTCCCCGGAGGTCTCGGTCACGCGCCGGCTCTACCGCACCGGCGAGTGCGAGTACCTGATCAACGGGCAGGCCTGCCGGCTGCGCGACGTTCGCGACCTGTTCATGGACACCGGCGTGGGCGTGGGCGCCTACTCGATCATCGAGCAGGGCAAGATCGACGCCCTGCTGCAGTCCAGCCCCAAGGAGCGCCGCGGCATCTTCGAGGAGGCCGCCGGCATCGCCAAGTACCGCAGCCGCAAGGCCGCGGCGCTGCGCAAGCTCGAGCGCGTCGAGCAGAACCTGCTCCGGGTCGGCGACGTGGCCGCCGAGGTCGAGCGCCAGCTGCGCTCGGTCCAGCGCCAGGCCGCCAAGGCCCGCCGCTACCGCGAGCTGGCCGAGGAGCTCAAGAGCCTGCGCCTGACCGTGCTGGGCGCCGACTACCGGGCCATGGCCGAGAAGCGCGAGGCCCTGACCGCCGACCTGGCCGCCGCCGAGGACCTGGCCGCGAGCCTCTCCGCCGAGGGTGGGCGCCTGGAGGCGGCCATCGCCGAGGCCCAGGCCCGGGCCGACGAGCTCGAGCGGGCCTCCTCCGAGGCCGAGCGCAAGCGCTCCGAGGACCGCGCCAGGCTGGCCCGGGTGGAGGCGACCATCGCCGCCGCCGAGGGCCTGGCCCGGCAACACGAGGAGACCGCCGCCCGCGCCGCGCGCGAGGCCGACGAACTGCTGGCCCGCGCCGCCGAGGCCGAGGCCGACGAGGCCCGGGCCCGCGGGGAGTACTCCGCCGCGACCACCGAGCTCGGCGCCCTGACCGGCCGGCTGAGCGAGGCCGAGGCCGCCGCCTCCGCCGGGGCCGCCCGCGCCGCGGAGCTGGCCGCGTCCATCGAGAAGCGCAAGGGCGAGGCCATCGAGGTGGTCCGCCGCCGCGCCGGGGTGGACAGCCAGGTCTCCAAGCTGCTCTCCGAGATCGGCCACTTCGACGCCGAGATCTCCCGCTCCGAACAGCACGCCGGGGCGCTGTCCGAGAAGCTCGCCGCCGCCCGGGAGGAGGTCGAGCACGGCCGGACGCGGGTCGAGGAGCTCGGCCGGCGCCGCGCCGCGGTCGCCGACGAGATCAAGGCCGCCCGGGCCGGCGAGGCGGCGGCCGCCGCCGAGGTCTCCGAACTCGACCGCCGGGCCTCGCGCCTGGCCTCGGAGCTCAGCGCCCGCCGCTCCCGGCTGCACATCCTCTCGGACCTGGAGGCCCGCCAGGAGGGCATCCAGGCGGGAGTCAAAGGAGTGCTTTCCGCCATGCGCGAGGGCTCGGCCCCCGCCGGCCTGTGCGGCATGGTCGCCGACCTGGTCCGGGTGCGCGAGCAGTTCGAGGTGGCCATCGAGACCGCCCTGGGCCACAAGGTC
>JAKLDR010000153.1 GCA_022703445.1 Planctomycetota bacterium | reverse complement strand
CAAGGCCATCGCGGCCATAGACGGCTGCGACTTCGCCCTGGAGCCGACGGCGTTCATCCGGGCGGAGGCCGACTAGGGCTCTCACCGCAGAGGACGCGGAGGAACGCGGAGGGCGGCAGGATAACTGGGTTCTGAGCCTGAAACCTGACGCCTGGCGACTGACAACTGGGAACTGGGAACCGACGTCCGATGAAACACGTCCTGATCATCCCCGACGGATTCGCCGACCGGCCCCTGGAGGTGCTCAAGGGGCGCACGCCCATCGAGGCCGCCCGGACCCCGGCCATGGACACCCTGGCCAGGGAGGGGGAGGTCGGCCTCTCGATGAACGTCCCCAAGGGCCTGGACCCCGGTTCGGACGTGGCCTGCATGAGCCTGCTGGGCTACGACCCGCTCCGGTACCACACCGGCCGGGCTCCGCTGGAGGCGGTCAGCCTGGGGGTGGAGCTCGGCGAGAACGAGGTGGCCTTCCGGGCCAACCTGGTCACCGTCGCCGAGGGGGTGATGGTCGACTACTCCGCCGGGCACATCAAGAGCCGCGAGGCGGCCGTGCTGGTCCAGTCGCTGCGCGAGGCCGTGGGCGACCTGCCCGTCCGCCTCTACGCCGGGGTCAGCTACCGGAACCTGCTGGTCACCGACTACGCCGAGGCGGCGGCGGCGCGCACCGTCCCGCCGCACGACATCACCGGGCAGCTCATCCAGCCGAACCTGCCGAGCGGCCCGGGTTCGGACCTGCTGCTGGAGGTCATGGCCCGCTCGGTCAAGGCCCTGGCCGGCCACGAGGTCAACGAGGTGCGCCTGTCGCTCGGCGAGAACACCGCCGGGATGCTCTGGCTCTGGGGCGGCGGCCGCCGGCCGCGGCTGGAGCCCTTCGTCGAGCGCTACGGCCTCTCCGGGGCGATGATCAGCGCTGTGGACCTGCTGCGCAGCCTGGGCATCCTGCTGGGCTTCGAGATCATCAAGGTGCCGGGGGCCACCGGGTACCTCGACACCGACTACGCCGCCAAGGGCGAGCACGCCTGCCAGGCCCTCGAGAGCCACGACCTGGTGGTCGTCCACGTGGAGGCGCCCGACGAGGCCAGCCACGGGGGCAAGGCGCTGGAGAAGCTCAAGAGCCTGGAGCGCATCGATCAGGAGGTGGTCGCGCCCATCGCGGAGCTGGCCGACCGCCGCGGCGACACGCGCATCCTGGTGGCCTCCGACCACGCCACGCCCATCGAGGTCCGCACCCACACCGCCGACCCGGTGCCCTTCCTGCTCTGGGGCCCGGGCTTCGCCGCCAACGGCGCGGAGTCCTTCAGCGAGGCCTCCGCCCGGAAGACGAAGCTGGTCGAGAAGCAGGGCTGGCGGCTGATGGGCCGGCTGCTGGGGACGGAGGCTGCGGAGACTGCGGGTTAGGCGCTCTCAGTTCCACGAACATCCCGGCCGCCCCGGCCGCCGCCGACGGCACGGCCAGCAGGTTGACCAGTGGCACCAGCATGGCGACGTACACGGCGAGGCCGAAGCCCAGCGCCTCCGGGAGGTGCTCGCGGCAGAAGGCGAGCTTGGCCCGCAGGCCGAGCCGGCGGCGGTCCATGGCGGGATCCAGGTAGTTGAGGGCCAGGAAGAAGCCGGCCAGCGCCGCGTAGGTCAGCGCGCCCAGCACCGGGACCAGAAGCAGGACCAGGGCCGGCAGCATCACCCCGGCCTCCAGCGCCAGGAGCTTGCCGGCCGACAGCGCCGCGCGCAGGACCTCCGCGCTCCGGGAGTCGCCGCGGACCTCGCCGGTGTTCCCGGTGAGGTGCTGCTCGACGGCCTCGCTGATCAGCCCGTTGAAGGGCGCGGCGGCCAGCGAGGCGATCATGGCGAAGGTGAAGAAGCCGACAACCAGAAAGGCCAGAAACGTCAGGACGCCGGTCACCCAGGCCCACAGCGTCCCCCAGCCGCCGTCGGCCAGCCGTCCGCCGCCGCGGCTTGCCAGCCAGACGGCCAGGGCTCCGACGCCCAGGAAGACGAAGAAGGTCAGAGTCAGCGGCACCATTGCCAGCACGCCGGCCCCGCGCGCCGCGAAGAGCAGTGCGAAGCCGCGCGGCAGCCAGACGGCGCCGCGCAGAAAGCGCCGGACCCGGCCGCGGCCGGGTCCGGGGGCGCCATCTGTGCCGGGGATGCTGGACGTACTACTTCTCGCGGGTGTTGATGACCGTTCCGGTGACGGTGATCCGGTTCTGCCCGTAGATCAGCGGGATGTACCAGAAGGTGGCCTCGACCACGCCGTCGACCAGGCAGTCGCCGCCGCCCGTCTCCAGGGCCCGGTCGGTGGCGGTCTTGATCTCGGGGATGCGGGTGGGGATGAAGAGGATGATGTGGCCGACGTCCCTGCCGACCACGCGCTGTCCGCGCTTGCCGGCTATCTCCACGTTCTTGGTGCTGATGGCGGTGAAGTCCACCACCCGCTGGGTGCAGCCGGCCATGGCGGCGGCGAGGGCGCAGACGGTCACGATCCGCAGAAGTTTCATGTTCGAGGTTCTCCGTCACGGGACCCGGCCGCCGGCCCGCCACCCCGCGTGAAAGGCGCGGCAGCCGCAACGACGGGCGAGCATATTGCCGTCCGCCGGGCGTGTCAACCGCAAGGCGGGGGGATTCCGCCCGGCGCGCTTGACACCGCGCCGTTCGCCGGCATAATCTCCGCCCGCAGCACCCCCGCGGCCGTGGCGGAACTGGCAGACGCGCCAGCTTGAGGGGCTGGTGAGGGTTTCCCTCATGGTGGTTCAACTCCACTCGGCCGCACCAAGAACAATCGCCGGGGCCGGTCCCGCCGGGATCGGCCCCCGCGTTTTTCCGGGAAGCGCGGTCCATGCCCGCTGAGCCCGCAGCCCGGAACCGTGCGCCCGGGGCCCCGCCGCGCATCTATCTGTCCGCGCCCCTCTTCACCCAGGCCCAGCGCCAGTGGAACCGGCGGCTGGCCGCCGCGCTGGCCGAGGCCCTGTCCGGCGCAACGGTGCTGCTGCCCCAGGACTTCCGGGTCGAGGACCGCTACAACGACCCCCGCACTTTCGCGAGCATCTACCGCCAGTGCACCGAGGCGATCGCCGGAGCCGACGCGCTGGTGGCGGTGTTCGACGGCCCCGACGCCGACAGCGGCACGGCCTTCGAGGTCGGCTTCGCCGCCGCGCGCGGCGTGCCGGTCATCGGCGTGCGCACCGACTACCGCCCCGGGCAGGACCGCGGCGCCAACCTCATGCTCAGCCGGGCCTGCGCCCGGTTCGTCTTCAGCATGTCCTTCCACGAGGACACCGACGCCCTGGCCGCGGAGGTGGCCCGCAAGCTCCGCGCGGTGCTCGAAGCCGGGAAGAAGCCGCCGAAGGGTGATCAGCCGCAGAAGAGCCCAGATGAAAGCAGATAGCGCTGCGGGCCGGGGCTCTCTCGGCTCCTTCCGGGTCGATCTGCGCCCATCTGCGCCCGGCGGCCTCCGCCTTCGGAGACCCGCGGCTTGAGCCGGGAGACCGAGATCGGCGGCGCCGGCCGCGAGTTCCGGCCCACCGCCTGGACGCAGATTCGGCAGGCCCGCGACGCGGACACGACCGAGGCGCGGCTCGCCTGGGACCAGCTCATTGGCACCTACTGGAAGCCGGTCTACTTCCAGGTCCGCCGCGGAGGCCACTCCGTCGAGGATGCCAAGGACCTCACCCAGCAGTTCTTCGCCTCGCTGATTGAGCGCGACGCGCTCGCCGCGGTCGACCCGGCCAGGGGCAGGTTCCGGACGTTCGTCCGCGCCTGCCTGGAGCACTTCCTCGCCAACGAGCGCGACGCCCGGCGGGCCGCCAAGCGCCGCGGCGACTTCGACGTCCGCGAGGCCGAGCCGCAGTTCAGCGCCGCCGGCGACTTCGAGCGCGACTGGGCGGCGACCGTGCTCGGGCGGGCCTTCGGCCAGCTCCGGACCCAGGCACCGCGCGAGGCCCGCGTCGTCGAGGCCCAGCAGTCGGCCGGCGGGAGCCTCGCGGCGCTCGCCGCGGAGCTCGGCACCTCCGAGGACAATGTCAAGGTGCTGGCCCACCGTGGGCGCAAACTGCTCAAGGAGCTGGTCTTGCGCGAGTTGCGAACCACGGTCGCCAAGCCCGGCGAGGAGGGCGAGGAGTTGGCGGACCTCTTCAAGGCGTTTTCCCTGTAACCTTTGCCCGCGGATTCTTCTTAGGCGGGTGAAGGAGGAAACGAGCAGATGAACAAGCAGTGTCCGAAGTGCGGTCACCAGTACGATCCGCAGGCTGTGACCGAACTGGGCGGCGCCTGTCCACGCTGCGTGGCGGACCTGCTGCGCAGCCAGCCAGGTGATGCCTCCGGTAGCCTTCGCCCGTCGGCTTCGGAGACCTCCGAAGCATCAGCGAAGGAGGTCGCCCCTGTCCGAGAGGACGATGTCCCGCCGCTGGAGCCCGGAGCCCGGCTGCGCGGTTTCGAGATCACCGAATACATCGGTCGCGGCGGCATGGGATTCGTCTACAAGGCGAATCAGGCCGGCCTCGACCGCCTGGTGGCCCTGAAGGTCCTCGCCCCGCGGCTGGCGGCCACGCCCGAGTTCGCCGCGCGCTTCGGCCGCGAGGCCAAGGCGCTCGCCGCCCTGAGCCACCCGAACATCGTCCAGGTGTTCGACTACGGCGAGGAGGGCGGGCTCTACTTCCTGGCCATGGAGTTCGTAGACGGCGCCTCGCTGCGCTCGGTACTGGCCAGCCAGAAGCTCCCGCCCGAGATCGCCCTGCGCTACGTTCCGCAGATCTGCAACGCCCTGGAGTACGCCCACGGCCGCGGGGTGATCCACCGGGACATCAAGCCGGAGAACATCCTCATCGACAAGGTCGGCAACTTGAAGATCGCCGACTTCGGTCTGGCCAAGATGGTCGCCGGCACGGCCGTCTCTCCGGACGCAGCCACTGCGCCGGCCAGCCACGCCACAGTATCCGGGCAGGTGATGGGCACGCCGCACTACATGGCCCCTGAGCAGGTCGAGAACACCGCGGCGGTCGACCACCGGGCGGACATCTACTCGCTGGGCGTGGTCTTCTACGAGATGCTCACCGGGGAGTTGCCACTGGGACGCTTCCCGTCGCCGAGCCAGAAGGTCCAGGTCGACGTGCGCTTCGACGAAGTGGTGCTGAGGGCCCTCGAGAAGGAGCCCGGGCGCCGCTACCAGAGCGTGACCGACATGAAGGGCGACGTGGCCACGCTGGGCGCCGCGGGAGGGAAGTCCGGCAGCACGGTGGCAGTGCACAGCCGCGACGGGAAGAAGGTGGTCGAGATCGGTCCTGACGGCATCCGAGTGGAGAACGGCGACAAGCGCGTGGTGATCGGCGGCGGGCTGGGCAGTCTGATCGGCAGCGCCGCGAGTGCCGCGGCGGGGATCCAGGGGATTGCCGCCAGGCCGCGGATGTCCTGGCTGGCGCTCTTCTCGGCGCTGTGCCTGCCGGTGGCGTTTGTGATCGGGGCCGTGGCCAGTGCAGTGGCGTATGTCCTGGGTGGTCGTGAGGAGCTCTCGTTCGGAGTCGGACTGCTCTGCGGCTCGCCGGTCCTTCTGCTGGGGCTGATTCTGGGCATCGCCGCGCTCGGCAAGATCCGGAACTCGGGAGGTCGACTGACCGGCCGGGCCCTGGCCTGGATAGGAGTGCTGCCGCTGCCGGTTGCGCTCCTCCTAGTACTGGCCCTGGCGGCCATCAGGCTGCGGGGGGGAGACCGGGCGTCCTCTATGCAGCAGGACATCCAGGCCCCCGTCGAGTCCCCGGCGCCCGGGGGCTCTCCTGTCGGTGGCGCGCCGAGGAGCTCCCAGGACCAGCCTGTCGCTGGAGGCCCCACTTCGGCACCCGGGCCCGGCGATCCCCGGACCATCGGCCAGACCTACGGCGGGACCGCGGACATCGAGACCTTCAAGGCTTTGCTCTACCGTTGCTTCGCCGACTACAACCCGGACTTTCTGAGGTCGATGAACGTCCCAGCGCCCCCCTCCCAAGCCGGTCCCGGCGAGGCCGCCCCCCTGCAGCTGAAGCCGGGTGCCCTGGCCCGGGCTCCGACGGACATGCGCTCCTGGGAGGTCTCCGACAAGGACAAGCGGTACTCGTTTCCAGACCTCCCGGCAGGCGCCAAGGTGCGGTACTGGGTCAAGATCACCTGGCGGGATCGGGATTCCAAGGACAACAGCAGCCTGTCCCTCGGCCTGCCGGTCGTCGAGCACAGGGGCCGCCTTTACATCTCCGGCTACAAGGCGCAGAAGAGCTTCACGCTGCAGGGCACCGTCCGGCTGGCGAAGTACCGCGGATACGGAGCCGTCATCAACGGAGTGCCGGATTACCAGGACTACACGCTGGTCACCGTAATCGCCGACGGGGTCACATACACCGTGCACAAAGGCTACGATGAAACCACCGAAGCCACCTTGGCCCGCCTGCGGGCCATGGACGGCCAGGCGGTCGAGGTCGATTGTGCGCCGGCCTCGGTGTGGCTGCACAATGAGTTTCCGGAGGATGCCGCCATGATCGTGGTTAACCGGATAAAGTGACGGCGTCTTCGGGAAGCCTCTCAGACTTCGGGCTCGAACACATCAGATTGCCGCGCCTTGTTGACAGGTTTCTTCTTGAGGGTATCATGTGAATTCATGTTCACAAAGGAGCTCCCATGAGCCTGGAGAAGCTGGGCACCGAGGTCCGCCGCAGGCAGATCGCCGCCGCGGCGCTGGAGGCGTTGGCCGCCGGGGGCCCCAAGGCCCTATCCGTGGGGGCGGTGGCCCGGCGGGTGGGACTCGTGCCCTCGGCCATCTACCGGCACTTCCGGGGCAAGGACGAGATGACGGTCGCGGCCATCGGACTCTTCCGCGAACGCATCATGGAGAACATCCGGGCGGTCCGCGAGGAGTCGCCGGACGCGCTGGAGCGGCTGGAGAGCGTCCTCAACCGCCACGTCCGAATGATCCGGGACAACATCGCCATGCCCCGGGTGGTCTTCTCCGATAGCCTGGCCGGCGGCCCCGCTGGGGCGAAGAAGCTCGTCCTCGGAAACATACGGCTCTATCTCGACGGTCTGGCCGACATCATCAAGGAGGGGCAGGCGGCCGGGACCATCCGTCCTGAACTCGCCCCCGAGACGACGGCGGTAATGTTCCTGGGGCTGATCATGCCCGCGGCCATCCTCTGGCACCTCACCGAGGGCGGCTTCGACGTCACCCGCCACGCTGCGCGGGCCTGGAGCACTTTCCGGAATGCCATTGCCGTGAACACCAGTTCACAAAAGAGGGGTGGCAGATGAACCGCAGACTCATCGTCGTTCCCGTGCTGCTGGCCGCCGCGATGATCGCCTGGCTGATCGTCCGCAGCGCCAAGCATCCCGCGGCCGGCGGCATCCGCGTTTCGGGCAACATCGAAGCCACCGAAGTCGAGCTGGCCTTCCGCCTGCCCGGCTGGATCGAGTCGCGCGCCGCCGACGAGGGCGAACAGGTCAAGGCCGACCAGGTCGTGGCCCGCCTCGACGCCCGCGAGCTCAGCCAGGAGGCCGGGGCCCGGAGGGCCGACGCCGAGGCCGCCAAGGCCCTGCTCGCCCAGCTCGAAGCCGGCAGCCGTCCGGAGGAGGTCGCCGCGGCCGAGGCCGCCGCCGCCCGGGCCCGCGCCGAGGCGGTCGCCGCCAAGGCCGACCGGGCCCGCGCCGAGGGGCTCTACAGGGACAAGGTCATCACTGAGCAGGAGTTCCAGGCCCGCAAGGCATTGGGCGACGCTGCGGAGGCCGCCGCCGCCCAGGCCGAGGCACAGCTGAGGCTGGTCCGCGCCGGGCCGCGCAAGGAGGAGGTCGACCAGGCCCGCGCCCGCGCCGAGGCGGCCAGGCAGGTCGCGGAGCTGTCCGACACGCGGCTGGGCTACGCGGTGCTCAGATCGCCGCTGTCCGGCACGGTGCTCTCCAAGGCCGCCGAGCCCGGCGAGTACGTTTCGGCCGGGACGCCGGTGGTGACGGTCGCTGACCTGGGCAGGGTGTACCTGCGCGCCTACGTCAATGAGACCGACCTGGGCCGGGTCAAACTGGGGGCACCCGTAGCGGTGACCGCCGACACCTGGCCGGGCCGGACCTACAAGGGCAAGGTGGCCTTCATCGCCTCCCAGGCCGAGTTCACCCCCAAGAACATCCAGACCCACAAGGAACGGGTGAGACTGGTCTACCGGGTCAAGATCGAGATCGCCAATCCGGAGATGGCGCTCAAGCCGGGCATGCCGGCCGACGCCGACATCGCCGCGGAGTAGCGCCCGACATGAAGATGGGGAGTCGGCAGTCGGCTTTCGGCACTCGGCCTTCGGAGCGGCGTTGTGCCTATAGCCGAAAGCCCAAGGCAGAGAGCCGGATGTTCCCTCTGGCGAAGCCGTCATGGACGCGATAAGGACCGAAGGACTCACCCGGCGCTTCGGCGGACTCTCCGCCGTTGACGGTCTGAGCTTCTCGGTCGAGCGCGGCGAACTCTTCGGCCTGGTCGGCCCCGATGGCGCGGGCAAGACGACAACCATGCGCCTGCTCGCTTCGATCATGGACCCCAGCGGTGGCGACGCCTGGGTGGCCGGCCGGCACACCGTGCGCGAGGCCGAGGCGGTCAAGGATCGCATCGGCTACATGAGCCAGCGCTTCGGGCTCTACGCCGACCTGACCGTCGGGGAGAACCTGGCCTTCTACGCCGACATCTACGGGGTTCCGCGCCGCGAGTTGGCCGCGCGCGCCGAGCGGCTGCTCGGCTTCTCGGGCCTCGCCCAGTTCCGGAAGCGGCTGGCCGGCAACCTCTCCGGCGGAATGAAGCAGAAGCTCGGGCTGGCCTGCGCGCTGGTCCACTCGCCGGAGGTGCTGCTCCTCGACGAACCCACCAACGGCGTCGACCCGATCTCGCGCCGCGAGTTCTGGGGCATCCTCAGCGGGCTGCTGGCCGAGGGCGTGACCGTCTTCGTCTCGACCTCCTACCTGGACGAGGCCGAGCGCTGTGGGCGGGTCGGCCTGCTCCACTCCGGGCGCCTCCTGGCCTGTGGCGCGCCGACCGAGGTCAAGAAACTCATGCGCGGGACGATCCTCGAGGTCCGTTCGGCGGACCCGCGCCGCTCGGCCGGGCTGATCCGCGAGGGGCTGGGGGAACTCGCGCGCTCGGTGGGGCTCTTCGGCGACCGGGTCCACGTCGTGACCGATCAGGCCGAAGCCGCGGATGCGCAGGCCAGGAAATGCCTTGGCGAGGACGTGGCCATACGCCGCATCGAACCGAGCCTCGAGGACGTCCTCGTCTCACTGACAACCACAGGCAACAAAGACGGGAAGTAACCGCAGATGCACGCAGATGAACGCAGATGCTGGAACCTGGGTCAAGGGTGGGGCTTTGTAGTCTCCATCCTACCTGCGTTCATCTGCGTTCATCTGCGGCAAAATGACGTTGCTTCTGTTGTTGTTCTCTGCCCCCCGGTGCTTGGATGACATCTGCGGCTGTCTCGGTCTGCAACTTGGAGAAGCGCTTCGGCGACTTCGTGGCCGTGGACCGCATCAGCTTCGAGGTGGCGCGCGGCGAGGTCTTCGGTTTCCTCGGCCCCAACGGCGCCGGCAAGTCCACCACCATCCGGATGCTCTGCGGGATCCTCGCCCCATCCGGCGGCTCCGGGACGGTGGCCGGCTGCGACATCCGCGCCGAGCCCGAGCGGACCAAGGCCAACATCGGCTACATGTCCCAGCGCTTCTCGCTCTACGAGGACCTGTCCGTCGAGGAGAACATCGACTTCTTCTCGGGCATCTACCGCATCCCCAAGGAGAGAAAGGCCGCGCGCAAGGATTGGGTCCTGCGCATGGCCGGGCTGGAGGCCCACCGCGGCGAGCGGGCCGCGGTGCTCTCCGGCGGCTGGAAGCAGCGCCTGGCCCTGGGCTGCGCGGTGCTCCACGAGCCGCCAATCCTCTTTCTGGATGAGCCGACCTCGGGCGTGGACCCGGCCAGCCGCCGGCGCTTCTGGGACCTGATCTACGCCATGGCGGAGGCCGGCACCACCGTTTTCGTGACCACCCACTACATGGACGAGGCCGAGTACTGCGGGCGGCTGGGGCTCATCTACCGCGGCCAGCTCATCGCCCTGGGGACGCCGGCCGAGCTCAAGGCCCGGGCCGGCCGGACCGCACCCGGTTCGGCCGAGTTGTCGCTCGACGACGCCTTCGTGGCGCTGATCGGCGAGCACGACCGGGCCAGCGGCGTCGACCTGCGGAGGGTCGAGGCGTGAGGCTCCGGAGAACCTGGGCGGTGGCCCGCAAGGAGGTCCTGCACGTCCTGCGCGACCCGCGCAGCTTGGGCATGGGCGTTGCCCTGCCGGTCTTCCTGCTCTGCCTCTTTGGCTGGGCGCTGACCCTGGACGTCGACCGGGTGCCCCTGATCGTCTGGGACCAGAGCGGCACGCCGGCCAGCCGGGACCTGGGGGCCGCCTTCACCGGCTCGCGGTATTTCTCGCTTGCGGGGAGCGCCGTGAGCTATGCCCAGATCGACGAGGCCATCGACCGTCGGGAGGCGCTGGCGGCCCTGGTCATACCTCCGGAATTCGGCCGTGCGCTCTCCGCCGGGCGTCCGGTCCGGGTCCAGCTCATCCTCGACGGGTCGGACGCCAACACCGCCCAGATCGCGGCCAACTACGCCGAGGCCGTGGTCCGCGATTTCTCCCAGGACGCGGTCCTGGAGCGGGTCCGGCGTTCCGGGCGGCGGGCCCCGGAGGCGCCGCTCGAGGTCCGCGCCCGGGTCTGGTTCAACGAGGACCTGGCCAGCCGCAACTTCATCGTGCCCGGGCTTATCGCGGTGATCATGATGGTCATCGCCGCGCTGCTGACCTCGCTGACCGTGGCCCGCGAATGGGAGCGCGGGAACATGGAGCAGTTGATCTCCACGCCGCTCAAGGGCTCGGAACTGGTCCTGGGCAAGCTCGCGCCCTATTTTGCCATCGGCATGCTGGACATGACCATCGCGGCGCTGATGGGCGTCTTCCTCTTCGACGTGCCGCTGCGCGGCAGCCTGGTGCTGCTCTTCGGCATGGCCGCGGTATTCCTGCTCGGGGCGCTCTCGCTGGGGATGCTCTTCTCGATCGTGACGCGCAGCCAGCTGATGGCCAGCCAGTTGGCCATGATCATGACCTTCCTGCCGGCCTTCCTGCTCTCCGGGCTGATGTACGCCATCGCCAACATGCCGGCGCCGCTCAGGCTCGTGACCTACCTGATCCCGGCGCGCTACTTCATCTTCCTGCTGAAGGGCATCTACCTGAAAGGAGTCGGACTGGAGGTGCTGTGGTTGGAGGCGCTGCTCCTGCTGGCCTTCGGCGCGCTGATGGTGACGCTGGCGATAAG
>JAKLDR010000152.1 GCA_022703445.1 Planctomycetota bacterium | reverse complement strand
GGGCGGGGCGGATCCCCGACCTGGTCAGGGAACTTCTCGGCGTTCTCCCTCCACCAGGCCTGCATCTGGGCGATGACGATCCTGGCGTCCTCGAGGTCCTTGACGTCGTAGGGGAAGAACTGGCCGGTCACCCGGTTGAAGGCCGAGGCCATGGCGGCCAGCACCATGGCGTTGCCCGCCGAGACCTTCCCGACTTCCGGCGTGGCGGCGTCCAGGGCGGTCAGCAGAGGCTTGGCCGCCCGTTTCGAGCCGATCTCGGCAATGACTCCGGCCGCGAGCTCCTGCCGCAGGATGGACTGGTCGCGCAGAGCGCCGACCAGCAGTTCGACGGCCGGCTCGCCGATCTTGACCAGCTCGGCGCGGGCCTGGGCCCGCTTGTCGTCGTTGGCGCCTCCCTCGGTGCCCAGTTGGTCGAGCAGTTCGCGGATGCGCGGCGCCAACTCGGTGGCCTTGCGCTGGATCTCGGCCATGTCCAAGCCGTCACCCATCGGAGCGGTCTCGGGCGGCTTGGCGGCGGGGTCCTTGGGCGTGCCGGCCGGGCCGGTCGCCGGGGGCTCCGGGCCCTTGGGCGTTTCGGGGGTGGGGTTTTCCGGAGGCTTGGGAGCCGGCTTCTCATCGTCCGGCTCGACGGAGTCAATGGTGTCGGCCGGGATGGTGATCCGGCCGCCGTTGTAGAGGTGGATGGTGACCTGTCCGCCGCTGCGCGAGGTGATCCGACCGCGCACGCTCCGACCGTTGGTGAGGTATATGGTGTCCGCACGGGCGGAGTCGGCCCACAGAGCCAGCAACAGGCCCAGGGCGGCGGCGGTCATGGAGATCTTCTTGATCACAGTGGATCTCCTTCCGAGAGGTCATAGAGCCAGCGCAGCGACTCGCGCGAGGTATCCACCAGTTCGCCCGGGGCGAAGAAGTTGGCCAGTTCCTGGGCCGCGGACTCCGGCGAGTCCGAGGCGTGCACCAGGTTGAATCGGTTGCTGGAAGAGAAGTCCCCGCGGATCGACCCGGCCGCGGCTTCGGCGGCGTCGGTCGAGCCGGTGATTCTGCGCACCGATTCGATGGCCTTGCGGCCCTCCAGGCAGACGGCCACCACCGGTCCAGAGGTGATGAAGCGTATCAGCCCGGCATAGAAGGGCTTGCCGCGATGGGCGGCGTAGTGCCGCTCGGCAAGCGCCGGCGTGACCTGGATCAGCTTGAGGCCGGCCAGCCGCAGGCCCTTGGCCTCGAAGCGCGCCAGGATGCGCCCGACCAGAGCCCGTTCGACCGCGTCGGGCTTGAGCAGTACCAGGGTGCGCTGCATCATGATGGGGAGTGTATCCCCCAGAGAGGGGATGTCAAGGCTGGGCGGCAGGGACGGGCGCGGCCCTTGCCTTTGCGGCGCGCAGCGGGCGGTGTACAATCCGGTCATGTCCATGGCAGGCCAAGGCCCAGCACAGGCGCCGGCGCGCGACCGCCGGTGTTTCGGGATCATCGGCGGCCTCGGGCCGCTGGCCGGGGCCGACCTCTTCGTGAAGCTGGTCCGGGCTTCGGCCTCCGCCGGGGCTGCCGGGCAGCCGGCGCTGGTCTTCGAACAGCGCCCGTTCGGCGAGAGCGGGATTATCGGCGAGGGGCAGGCCGACGCCGGCGCCCGGAAGCTCTATGTTTTCGACATGATCCGGAGCTTCGAGTCGCGGGGCGTGGACCTGGTGCTGCTTCCCTGTTTCATCAGCCACACCTTCCTGGATGAAATCCGCCCGGAGATCCGGCTGCCAGTGGCGAGCATCATGGAGGCCCTGTCCGCGCACGTCGCGCGGCGCCATCCGGGGGCTGTCCGGCTGGGCGTGCTGACCTCCGACCACGCGCGCCACAGAGGGCTCTTCGAGAAGCATTTCGGCCCCCCGCGGTTCAGCCTGATCTACCCCCGGGCGGAGATCCAGCGCGATTGCCTGATGCGGGCGGTCTACGGCCCGGACGGCATCAAGAGCGGCCGGCTGAACCCCGCCGCCGCCGCGCTCATCGAGCGGGCCTGCGCCGACCTGGAAGGGCAGGGTGCCGAACTCATCCTGCCGGGCTTCACCGAGATCCCCCTGGTGCTCGATGCGCTCGGCCCAAGGCGTGCCCCGGTGGTCGACGTCAACCAGGTCTACGCCCAGCACGCCCTGGCCTACGAGGGCGGGGCCTACGCCCGGGCCTTCAAGGTCGGGGTGGTCGGCGGGGTGGGGCCGGCGGCCACCGTGGATTTCCTGGACAAGATCGTGAAGAACACCCCGGCGGGCCGGGACCAGGAGCACATCAAGCTGCTGGTCGACCACAACCCCCAGATTCCGGACCGGACTCTGAACCTGGTGGGCGACGGGCCCGACCCGACCGTGGCCCTCTACTCGGCCTGCAAGAAGCTGGAGGCCGGCGGAGCCGATGCCATCGCCATCCCCTGCAACACCGCCCACGCCTTTGTGGAGCGAATCCAGCCGCACCTGGGCATCCCCATAGTCAACATGCTCCACGAGACGGTCGAGCATCTCAGAGCCGCGCATCCCGGCATCGGCACGGCCGGTCTGCTGGCCACCGACGGCACCGTGGCCAGTCGCGTCTACCACCGGGCGGCCGAGGCCGCGGGCATCAGCCTGCTGGTCCCCGACGCCGGGCATCAGCGGTTGGTCATGGAGGCCATTTACGGCGAGAAGGGCGTGAAGGCGGGATTCAGGGAAGGGCGCTGCCGCCAGGATCTGCTCGCAGCCGTGGAGCACCTGGCCCGGCGCGGCGCCCGGGCCATCATCCTCGGGTGCACCGAACTGCCCCTGATCCTGCCGGCCAGCGATGCCCTGGACGTCGGCGACCACAGCGTGGCGCTGCTGGATCCCTCCGACATTCTGGCCCGGAAGTGCGTGAGCCTGGCTCTGGCGGCGCGCTGAGGGCTGTCTCCGCGATCAGCCGCCGCCTGCGGGCGGGGGCGCACCCAGTCTGTCCTCGAGGGTCTTGAGGGCTTCGATGCGGGAACTGGCTGCGGCCATCTCCGCCTTGAGCCGTGCGACGTCCGTTTCCCGTCCCTCCCGCTCCGCCGCCGGGGCCTCCAGGGCTTTCCGGGCCCAGGCGCGCTGCTCCTCGGCGATCCGGGCTTTGAGCAGTTCCCTGGCTGGCGGGCCGGCGCGGGCGAGCTCCGCGGCCAGGGCGTCGCGCCAGGCCTTTTCGATGGCCGCGATCGCCTGGCCGGCACGTTCGGCCACCTCCATATCCCGGTCGGCTGCGGCCCGGCGCAGTTGGGTCAGCGCGGCCGGGCTCAGTCTGGCCGCGGCGGCCGAGGCGGCCTCGCGGTCCTCGAATCTCTCGGCGCAGAAGCCCCGGATGATCCGGGCCGCCTCCTCCGCCCGGGCGGCGTCCGGCTCCGCCGCCGGCACCGGCCCCAGGAAAGCGTCGATCAGCCGCGCCGGGGCCCTGTCCGGATCGGCCGCCGCGGGAGCCGGGACCTGCGCGCCGGCCGGTGCGGTGCCGGCCGCCAGCAGGGCAACGGTCAACAAGAGGGCGCTGATCTGCATGATGGACTGGCTGGCTCCTCAAGAAGTCCGGGGGCGCCATCCAGGCCGCCCCCCGGTGCAGCTTCAGTGCGATCGCAGCCGGATCGTCAGCGGTAGATGCCGCCGGCGGTCCCGGGCTGGCCGCCGAACTCCCGGCTCATCATCTGCTTGTTCTTCTCGGCCTGCTCCTTGTAGCTGTCGCCCAGGATCTTGAGGAGGGCGTCCTCGCGCTCGTTGGTGGCCTTGATCTGGGCCTCGTTCACCGCCTTCTGGAAGTCGGCGAAGGCTTTGTCGGCTGCCAGGAACTTGGCCTTCTGATCGGCGGTGAGGACGTCGGCGACCTTGGTGTTGAACTCGGCCTCCATGGCCTTGACCTTCTCCTGGATCCCCATGTAGAACTTCTTCATCTCCTCCTGGTCCTTGCCCTGGGGGCGGTCCTTGTAGAGGGCCTGCTGGGCGGTCTGCTTGTCCTTGAAGAGCGCGTCGATCTTGTCGTTCTGCTCCTGAGTCAGTCCGAGGAACTTGAGGATGTGGTGGTTCTTGGCGTAGGAGAAGGTCCCACGCTGGCCGTCACCCTGCCTGCCGTTGTTGGCATCGGCGGCCATGGCCGATCCGGCCGCCAGAACACCCGCGATGACCGCTGCACATACGAACCTCAGCATCTTACTCTTCCTCCTGTCTCGGCCGGGCCTGGCCCGGCCGGACTCCTCCGCCCGATCAGGGCGATGTACTGGCCATCAGGACGCCGCAGGCCGGACTCTCCGGGCCGTGGACGGCGGCTGTGGCGGTTGGCTGGCCGGTGCGGCTCTCCCGGATGACCCGATCCAGGAAGGCCTCCCGGCGGTCGATGCGCGCGTGCTCCGCGGCGTCGGCCTTGAGTTGCGGCACCCGCCGCTGGTGCGCGGCGGCGCACTCGGTGAGGCTGGCGATGCGGCTTTCCATGGCCTCGGCCTCGGGCGTGCCGGGCGGGAGGCCCTGCAATTCACGGCGCATGCGCTCCACGCTCGCGGCGTACTCGCCGAGTATCCCCTGGTAGCGGTCGCACTCCCCGCGCCCGGCCAGGGCCCCGCGCCGCTCCTCGATCAGGGCGCGCAGTTCTCCGGCCGCGAACGGTCGCGGCTCCACGCCCCAGCCGCAGGCCAGGACGTGGCCGGCCGAGAGGCTGGCGCCGGGCGTTCCCCGCCCGGCCAGCGCCCGCCCGGAGAGCACGGCCACGGCGGCCTCGTCAGGCTCGGCCCCGGCCGGGCGCGCCAGCAGCACGCTGGTCCCCGGCGCGGCGGCCCGGGCCGCCAACGGGCCGGCCCGCAACTCGGCGGAGGCCAGTTCCCGGCCGGTGACCTCGCCGGAGCGGAGCATGACGCCGCGCTGCAGGGGGGCGAACACAGTCTCTCCGGAGATCTCGATCGAGCCGCCGCCGGGTGCGGAGAGCCTGGCCCCCTCGGAACCGGCGCGATACCACTGGCCGGTGGACAGGCTGGCGGCCGTCTGTCCGTCCTCCGTGCGGATGTCGCCGTCCAGCGGTCGCGGGCCGGCGTCGGTACCGAAGTGCCAGAAGACGGCCAGGGCGCAGGCCGCCGCCGCGGCGCAGGCCGCCGGCCAGAAGAGCCCCATGCCCCGGCGCCGGCGTGTGCGGAGGCGCGACGCCATGCTCCCGGCTGCGGCGTCGGGCGCGGCGGCGGCCGTGCGGCCGGCTTCCGAGCCGGTCAGGGCCGAGGCCACCAGGCCGTCGACGGCCAGCTGGCGGCCGAGCCGGCGGCGGTCGGCGGCGTCCCGGGGGAGCGGCTCCGGGCGGCTCACAGGACCCTCTCCAGACGGAGCTTGGTCTCAACGCACTCGCGGACCTTGTCGCGGGCGCGGGACAGGCGCCGCTGGAACGTGTCGGCGCTGGCCCCGGCGCGGGCCGCGGCCGCGGCGACCGCCAACCCGGAGCCGTAGACCAGGGCCATGGCCTGGTTCATGACCGCGGGCAGCGCCTCGATGCATCCGCGCACCAGCCCGAGACGCTCATTCCAGGAGTCGCCGCGGGACTTGTC
This sequence comes from Planctomycetota bacterium, assembly GCA_022703445.1. Lineage (GTDB taxonomy): Bacteria > Planctomycetota > SZUA-567 > JAKLDR01 > JAKLDR01 > JAKLDR01. The sequence goes on along the minus strand of JAKLDR010000152.1, from coordinate 5,831 downwards.
GTCCAGTCGGGCGTAGACATCCTCCATGCCGGCGACCACGTCGCTGTCGGCGACCACGTGCCGGCGGGCCGCCGAGCGCCGGTCCTCGCGTATCAGGTTCCGGGCGATGCCGCGCAGCCAGGCCCCGAAGCTCTCGCCGGGACGGAAGTCCGCCAGCCGCCGGTGGGCGACGATGAAGGTTTCCTGGGCCAGGTCGTCGGCCAGGTGGGCGTCGCCGACGATGCCCAGGCAGTAGGCATGGACCATGCCGCGGTACTCGGCCACGAGAATCTCGAACGACTTCTCATCCTGGTCCATGCTTCCTCCGTCGTCCATTGTCCGCCGCCGGCGATTTCGGACAGGAAAACCGGGTGGTGCTGACGCCAAGCCGCGAAGGAGGCCAGGAACGGTCAGGTCGTTGTTGCCCAGGATGGTGCCGCCGTGGTTCCTCGCGGCCTGACGGCTTGGCGTGAGCCGATTCCACCGGTGTCGGCCGCGGCATCAGGGTATCTCGAAGCCCTCGAAGGCCCCGGCCCTCTGGAGTTCCTCGATGCGCGCGATCTCCTCCTGGAAGAGCTCGCCCTCGACGGCGTCGGCGTTCTCCTCCAGGTGCCGGATGCTCCGGGTGCCGGCGATGACCGTGCTCACGCCGGCCCTGGCCAGGCAATAACGCACCGCCGCCTGGGGGAGGGTCTGGTCGCCGCGCTCCAGGAACCGGAGCCGGTCGACGGCGCTGCGGCTCCCGGCGAGCTCCGCGGCGGCATGGGCGCGCTTGGGGCCGAGCATCCCCTTCCCGAGGGGAGTCTTGACGATCACCCCGACCCTGGCCTTCCCGGCCAGCTCGATGACCTCTCCGGCCTGGGGCATGGCCAGGTTGTAGGTGGGCTGGACCGTGTCGTAGGCGCCGGACTCGACCGCCGCGCGGGCCGCCGGCGGGTCGTAGAAGGTCGCGCCGATGAAGCGGAGCTTGCCGGCCAGCCGGGCCTTCTCCAATACCTCCCAGGCCTCGGTGTCCTGGATGTCCTCCAGCCGAGCGGAGTGGAGTTGGACGAGGTCCAGCGGCTCCCGGCCCAGGGCCTTCAAGGACGCCTCCAAGTCGGAGCTCATCCCCCGGCGCATGGCGGCGAGGCCATCCTTCTTGTTCATGGGCACCTTGGTGGCGACGAGCACGGCGGCGGCGTCGCGGCCCATGCCGGCCAGGAAGCGGCCCAGCCGCTCCTCGCTCTTGCCGTAGTAACGGGCGGTGTCCAGGAAGTTGACCCCGAGGGCCACCGCGCGCCGGAGCAGCGCCTGGGCCTCCTCGTCGAGCGGCATGCCGGTCTCGCCGGGCACGGCGATGCCCCAGTCGCGGCCGAGCTCGACGGTGCCGAGGCCCAGCGCGCTGACCGAGAGGTTGGTGCGGCCCAGGGTGCGGTATTTCATCTGCCCGTCTCCCGTCCGGCCTTGCGCCTGGCCAGTGCCTGGTACTGGCTGGGCGACAGTCCGCAGGCCCGCCGGAAGGCCTTGGCGAAGTAGTTGCCGTCGGAGAAGCCGGCCGCGGCGGCAACCTCCTTGATCGACGGTCCACCGGCCTTGAGCATCTCCCTGGCGCGGTCCATGCGGACGGCGGCAAGCGCCTCGGAGATGGACATGCCGAACTGGCGCGAGAAACTGCGCGAGAGATGGTATGGGCTGCTCCCCAGGTCCCGAGCCAGCTCCTCCAGTCCCAGGTTCTCGCGGTAGCGCTCCTCGATCTGGCGCCGGGCCCGGGCCGCCAGGTCGCGCCAGCCCTGGGTGCTTCCGGGTGGCAGCACGGCCTCGCCCCCCGAGCGGGAGACCCGCACCAGTGCCAGCAGCACCTCCAGGAGAATCAGACTGAGGCGTTCGGACGGCGTGCCGCGCCAGGCTAGGTGCTCCCTCTCGAACTCGGTCATGAGGTGGTGGAGCAGCTCCTTGGAGGCCTGGGACATGCCCAGCAGTCGCCTCGGTTCCATGGCCCTTACCAAATCGTCGCCGGAGTCCCAGTGGAAGAAGCAGTAGAAGGTCCGGTAGGGCGCTCCGGTCTCGTAGACGTCGCGGTGCTCGGTGCCCCGGGGGATCACGAAGGTGTCCTTGGGGCCGACCACGAAGGAGCGGCGGCGGTACTCGATCCGGGCCTGGCCCTGCTGGACGTGGATCAGTTCGTGGGACGGCGTGGTGTGGAAGGTGTTGCGGAAGCGCTCGCTCATGGCGATGGCTTCGAAGGTCACGAGCTCCGGCAGGCCGCCGAGGGCCTTCCGGACCTCCGCAGCCTTCACCGGAGCGCGGCTGGCCGGGCTGATCCTGGGCGCGGCCACGTACTTTCGCCTGGGCATCTCCGAACGGCCCTCCATGCGGCGGGCATTATACGGGGTGCGATGGCGCATTTTCAACGCGGAGGCCGCAGAGGTGCGCGGAGGCCGCAGAGGGTGAAGGGCAGGGTGCTGCAGCATTCCTCTGCCGTGCGAGTTCACGCTCTACCACATGGTTGCCCCTGCGCGGTCGGAACCGCGCTCCTCCTGGAATAGAAATCTGTTGCCTCTGCGACCTCTGCGTCCCTCCGCGGCCTCTGCGTTGGAACGAACCGTGGGTTTGCTAGAGGTGCGCAAGGGATTACCCGCCTTGGCAAGCCTTTACCATATCCGGCCGCTCTCCGGGGGGGTACATTACCACCAAGCAGGGAGGTCGGTGCCCGGCCACCTGCCGGAGAGAGGAGAGGGTCAGCTTGAAACTGCCAGCCATTCGCGCCGGGTTCGTGGGCTTCGGGGAGGTCAACACTCCCCGGGAGATCATCGAGCGCAAGTGCGCGGCGGCCGCTCGGCTGCTGAAGAGGCAGGGCGTCGAGTTGGTTCCGACCGCGCCGGTCAGCGACGACCCAGCGGGGAGCGGTGTCGAGCGCGCCTGTCGCGAACTGGCCGCCGGCGACTTCGACCTTCTGGTGCTCTGCGTCGCTGGCTGGATTCCATCACACGCCGTGATCGCCGTGGCCGACCGGTTTGCGCATAAGCCCATGCTGCTGTGGGGCTTGAGCGGGTGGCGCGAGCGCGGCCGCTGGGTGACCACCGCCGACCAGGCCGGGACTGGCGCGCTGCGCGGGACCATGCAGGACCTGGGCTACTGTTTCAAGTACGTCTTCGACCGCCTGGGCGCGGCGCCGGACGTCGCGAAGATCCTGGACTTCGCCCGGGCCGCTGGGGCCGCTGCCCGGCTGCGCGGGGCCAGGATCGGCATGATGGGCTGCCGGGACATGAACCTCTACGCCACCGGCCACGACACGGTCTCGCTGCGCGGCACGGTCGGTCAGGAGGTCGAGTGCTTCGAGATGTTGGAGATGGTCCAGCGCATCGAGAAGCTCGATCCGGCCCGGGTGCGGGCTACGGTCCGCGAGATGCGCCGGCGCTGGAAGTTCCTGAAGCCGGCCCCCGACTCCGTGCTCCGCCAGGCTGCCGAGCTGTATCTCGCCGTCAGCGCCAAGGCCCGCGAGCGCGGTTACGGGGCGGTTTCGCTCAAGGATGTGGACGGAGTGAAGAAGCTCCTGGGCTTCCCGCCGGCGCCGGTCTTCCAGATGCTCGCCGACGTTGATGGCCTCTGCACCATCCCCGAGAACGACGCGCTGGGCGCGGTGACCCAGCTCATGGTTCGGGGCGTCACCGGCCAGATCGGCGCCTACCTGGAGTTCTACGAGTTCCTGTCCGGCGGCGTGCTCATGGGTGTGCCCGACTACGTCCCGGCGGAGGTGGTGGCCGGCCGCGTGACCGTACTGCCCACCGCCTTCGGCTCGCTCGAACTGGGGCTGGTCAACGTCTCGAAGGTCCGGCCCGGGCGCGTCACGCTCTGCCGCCTGGGTTGCTCCGGCGGCCGCTACCGGCTGCACCTGGCCTCCGGGATGGCCAAGCGCCCGCGCAAGTGGGAGGAGGCCGGCTGGGCCCCGCCAGCGCCGCAGTTGCCCAGTTTGGAGATTGCGCTGGACTCGCCGCTCGAGGACTTCGCCGAGCGGGTGCTCGGCCAGCACTACATCGTCTCCTACGGCGACAACCGCGGGGCGCTCGCCGATCTCTGCCGGCTGCTCGGCGTCGAGGTGGTCTGAATGTCGGCTGTCCGTCAGCTCCGCTACGACGCGGTCATCGCCGGCTATCTCGGCGTCGACCTGGCGCCGGGCTTCCCGGCGACTCGAGGGAAGGTCGCACTGGGCGAGCTGCTGCGCCCGGGCCGACTGGTCGAGGTCCGCGGGCTGAATCTCTCGCTGGGCGGTGTGGTGGCCAACACCGGTCTGGCCATGAAGCGCTTCGGCCTGCGCGTCGCGCTGATGGGCAAGGTGGGCTGCGACGCGCTCGGCGACCGGGCACTGGCCATCCTTCGGGAACACGGCGCCGACGCCGGCATCGGGCGGTCCCGTCGCGACGGGACCGCCTACGGGATCGTGATCGCCCCTGCCGGCACGGATCGCATCTTCCTGGAGGACCCGGGCTGCAATGCGGTCTTCAACGCCGGGGACATCGACTACCGCATCGTGGCCCGGAGCCGGCTCTTCCACTTCGGCTACCCCACACTGATGCGCTCCATGCACGCCGGCGGCGGCGCCGAGCTGCTCCGGATGTTCGCCCGGGTCAAGGAACTGGGCGTGACCACTTCGCTGGACACGACCCTGCCCGACCCGGACGGCCCGGCCGGGCGGGTCGACTGGCGCAGGGTCCTGGCCGCCGCGCTGCCCTTCGTGGACGTCTTCGTGCCGAGCATCGAGGAACTCCTGGCCATGCTCGAGCCGGCCGAGCACGCTCGCCTGGTCCGCCGGGCCAGCGGCGGCGACATCGTCGGCATCGTGCCGGAGCGGACCTTCCGGCGGCTGGCCGACCGGGTCTTGGCGCTTGGCGTCAAGGTGCTGATGATCAAGTCCGGTCATCGCGGTGCCTACCTGCGCACCGGCCGCGTCGAGCTTCCCCGCCTGGCCCTCCCGCGGATGAACTGGAGCCACCGCGAGGAGTGGGTCCGGCCGGCTCCGGTCGAGCGCCGCAGGATGCGCAACGCCTGCGGGGCCGGCGACGCGGCCGCCGCCGGGTTTCTCGCGGCCATGCTCTCCGGCGAGACGCTCGAGCGTGCCGGGCGGCTGGCCATGATCTCCGGCCGCGACAGCCTCTACGGCGACGACGCCCTGAAGGGCCTGCGCGACTGGTCCGCCATGCGGCGCGACCTGGCCGCCGGCTAGCTGGGCACAGAAAGGAACCAGTCATGCCTTCCGTCCCGACCCGGTCCTCCGAGAACACCCGCTGGGTTCCGTACGTCCTGCCCTGGGAGGACGCGCCGCTGGACCTGTCCTTCCTCTACGAGGAGGACAAACCGGCCGGCAAGCGCGGCTTCCTGAAGCGCGACGGCGCCAGGTTCGTCTTCGGCGACGGCACCGAGGCCCGCTTCTGGGGGACCTGTTTCAACTCTGCGGCCAACTTCCCGAGCCACGAGCACGCCGAGAAGGTGGCGCGGCGCCTGGCCAAGTTCGGCGTGAACATGATGCGCAACCACCAGATGGACGCGGAGTGGTCGACGCCCAACATCTTCCAGTTCACCCGCGGCCGGCGGAGGAACGACTCGCGCAGCCTCGACCCCGAGAGCCTGGACCGGTTCGACTACCTGGTCCACTGCCTGAAGCAGCAGGGCATCTACCTCTACATGGACAACCTGACCTACCGGCGCTTCAAGCCCGGTGACGGCGTCGACTCCGTGGACCTCCTCGATCCGGCCGCCAAGCCCTACACCTGCTTCGACCCACGCCTGATCGAGCTGCAGAAGGAGTTCATGACCCAGCTCTGGACCCACGTGAACCCTTACACCGGGCTGGCCTATAAGGACGACCCGGCCGTCGT
>JAKLDR010000151.1 GCA_022703445.1 Planctomycetota bacterium | reverse complement strand
CCGAGCTCAAGTACATCGTCGCCAACCACGCCGAGCCGGACCACTCCGGCTCGCTCGGCAAGCTGCTGGAGCGCGCGCCCAACGCCACCGTGCTGGGCAGCAAGCCAGTGGGCATCTTCCTCAAGGAGCTCCTCAACCGCGACTTCCCGTTCCGGGCCGTGGCCGACGGCGAGACGCTGGACATCGGGGGCATGACCCTGGCCTTCGTGGTCGTGCCCTTCCTGCACTGGCCGGACACCATCTTCACCTACGCGCCGGAGCTCAAGGCCGCCTTCACCTGCGACGCGCTCGGCGCGCACTACTGCCCGAAGGGCGAACTGTGGGCCGACTGCAACCAGGACTACCGCGCCGACCAGAAGCTCTACTACGACTGCCTGATCCGGCTGTACAACGAGCACGTCCGCAAGGCGCTGGACAAGGTCAAGGACGTGCCCATAGAGGCGGCCCTGCCCAGCCACGGACCGCTGCTCCGCGGCGAGTGCCTGGCCCGGACCATCGCGCGCTACCAGGAGTGGAGCGCGGCGCCGAAGAAGGGCGCGAAGAAGCTCGTTGGCGTCGTCTATCTCTCCAGCCACGGCAACACCGCCAGGATGGCCGAGGCGGTGGCCGATGGGGTGCGCTCGGCCGGCGCCGAGGCCGAGCTCTGCCATTGGTCGGAGAAGAGCGAGGAGGAGATCGTCTCGCTCTACGAGCGCGCCGATGCGCTGGTCTTCGGCACGCCGACCATCAACCGCGACGTGCCGCCGCCGATGTGGCGGACCATGGCGCTGCTCTCCGCGTCGGCGCTGCCGACCAAGCGCGTGGCCGGGGTCTTCGGCAGCTTCGGCTGGAGCGGGGAGGCGGCCAAGCTAGTGGAGTCGCGCCTGGCCGGCATCGGCTACAAGCTGCCCCTCGAGAGCGTTCGCGTGCGTTTCACGCCCACGGAGGCCGACCTGGCCAAGTGCCGGGAACTCGGCGCGGGGCTGGCCGGCAATTTAGGTTGACTTTTCAGGGACCGCGGCTAGAATCCCCGCCCGGTTGCTGGGCTTTCACCCGGCGGGGCTTGCCCGGTCGTCTAACGGTAGGACGCCTGACTCTGGATCAGGTAGTTGGGGTTCGAATCCCTGCCGGGCAGCCACTTTTCGGGTTGGCCGCGGTTTTCAGAGGACCGCGGGAAGCTCGGGGCGGAAGGGAATGACCGGTTCCCTTGCGCTGCAGGCCAAGACATAGGGCGTCCCCATCGTCTAGCCCGGTCTAGGACATCAGATTCTCGATCTGAGAACCGGAGTTCGAATCTCCGTGGGGACGCCAACTTCAAGCAAGGGTTGCCCCAGCAGTAGTGCTTCAGTGCTGAGGGCAACCACAAGGCGATGGCGGGGGCCCTGGGGGCTCAGCTCCGAAAAGAGCTGGGCCCCCTGCATTAGGCGGCCAAGGGCCACCCGCAGAGACCCGGTCGGCTCAGCACGCCTGGGCAACACCTCCCGGACGGCCTCGGCCAGGTCCAGAAGCATGCGGCGGGCTTCGGCCAGGACGCGCTTGGCCAGACTCTGGCGCTCGCCTTCGGCTACCTGGTCAGCCTTGATCCTGCCCAGCTCAGCCTCGCGCCGGGAGATCTCCGCCCGGGCGCGATCGGCGCCGAGTACCCCGGTCGCCAGGCTGTCCACCAGGCGCGAGATCTCGCCCTCCAGCCGGCGCGCCTTGACCTCCTGCGCCTGCCTGCCGGCGGCGCCGTAGCGCTCAGCCGCCCGGCGCTCCAGCATCTCCAGGCACTCGCGCTGGGCCGATTCGTCCAGGACCTCCTCCTGGACCAGCTGGAGGATGGCGTCTTCGGCCTGGCTCATCGGCACCAGGCGCCCGTTCTGGCAGACCGTCTTGCCCCGGTTGTAGTGCCGTGCGCAGCCCAGCCACCAGCCACCGGACCGGACCGATCCGGTCCGCACAACCATCGGACCTCCGCAATGGCCGCAGGTGAACAGCCCGGAGAGCAGGTAGCTCGAGGGCCTGATCTTGGCCTCCAGGGCAGAGTCTCCCTCGGCGCGGGCCTGCTTGCGCAGCGCGAAGGCCCGAGAGACCATATCCCAGAGTGCCCGGGGCACGATCTGCAGCTCGGGCTGCTCCCTGCGCAGCCATTCGGACTCCGGGCGCTTCCTGGTCAGGCGGCGGCCGTCCGGTCCGCGCGGGCGCCAGTGGCGCCGCTGAACCCGGATGCCGGCATAGACGGGGTTTATCAGGATGCCCCGAATGCCGCCGAGATCCCAGGTGCCACGGCGCGGAGAGGGGATGCCCTCTCCGTTCAGGCGGTGAGCGATGCCCCGCAGCGAGACGCCTTCCTCGGCGTGCATGCGGAAGATCCGCAGCACGGTTGCGGCTTCGGCGGGGACTATCTCCAGCCTGGCACGGTCGCCGCGGGCGCCGGCGTTGACCTGCTCCCGGACGATCCGGTATCCGTAGGGAGCTGGGCCGTTCCACCAGCCGGCCAGGGCATTCTCGCGGAGGGCGTCGCGGCAGCGCTGGCCCAGCTGGCGCCGGAACTCCTCGGCGACGCCGGCGAGCACCCAGCGGCTCAGGTCATGGGCCGGCTCCGTGGCCGAGAGGACCGGGGCCTCGCAGAAGCCGAACTCCCGGACGAAGCGCTCGGATTCCAGGGCATCGCGGCCCAGGCGGTCGTACTTGTAGACCAGGACGGCCCGGAAGCGCCGGGCGCGGATGGCCTCGGCCAGGCGGCCGAAGGCCGGGCGGTCGAAGGTCGCCCCGCTGACCGCTTCGTCGATGAAGACCTCCACCGGCAGCTCGGCGAGCTGGGGCTCGCGGGCCATCAGGTCACGGCAGGCGCGCTCCTGCAGCGCGGTCGTGAGGTTGCCGGTCTGTTTGTCGCTGGAGAATCGGCAGTAGATTGCCACGGCGAGAGCGGGAGACGGCATGGACGGATGCCTTTCTGTGCTTCCCCCCTACGGCGGATTTACCCCGGGACCGCCCCGGAGTCAAGTCCTTTGTGCATGACCTTACGCTCGGCCGCGTCCAGGATGGCTTCAGCGAACGCTTCCAGGAAGGCACGCCGCGCAGTCGGATCGACGCGGCCGGAGCTCCTCACCTCGAGCACCAGCGGTACCGCCGGGCGCCCCCGACGGCCGGATCCCGGGCCACAGAGGACCGGGGATGAAGATCCCGGCCGACTGCGTACCCTGGTAGTTCCCACAGCTACTCCCCGGTCTCCGATGCCAACATCGTGGCAGGCAATCCTCGCATGGTCATGCACCTCCGTTGTCAGGTCAGGTAGTTGAAGCCCAACTTCGCCAGAACGTAGAAGCCGCAGGAGAATGAGTTCTCAGTATCTGGTGCCAGCGGCTGGTAATCGTCAGGGTTGGGCAGCTCGGGATTGGCTCTCCAGCTGTAGTGGAGCAGATCTCCCGGGCCCGGCGTTGCAACGTCGGCCACTTGGAGACTGACGCCGCTGATCGCGAAATCGTGAGATGCACCGTTGAAGTCGGCTTCCTCGTGCAGGCGAATGACTCCGGACGCTGATCCGTAGATGTAGCCGCTGCAGACAACGCGAGCCGCCAGAATCGAGAAGCTCGGCATCTGGATGGCGGCCGACCTGGCGCGGTTGTTCTCAATGACAAAAGTGCTCGGAGCCGCCCAGTAAGCACTGAAGATGCGTCCGGATCCGACCAGGGCTCCCCATGGGGCGGATTCGTATGCCGACTTGGCCGAGGCCCAGCTGCTTGAACTGCCACGCTTGGTCTGCGGAGATGCTTCGGCGATGGAGGGATAGTCTCTGCGGACCCAACAGAGCTTATCGAGCACCTGCCTGGGGTCGTTGATATGGGGCGCCCTGATGACGGTCTTATGTGTAATCACTGGAGAAGTCCAGTCAGGCTTGCCGATCGCAGCGGTCAGGCAAGTCTCCTTGGTCCAGCGATTGCCAGTCTCGCCGTCATAGAAGTAGGGAATCAGCGCCTCGATGCGCGCACGTAGGGCGGTGATCTGGCCGACTCGGGGCACGTTCGTAGTGATCTCCGGGAGTGCCGTGGCCTTCAGCGTCTCGGCGTTGCGCTCATTGGCGGCCGCATACAGCTCGTTCCAGTGAGGGCGACAGACCGCATGTTTGTGGGTCCGTAGCTGAGCCAGGCGATTCCACGGCATGTTCGCTCCCTCCTCGCCCTACTCGGTGCCCGCGTTGGGATCTCGGTCATAGCTGACCGTGACTTTGATCGGCGCAGGCTTGTCGGTCTCGATCTCGAGGCGGGAGTTGTCTGCCAGCTCGTTAGCGGCTAGAGTGGTGGCCATGTGGTTACGCGTCCTCCCGTTGCGCCGTCTGAAACGCAGGCAGAGACTCTTCCAGTGCACTCAACCTGGAGGACAATGCGGCCACCCGGGTAGCCCAAAGCGACAGGACATCCCGGGTAAACCAGCGCATAGCCGCAGGATCCTTGACCGGATGCACAACATAGCACCCGGCCATACCCGCGTTGGGCGGGCCATGGACCACCCCGTCAGCGTCCCAAACGTCGACACCTGACTCCCACGCCTTCACCGATAGCAGCACGTCCTCATACAGCATTTCCTCGCGGCCCTGAGTTGCGAGACCGCGCTTTGCGTCGATCTTCTGCAGCGCGGCACGGCTCAGCGCATAACAGGCGCCCCAGGCAGCGACAACCTCGTTGCGGGCGACGTTCTTACTCAGAACTCTGACCGCCTCCCCGGCCCAGGGAGCCGCCTGCATAATAAGCCTGTGGTCTATGAGCATCGGGCAGATCCAGCCGGTTAAGCGCGGACGATCTTCGAGCTTGGCACACAAGGCCGCGTCCCAGCCCCGGGCGATGATGGCTGTATCCGAGTCAATCTTTATGGCAGCGTCGTAGCCCTCCCGCAGCGCGTAGCGGAGCCCGTCGCCTATGGCGCGCGAGATCCCGCACCACCCCAGCGGCTCAGGGTAGACCTGGATAATCCGACCAGGACCGGCCAGGTCTTCCGGACATGGCGCCGTGTCATTCCAGGCCAGCCAGATTTCGCCCGGGAGGGTAGACCCACGCTCCACAGCTTGCAGCACGATCCGCGCCAGTTCCAGGTCGCGGGAGCAGACCGGTAGAATGACCAGGCGCCGCAAGGGGGCTTCCTTCTGGCCAACGCCCGGCGCCTGGGGGCCGGAAATGGTCACCTGCTCCCGCCCTCCGCCGCGACTTCCAAGCTGCGCGCGGCCCGTTCCAGGCGGTGGGCGCTCTGGTCCCGGAACTTCTCTTCCTCCTCGTAGATCCCGCGGTGAGTATCTTGTGACCAAAGCATTGACCCGAGAACTTCGCCAGTTGTGGCCTCGGTGCGGGTTCCGACATCGCCGACCAGGCCCTCGCGAAGTTTCTGCAGAATGACCTGCCGGCTGCGAAGCGCGGCATTCTCCGCAGCCCGGCCGCCGGACTGGCCGATTTCAGAGGATGGCAGCAGCCGCTCGACGCCGATCTCGGCTTCGTAGCGGGACAGGAGATCAGCCCGGGCGGCGGGTGTGTATCCGCTGACGAAGGCTTCATGCCGCGCCATGGCTGAGGACACCTCGCCCGCGCCCCGGCGCTGCCGCTTGACGGCTTCGGGCAGATCGTACCCCGCGTGCATGAGCTGCATGGTGCGCCCAATGCCGGCGGTCACCTCCTCGGGAGTCGCACCCCTCATCTTCTGTGCCGTGGCGACCGCGGCCTTCGTCACTTCCTCGGGTGCTAGTCCCAATGCGGCGCCGGTCCGCTGCGCACTGGCCAGCACTTCGCCGGCACCAGGACCCTTGAAGGCCTGCGCAAAGGCCTTGGCCTGGGTTCCTGGCACCTTTATGGCTCCGCCGGCTGCTTTGAAGTTGTCCAGCATCTGCGCCATTTCACGCTTGGCCCAGGAGATTGCCGCGCCCAAGCTGGCTATGCCTACAGTAGCCGCAGCCAGCTGTTTGACCTGCTGAGCAGCCTTACCGAACGACTGGCCCAGGGCATCCGAGGAGCGTCCCGTCTGGCCGGTGGCCTTCTCAATGTTCTTCACCGAGGCGGCCAAATCGGCCAGGCCCGCCTTGGCCTTGGCGATGTCGGCAACGACTTCGAGATTGATCTCACCGGCCATGGGAATCTCTCCTCATCGAGCTGAAGAATGCACCCGCACCAGCGCCAGCGTTGCGCCAGGCGAATGACCACCAGGCGCCCAGGGCAGCGGCCAGGCCGAAGGCCGGGGCCGCGTACCGGACCGTCGGCCAAGCGGCTAGGCACAGGGTCAAGGGCAGGAGTGCCAGCCGTAGCGCCAAGGCAGCCATGCCGCGAGGCGCAGCGGGGATCCGGGCCAGGACCCCCGCGGGGCTCGCAGGCTCGGCGGTGGGCAGGGGGGGAGGACGGCGAAAGTAGACCATGGCCCGGTCAGCTCCCCTTTCTGACGGCCGAGCCCGCGGCCTGCCGGTCTGCCGCTTCGAGCGCAAGGTGAAGCTCTATGGGCTGGTCAGCCAAGCGGTCGAAGATCGCCTTCCGACGGGCCTTCAGGCGGCCGAGTTCGCCGGCGGAGAGGACGTTACGGACAGCGACCGGGACCGGGAGTGGAATGGTCAGATCTTCAGGGACCTGGACTCCTCCAATCGTGAGCGGAGGCAGCACTGCCGGGCGCACCAGGTTGCCGTCCATGTCAAACAACCAACCTCGCCCGGGCCGCGGCCAGGGCCTGGTCCGCCAGCAAAGCAGCCGCGGCCGCGTCTGCGTCGCCCCCGGCACCCGCAACCGCCTCGGCGGTCGGAGTCGGGACAGCGGCTGCGGCCGCCGCGATCGCGCCCTCCAGCCGGAGCGCCTCGGTTGCGTCGACTTGCAGGCCGCCGGCGGCGATCAGCTGCTCATGGATCGGGCCGGCGAGGACGCCGGCCTCATGCCAAAGCCGCATGATAACGTGAGAGCCGGCCCCAGGATTCGCTCGGAGGAACGCTGCCGGATCCCCCGCGGTTGCGACCTCCCAGCCGGCCCGAGGGAATGCCGCGGCCATCGCCTTGAAGGCGTTCAGGATATCCGCAGCCGCCGCGCGCCGCGCCGCGGCTTGAAGCTCGGCGAGCCGCGCGCGGGCTTCGACTGCCGTCCGCCGCAGCGCCTCCAGGTGGGAACCGGCGGCCTTGTGTAGCTCGGCCTCAGCGCGGGCGATCGCGCGCCGGAGCGCCTCGGCTTCGCTGCGCGCCAGCACCTTCGCCGACTGGGCCGCCAACAATCTGCCGGCGTCGACTTCGCTGCCCGTCGCGCGGGCCGCTACCAGCTCGCTCTCGCGGTCCGCTGCGAGGCTCTCGGCCTCGACTGCGGCGGCCAGAGCCGATTCAAACTTTGCCAACTTCAGTGCGATCTTTTCCATGCTCATGGCTCCTATCCACCAACACCGGCACAGCCGGCGCATAGCCTAACCTGTGTTCTTGCGAAGAGCTGCCTCGATATCGATTCCCTCGTCCCTGACAACCTCGCGGGCCCTATGCAGCCGCTCCTCGGGCGTGGTCGTCAGAAGAGGTTTGGCCCGGAGAAGCTGAACCTCCTGGTGAGCTCCAAAGAAAGCAGGCTCATCGGCCGCGAGTTTGGACATAGCGGCACCGACCGAAATTCCGAGATTGGCAGCTACCCGGCGGGCCTCAGCGACGAAATCCCGGCCGTCCAGCATCTCTGCAAGAGCCAGTGCGTGGGAGACCGGAAGATCGACCCCACGCGCTTTGGCCTCTCCGCGGAGGTCGAACGCCACCTGCGCTAGGCTCTCCATTCTGGATGTGAGCTTCATCTTCTTTCCCATGTCTTACTCCATCATGCTTTCACCCGGCGCGCCACAGGCTCGGGCCTGTTACTGGCGCGTCTGTATATAAGGCATTTGTGCTATTTCGGAAATAGAACGGAATTGGCGGACTAGCGGCTGTTTCGCCCCGTTTTGCGGCGCCGGGTGACAGTTCTTGTGGAGCGCCGTTGCACACTCATCTCCAGCCGCAGCAAGTACTTAACCATGTCTGAAAGCCCAATTCCTTCGGGCAAGCTCTTCTTGTCGCGCTTCTTTTCGAATTCCAAGAGGATCTGCGAGCGGCGGTCGACTGCCGGTGAGCCAACAACATCCCCCCCGGGTATCTCCTCCATCGCCAGTGTGCAAGCCCGCCTCCACTCTTGCATGTCTTCCGCCGACAGACTGCTTCGTTTCTTGAGTTGGGGGAACAGGGCACACACTCCGACTCGATGGTAGAAGTTGGAGCGACCTTTCCTGTGAACCGGATGCAGACCACCGCGACGAAGTGCCATGCGAACGGCGGCCTGGGATTTATTCGTCTCTTGAGCTATCCAAAGCACGTCGACCAGATCGTCCTCTGCCAGTGTTGGGTTGTCGACACGGAGCATGGTGGAAGCGGGGGAGATAACGAGGGTGCACCCGCACGCGCGTTCATCTGAACCCAAGTCAGCTGGCCGGATCCTCCAAGGGCAAGGCCGACCAGGGAAGGGGGCCTTTATCTTCACGATCAGGCACTGCTCAGGGGTGCATTGATCCTCCGAAGCAGGACAGTAGTATCGGCGCTCGAGAGGAGCGCGCCCAGGGCCCCGCCGACTATAGACGCGGAGAAGGTCTCCTGTTATCGCCTCGAGCTTCCATGCCATCTAGACGGCCTCCTCAGCTACTGGACTCTACCCACTCGCCCTCAATTCTCCAGTCCCGGCCAGGGGCCGGGGCGGGATCTCGACGCCTCACCGCCCCGGACACCCCGACCGCATCCCGGGCCCCTCTCGACTCGCAGGCCCGGACCTGGCCAGCCGCCTGCAACTCGCGGCCGGCCGGGAAGATCTCCGGGGCGGGACTCTGCGCTTATCCCCTGGCCGCCCCGGTTGACTGCGGCGCCCACGCGTCCAGGAGCGCGCGGGGCCGGCTATTAGTGCCTCATCGCCTGCCGGCGACACTCAGTGCTCCAAACTTGCGCGCGGACTGCAGGTAGCTGCGGTACTCCTCGGGGCACTGATCGCGGGAGTCCAGCCAGTCGAGAACATCGAGGATCCGGAAGCCCTTGGCGCAACGCGACGCACGGCGGAGGGCCCCTTTGAAACACGCCTTCCTGACCGTGTGTGCACTTATACCGGCCAGTTCGGAAACCTGCCGGATGCTCAGCATCGCCGGCAAAGAACCAGGCACCGAACCGCCGGACACCAGCCGGCGCTCCAGGATGTCGAGCACTTTCTGTAGCTTCGCCTCGATGAGAGTCAGACGTTGCTCGACTGATTTGAGTTGGTCCATGGTCAAGCCTCCGAAACGTCTTCGTCGCCCCGCTCCTTCACCCGGCCCGCTGTCCACAGGGATTTGATAAGTTCATTAGCCTCTTGCGCTCCCTCTTCGGCATCGAGAACGGAGCACGCCTCGTCGCTGAGCCTTCCAATCAGCTCAAGCGTTTCAATACGGCAAGGGTTAAGCCTCGCAGCCCAACTTGTGGGCGCATACAGCCCTGGCGGATTCTCGCCAATGCGTCTGGCTGCACGCAATAGCAGCCTCGCAGTATATAGACAATCATCTGTTTCGTGGACAAAGGGCCGCAGCACGCGGTAAGCGGCGGCGCACTGTTGTTCATCCAGAACCATGGCAGCAGTCTGAGCGCGCGCTGGCGCCTCGAGTTGGGCTTGACTCATGAGAAGACTCCTCCATCGTCGGCACCCGGTCAGGACCCGGCCGTGGCGGCGGCCGGGGCCCGGCGGGCGTGGTCAGTCAATCAGGAGGCCACCGCCAGGCCGGGGAAAGACTCAGCTGAGGCGACAAACCCCGCCAGCCTTCGCCTCGATCGTGTCGATCAGCTTCATGGTCCGAATGTTGTAGGCCATAACCCCAGCCTCCTTCCGGGATATCTTTCCGGCTGCCAACAACCGGCGAACCTCGGCGCGTTCTTTCTTGGGGTCAAGCTTTGCCATGCTGCGCTCCTCTCTCTAGAACGGGCCGGGTTGTGTGCCGGCACAACCCGACCCTGCCGAACCCAACCGAGGCGATCCACGCCATGTGCCGCCGGCACGGCCGAAGAGCAGGGGACAACGGCCTTGTTCGCCATTGCCCCGGCTCCAGCCTTAAGCAGGACTGAGCGCCACGTAGCACGTGGCGCAGACCCTCTGCCCGCTGTCCGTCAGGAAGACCCCGTCCTCGGAGTTCTCGAGCGCCTGCTGGAGGCGGCCCGCTTCCTGCTCCTCGGCTGCTTTCGCGGCCAGAGCCTTGAGACACTCCGGGCAGAACTGCTCTTCACACTCGGGGCACTTGAACGCCGGTTCGTTCTTCTCGCAGCTTCCGCACATGGGCATTCTCCCTCCGGCCGTGCCGGAAAACGCAACGGGGGCTCGCGGGTGCTGAGCAGGTGCGAGCTGCTTAGCGGGCTCCGCGGCCCCCGTCGCTACGGTCTTCGTGTCTTGCCATGAAGCCCTCTCGCACAGGGCGTGCCGACCAGGTCAGCATTGCATCATCCGTCCTTGTCCGGACGCATCCGGACGAAGACGGCCGGAGCCGCGCGGCCGCTGGCCGGCGCCGCCTCGACGCGGAACTCGACCATGCGGCCGCGCGCGCGATCGCCGAGCTCCCACAGTGCCCGGCGGACATCGTTGCTGAGTCCGGATCCAATGCGCGTCACCGCGCCGGCGACGTCGACCAGCACGGCGCCCACCGTGCCGGCCAGGCGCCCGTGGCCTTCCTCGAGCCCGACGATCGGCGCGTCGATGGTCGCGTGCTCCTTGCGGCGCAGCCAGCGCTCGCCCCAGGTCGCCGCCATCGGCTTGTAGACGGCGCCCTCGTAGCCACTCGCGCGGAAGACCCGGAAGGCGGCCTCGGCCGAGGCCTCGTCGTGGCAGAGCAGCCCGAAGCGGAAGTGCCCGCTCACGCGCTGGCCGTCATGCGGCAGGATCCTCGCGGCGCGGTCCAGGATCAGGCCCTGGTGCGCCGGCCAGGTCTCGCCGTTCCATTCCGAAGCAGTGATGAACGCCCAGACGTTGAAGCGCAGGCCGGTGTCATCGCCGGTCGAGATGGCAGACTGGGTGCGCGCGAAGCTGCTGCCGGCGATCTCTCCGTCCAGGACGTAGTCGGTGCGGCCGCGGAGCAGCTCCTCGAGCTCGGCCGCGATCCGCGGGCAGCTCAGCACCAGGCCGGTGCGGCTGCGGATCGAGGCGTGGCCCTGGCCATCGATCACGGCCACGGCGCGGAGGCCGTCGGCCTTGGGCTCGGCCCAGCAGGGGAACTGCAGGGCCCCTGGAGCCAGGTCGGCGACGGCGGGAGGCTCACGGTGCCAGCCGTCGATGTCTTGGTGTCTTGCCATGACGCCCTCTCGCACAGAGCGCTTTGACCAGGTCAGCCGGACCTGGTCGGGGTGTTCACGTGAGGCGGGGGAGGCAGACAGGCGGCACAGACCGGAGCCCCCTGGCCCCACAGGTCCCAGGACCTGGCCGCCGGATGAGCCTGGCAGACCGCCGCCC
>JAKLDR010000150.1 GCA_022703445.1 Planctomycetota bacterium | reverse complement strand
CACGTCAGCGGCGAGGTGCTCCTCGAGCCGGGCGTCACTCTGACCACCGACGTGATCGGGCGCCTGGAGCGGGCCGGCATCGACCGGATCTTCCGCCCGGAGCCCGGCGAGGACACCGCCAGCTTCGTGCTGGCCGCCCGCAACCTGGTCATGCCCGCCAACTCCCTGAAGATCGGCATGAAGGTCGACCGCCCCATCTTCGACTCGGCCGGCCGGCTGCTGGTCGAGGCCGGCACCACCGTGACCGACCGGCTGGGCGTCAGCCTGGAGCGGCGGGGCATCAGCCAGATCTACGTCCGCCGCAGCCCGGAGGAGATGCGCATCGCCGAGGTGCTGGCCTTCCGCGGCACGGCGCGGCAGGAGCAGGCCGTCCGGCCCCAGCCGTTCGCGGAGCAGTTCGACCGCGCCCGCCTGATCAAGCCGGAGGACTGCACCGTACGGAAGATCGACGAACTGCTGGCCGCCCTGGGCGACATGTCCGTACCGAAGGTATCCGAGCCGATGCTCGACGCCCTCCGCCGCGCCAACCCCCTGCAGCCCAGGCCGCAGTCCGCCAAGGACGGCATGCTGCTGATGTACGACGAGGCGGTGGCCTGCACCACCGCGATCTTCAAGGCGCTGCAGCGCAACGCCGACGTCCAGGAGGAGCAGGTCGGGCAGATGGCCCGGAACGTGGTCGGCGGCCTGATCGAGGAGCAGAACCTGCTGCTCAACCTCAACAACGTGCCCGCCGCCCAGGGGTATCTGCCGGCCCACTCCCTGTCGGTGGCCATGCTGTCCATCACCACGGCCACCGCGCGCGGTCACGACCGGACGGCCGTTCTCGAGCTGGCCTACGCCGGCTACCTGCACGACATCGGCATGCTCCGCCTGCCGCCGGAGGTGCTCGAAAAGCCCGGCCGGCTGGACCAGACCGAGATGCTCCAGGTCCGCCGGCACACGGCCTACAGCCTGGACATGCTCCAGAGGCTCACCGGCCGCCGCAGCGGAATCCCGCTGATGGTCCCGATCGTCACCTACCAGTCGCACGAGCGCGAGAACGGCTCCGGCTACCCCAAGGGGCGCAAGGGCCGGCTGATCCACGAGTTCGCCAAGGTGGTGGGGGTCTGCGACGCCTATCAGGCCATGACCTGCCGCCGCCCCTGGCGCCAGGCCATGCTGCCCTACCAGGCCATGGAGCAGATCGTGCTCATGGGCGCGCGCCGGGAGTTCGACCCGGAGATCGTCCGCTCCATGCTCAGCTGCGTGTCGCTCTTCCCCATCGGCAGCTGGGTGGAGATGTCCGACGGCTCGCGGGCCCGGGTGGTCGGCCTGGCCAGCAGCAACTACACCAAACCGGTGGTCAGCATCATGGAGCGCAACGGCCAGCGCCTCAGGACCCCGGAGAGGGTAAACCTCGCCGAGCACCGCGACGTCCAGGTGGTCAGGCCGCTGCCCGTCCCCGACAACCTGGTCAGCGTCATGGAGGGCTTCTGACATGCCCGTCAGGCGCAGCGTGCTGATCGTCGAGGACGACGCCAACCTCCGCTCGGTCCTCGAGGAGTTCTTCCGCTCCAGGGGCTGGGAGGCGACCGGCGCGGCCGACGGGCTGGCCGGCTTCCGGGCCGCCAGCCTGGGCAGCTTCGACCTCGTCACCATGGACATCATGATGCCCGGCGTCAACGGGGTCGAGTCGCTGCGCAGCATGGCCCTCACCGGGCAGGGGGCCAAGGTCGTGGTGATCAGCGGCTGCGTCGACGACCAGGTGGAGGCCGAGTGCCGCGAGGCCGGCGCCCTGGCGGTGGTCCGCAAGCCGGTGCGCCTGGCCGCCCTCGGCGAGCTGGTCGACGGCCTCATCCCCCCCAAGACGGCGCCCGGCTCGCCATGACCCCGCCCAGGGCCGTGCTGGCCTGGAGCGGAGGCAAGGACAGCGCCTGGGCCCTGCACCTGGTCCGCCAGTCGGGCGAGGCCGAAGTGGCCGGGCTGCTCACCGCTCTGGCCGAGGCCGACGGCCGGGTGACCCTGCACGGGGTCCCGGAGGAGCTGGCCGCCGCCCAGGCCGCCGCCCTGGGGCTGCCCCTCCGGACCATGCGCATCCCTTCGCCCTGCTCCGACGCCGAGTACGCCGCCCGGGTCGCCGCCGCGCTGGAATCGGCCCGCGCCGACGGCGTCACCCACGTGATCTACGGGGACCTCTACCTGGAAAGCGTCCGCCCGGAGCGGGAGCGCCAGGCCGCCGCGGCCGGCCTCACCCCCCTCTTTCCCCTCTGGCACCGGGGCACGGCGCTGACCGCGGAGGCCATGATCCTCGGCGGCCTGCGGGCCCGGGTGGTCAGCGTGGACCTGGCGAAGCTCCCCCGGGAGTTCTGCGGGCGCGAGTACGACGAGGATTTCGTCTGCGATCTGCCGGCCGGCGTCGACCCCTGCGGGGAGAACGGGGAGTTCCACACCTTCTGCCACGCCGGACCGATGTTCGGGTCGCCGGTGGCGTTCGCCGCCGGCGCGGTCGTGGAGCGCGACGGCTTCGCCTGGGCGGAGCTCAGCGCCCCGCCGCGTTGCCCCTGACCAGCCGGCCGTTCTCGAGCAACGTCACCCGGCCGCAGCGCCCGGCCAGGGTCGGCTCGTGGGTCACCAGCAGCATGGCCAGCCGCCGCTCGCCGGCCAGCCCGAAGAGCAGGTCCTCGACCTCGCGGGCGGTGGCCGCGTCGAGGTTGCCGGTGGGCTCGTCGGCCAGGAGCACCTGCGGGCTGTTGACCAGCGCCCGGGCTATGGCCACGCGCTGCTTCTCCCCGCCGGAGAGCTTGCCGGGGCGGTGGCCGAGGCGGCCGCCCAGGCCCACCCGGCCCAGCAGCTCGCGGGCCCACAGCCGGGACCGGCGCGCCCCGAAGATCCAACGGGCGCCCTCCGCCACCCGGGCGGCCAGCAGCACGTTCTCCAGGGCGGAGAGCTCGGCCACCAGGTGGTAGGCCTGGAAGACGAAGCCCACGGTCCTGGCCCGGAAGGCGGAGCGCTCGCCCTCCCCCATCCTCCCCGCGGCGATGCCGGAGAAGCGGATCTCGCCGGCGGTCGGCCGGTCCAGCAGCCCCAGCAGGTTGAGCAGCGTGGTCTTGCCGGAGCCGCTCCGGCCGGTGATGGCCAGGGTTTCGCCGGCGCGCAGCTCCAGGTCCAGGTCGCGCAGCACCGCAATGGTCCGCGCGCCGTCGCGGTACTCCTTGCAGAGGCCCAGGACCTCGATCACCGGCCGCTCAGTCATGGCGCAGCGCCTCCACCGGGTCGAGCCGGGCGGCGCGCCAGGCGGGGAAGAGGCTGGCCAGGAAGCTGATCAGCAGCGTCACCCCGACCACCGCGACCATGTGCACCGGATCGTAGTAGACCGGCAGGCCCCGCATGCCGAAGAGCGACAGCGAGATGCTGCCGAAGAGCGGCGGGGCGCCCAGCCAGCCCAGGGCGTGGTCCAGGGCGGCGGTGACCTCGTTGACGTTCTCCGAGAGGGTCAGCCCGCCGGCCACGCCCAGGATCACTCCCAGGACGCCGATCAGCAGGCCCTGCAGCAGGAAGGTGACCACCACGCCCAGGCGCCCGGCGCCGATGGCCCGGATCGTGCCGATGTCCCGGATCTTGTCGGAGACCAGCACCCAGAGGATGGCCATGATGAACGCCCCGTTGAGCACCAGCAGGACCAGCAGGATGATCATCATCACCCGGTCCTGCATCTCCAGGGTGTTGATGTTCTCCTCCTGGATCTTGCGCCAGGTGCGCACCTGGACCTCCGGGCGGAACTCCGGGGCGTCCTCCAGCACCCGCTGGACCCGGGGCAGGACCGCGTCGGCCGCGTGGACGTCGTGCAGCCAGATGGAGATCCCGGTGGCGCTGGGCGTGCCGGCCAGGTCCTCGGCGGCGC
The DNA here is from genome assembly GCA_022703445.1 of Planctomycetota bacterium. Classification (GTDB taxonomy): domain Bacteria; phylum Planctomycetota; class SZUA-567; order JAKLDR01; family JAKLDR01; genus JAKLDR01. Next base: position 7,647 of record JAKLDR010000150.1, on the reverse strand, counting down.
GCCGGTCGATGGAGATGCCCTCGTCGAGCCACAGCGTGCGGGTCTGGTAGAAGCCTACCACCACGAAGGAGCGCGAGCGCAGCTCCTTGTTCTCGCCCTGGGTGGTCAGGATGATCTCGTCGCCCAGGTTGAGGTCCAGGCTCCTGGCGCGCTCGACACCGACGATGGCGCCGCGGGGGATCGGCTCGGCCTTAGGGGCCGGCTTCCTGCGGGGCTTGGGCGGCGGAGGCGGCGGAGGCAGGGGCACCCCCGCATCCGGGTCGCGCGGCACCGGCCGGGCGCCGCCCGCGGGCCGGCCCTCGTCCCAGATCGGCACGGTGCCCGGCGCGGATGGCGGCGGCTCGACCGCCTCGCCCGGGGCCGGAGCGTCCTCCCAGGGGTCCAGGTCCTCCCGGGCGATCTCCTTGGTCTCCAGGTGCGGCGGGACCACGAAGCTGGTCACCTGGGCCTGGCGGGCGGGGCCGGCCTGCGGGCGTTTGTCGTCCGGGTCGCCCCAGGGGGTCAGCGCCGCCCAGAGGTCCCGCAGCGCGCGGCCCGATTCCCGGGCGTCGCGGTCCGCCGCGGAACCCGGGCCGGCCTCCTCGCCGGGATCCGGCAGGCCGGCCAGCAGGTACTCGGCCACCGCCCCGAACTCGATCTCCTTCTTGAGGTCGACGCCGCGGACCCCGGCCATGGTCCGGTAGTTCCTGGTGCGCAGGAGCACCTGGACCTCCTTGTACGGCGAGGCGGCCTTGACCTCCGGAAGGGTCTCGATGTCCGCGGCGAGCCCCGCGGCGTCGGGCACCCCGCTGACCGACCGGCTGAAAACCTCCAGCGGCGAGGCCTTCTTGGTGATGATCTCCTCGGCCTTGTGGCGGAAGCCGCCGAGCACGGCCATGACCAGCACGAAGCTGCCCACCGACATGGACACGGTGACCAGCGCCAGATAGGTCACCGCCCGGCTGCGGGCGTAGCGGATGGCGAGGAACAGCGGGTACACTCAACGACCTCGCCGGAATGAAGGCAGAATGATGAATGATGAATGATGAAACACGGGGGCGATCAGGCCCCGGCGGTTTCTGCATTCATCATTCATCATTCTTCATTCCTTGGCCGGCGCTTCGGCGGCGGGCGCGGCCGGCGCGGCCGGAGCCGCCTCCCGCGGCCGGAGCAGCGGGAAGAGCACCACCTCGCGGATGGTCTCGGCGCCCAGGACGATCATGGCCAGGCGGTCGATGCCGATGCCCAGGCCGCCGGCCGGGGGCATGCCGTGCTCCATGGCCGTCAGGAAGTCCTCGTCGAGCTTGCCGCCGGTTTCGGCCGCGGTGGCGCCGCCGGCCTGCTCCTGGAAGCGCCGGCGCTGCTCCACGGCGTCGTTGAGCTCGGTGTAGGCGTTGGCCAGCTCCATCCCCGCGGCGTAGGCCTCGAAGCGCTCGGCCCGCGAGGGGTCGTCGCGCCGGGCCTTGCAGAGCAGGGTGAGCTCGATGGGCGCGCCGCAGACGAAGCAGGCGTCCCACAGGCCCGGCTCAACGTAGTTGGAGAAGACCTCGTCCATCAGCGCCCACTTGTCGAGCTTGGCCGTGTCCACGCCGGCCTTGCGGGCCGCGGCGCGGAGCGAATCGACGCTCGACGGGTCGACCCCGGCCTTCTCCCGGAGGAGCGACAGGTAGTCGAGCCGCGGCCAGGGGCGGGAGAGCTTCACGGGCTTCCCCGCGAACTGGGCCTCGCCCGAGCCCGAGAGCTCCTCGGCCAGGCCGGAGACCACGCTCTCGGTGATGTCCATCATGTCGTCGAGGTTGCCGTAGGCCTGGTAGAGCTCCATCATGGTGAACTCGGGGTTGTGCTTCGGCGAGAGCCCCTCGTTCCGGAACTGGCGGCCGATCTCGAAGACCTTGTCCAGTCCGCCGACCAGCAGGCGCTTGAGGTAGAGCTCCGGGCTGATGCGCATGTACAGGTCGATGTCCAGCGCGTTGTGGTGGGTGATGAAGGGCCGGGCGGTGGCGCCGCCGGGGATGGCCTGCATCATCGGGGTCTCCACCTCGATGAAGCCGCGCTCCTCGAGGCGGCGGCGGAGCGAGGCGATCAGGCGGCTCCTCTTCACGAAGCGCTCGCGCACCTCCGGGTTGGCCACCAGGTCGAGGTAGCGCTGCCGGAAGCGGGTGTCGGTGTCCGACAGCCCGTGGAACTTCTCGGGCAGCGGCCGGAGCGCCTTGGTCAGGAAGGTCAGCGCCTTCGTGAAGACGGTGATCTCGCCCGTCTTGGTGCGGCCGAGGACGCCCTCGACGCCCACGAAGTCGCCGAGGTCCAGGAGCTTGACCACCGCGTAGCCCGCCTCGCCCAGGCGGTCGGAGCGCAGGTAGGCCTGGATGTCGCCGGAGCGGTCGCGCAGGGCCACGAAGGTGGCCTTGCCGAAGGCCCGCACCGCCACCACGCGGCCGGCGACGCGGACGGAGACCTCCGACTCGGTGCCCGGCGCGATGTTCGCCGCCTCGGCCTTGGCGCGCGCGCCGGCCAGGTCGGAGGACGTCTCGTACTTGGCGCCCCAGGGGTCGACCCCGAGCTCGCTGAGCTTGCGCGCCTTGGCCAGGCGCTCCTCGAAGAACTGATCTACGTGTGGGCTCACAGGGTTTCCTTTTCCGTTTCCGGAGTCCGCGCGGCGATTCGACGGAACCAACGGTGCTATTGTAGGTTGCGCGCGGGCAGCGTCAAGGTGACGGGGCATATGAACGAGGCCGGACAGGCGGCATGGAACGCCCAACACCTGACTCTCAAGTGCGCGGCCGCCCCGCGGCCGCCATCGTGTGTTGCATGTTGGATGTTGGGTGTTGCGTGTTGGATGTTCGGCTTCGGGGCAATGGAAGCCCGGCCATCAGCCTGTATAATGCCCCCATGCCCGACACCAAGGTCTCTTCCCCCACCGAGCTCCTCGCCCCCGCCGGCGACTGGGAGTGCCTCCGCGCGGCGGTCGCCGCCGGGGCCGACGCGGTCTACTTCGGACTGCCGCGCTTCAGCGCCCGGGCCCGGGCGGCCAACTTCCGGCCCGACGAGCTCGCCGCGGTCATGGACTTCCTGCGCGCGCGGAACGTCCGCGGGTACGTGGCCTTCAACACCCTCGTATTCTCCGAGGAACTGGAGGCGGCCGCCGGGCTGATCGCGGACATCGCCGCCGCCGGCTGCGACGCGGTCATCGTCCAGGACCCGGGCCTGGCCAGGCTGGCGCGCCGGATGGTCCCGACGCTCGCGATCCACGCCTCCACCCAGATGAGCCTGGCCGAGCCGCGGGGCATCGAGCTGGCCCGCCGCGAGCTCGGCGTCTCGCGGGTGATCCTGCCGCGGGAGCTGTCGCTCGGGCAGATCCGGCTCATCGCCGCAGCAGTCCCCGGGGCTGAGCTCGAGGTCTTCGTGCACGGCGCGCTGTGCATATCCTACAGCGGGCAGTGCCTGGCCAGCCTCACCATGGGCGGCCGCAGCGGCAACCGCGGCGAGTGCGCCCAGCCCTGCCGGCTGCCGTACGGGCTGAGGGTTGAGGGTGGAAGGTGGAAGGGGGAAGGAGCCGGAGCGGACGCCCCCGTCCCGCCCTCAACCCTCAACCCTCAACCCCCAACTCCCAACCCCCAACCCTCCACCCGCCCCTATCCCCTCAGCCCCAAGGACCTCTCCGCCTGGGAGCTCGTGCCGGAGCTGGTCGGGCTCGGCGCCGCCGGCCTGAAGATCGAGGGGCGGCTCAAGGGCCCGGAATACGTCAGGACGGTCACCGCCTTCTACCGCCGGGCGCTGGACGCGGCGCTCGCCGGCCAGCCCTTCGCCCCGTCGGCCGACGACCTGGCGGCGCTGGCCCAGGGATTCTCCCGCGGCTTCACCCGCGGACATCTGGCCGGGACCAACCACCGCGACCTGGTCGAGGGGCTGTCCCCCAAGCCGCGCGGGGTGCGCGTCGGCACGGTCGCCGGCCGGACCGCGCGCGGCGTGGTCGTGGCCCTGGAGGGCGGCATCCGGCCGGGGGACGGGCTGGTCATCGTCCCGCCCGAAGCGGGCGGCGCCGAGGTCGGCGGGCGGGTCTTCGGGGTCCGGCCGCAGCCCGAAGGCGAAGGCGGCGGGGGGGCGCGGCTGGCCGAACTGACCTTCGGGCCGGAGACCGGCACGCAGGGCGTGGCGGTCGGCAGCGTGGTCTGGAAGACCGACGACCCGGCGCTCGAGAAGCGCCTGGCCCGCGAGCACGCCGAGCGGCAGGCCGGCCGGAAGACGCCGATCTCCGTGCGGGTCCGCGCCAGGCTGGGCGGCGACCTGCGCATGGTCTTCCGCGACAGCCTCGGCCACGAGGCCGAGGCCTTCTGGCCGGGGCCGCTCACGCGGGCCGAGAAGCACCCGCTCAGCGAGCAGCTGCTCCGCGAGCAGCTCGGCCGGCTGGGGGACACGCCCTTCGAGCTCGGCGCGGTGGACGCCGCCGGGATCGGGCCGGTCATGGTGCCCAAGAGCGTGCTCAACGACCTCCGCCGGCAGGCGGTGGCCGGCCTGCTGGAGCTCCGCAGCCAGTCGGCCCGGCACGCGGTCGCCGAGCCCGAGGCGCTCGGGGCCCTGCTCGCGTCCGCTCCAACCCGGAACCCGGAACCCGGCCGCCCCGCCCTGTCCGTCCTGGTCCGCACCCGGGAGCAGCTCGACGCGGTGACCGCCTGGGCGCCTGGGCCCGGAGCGGCCCGACCGGCTCTGGTGTACTGCGACCTGCCCGAGGCCGGCCAGCTCGCCGGGGCGGTCGCCGCCGCGCGCGCCGCGGGCCTCTCCGCGGGCCTGGCCACGCCCCAGGTCATCGAACCGGGGGAGGACCGGCTGCTCGAGGCGGTTGCCGAGGCGCGCCCTGACGTCGTACTGGTTCGCAACCTGGCGGCCGTCGGCTTCTTCCGGGCGATGCCCGGCGCTCCGGAGCTGGTCGGCGACCTGCCACTCAACGCCGCCAACGAGCTCTCCGGCGCGTGGCTCGCCGGCCTGGGCCTGACGCTGATCGCCCCCGCCGCGGACCTGGACCGGGAGAGGATCGAGGCCCTGGCCGCCGACCTCGGCCCGGAGCGGCTGGAGATCGTCGTGCGGCGGCACGCGCCGATGTTCCACACCAAGCACTGCCTCGTCGCGGCCGCCCTCTCCCGGGGCGGGTCCTGCGCCGACTGCGGCCGGCCCTGCGGACGCGCCCGGATCGCGCTCCGGGACCGGAAGGGCGTCGTCCACCAGGTCCTGGTCGACGCCGCCGGCCGCAGCACGGTCTACGGCGGCACGGAGCTCGTCCGGATGGACCTGGTCCCGGGCTGGCTGCGCCAGGGCATCCGCCGCTTCCGGGTGGAGATGCTCGACGAGGACGCCCGCGCCGCCGCCGCGCTGCTGGCCAGGGCGGCCAGAGCATTCGGAACCGCGGATGAACCCAGATAAGGAGTCTCCATGCGCGCGTTTCAGGGCTGGCTGCTGACCACCGTCTGCTTCCTGAGCATGAGCCTGGGCACGGAGTGGCTCGGGCGCTGGATCCAGAACGAGGGCGGAGTGCCCGCCATGACCCGCGCCCAGCACGCCCTCTTCCGGATGGTGGTGATGGGCGTGGCCTTCTCGATAGCCGCCGACCTGATCCGGCCGCACATGCAGAGCTACGTCAAGCGCCTGCACGTCGCCGTCCGGCCCGGCAAGGGCGCGGTCGGCGGGGTGCTGGGGGCCATCGCCCTGCTGGCGGCGGTGTACTTCGGGTACTACTTCACGTACAAGTGAGGCCAGTGCGGCGCCAGGCCGCGGCTGGGCCGGACTGATTCACCGAAGGCCGTCGGTGTCCGGGCCATCGTGTTCTCCACCATCATTTTCCCCGCCCCGCGGCCGGGCGCAAGCGTGGCATACCACGCGGGTCACACTATCGCGTGGTGCACCCAACTGCAGTCAGCACGTCTGAAGTACTTGTCAGCCGCAAGCGCGTACCATGCCGCGAGGCTCAGGACGTTCCCTCGCATGTGCGATGCTTTGTGTTGGCTCCACAGCTTTCCGACCACGCTATGTATCCCGTCAATCATGCTCCGATCCATGGTGTCGCGATTAAACTCAGACAAGGCAGGAAGCGGCTGGCCATACACTCTTGCGGCCGATTCCTCATCTATCGATAATCTGATGGCAACAGACCGCGACAGTTGCGCTTCAGTAGCTCTAGACACCCGCCGCGGAAGGAATAGGGAGTGTCCCTCTACCTCATTCAACGTTGGAAACTCGCGCACGAGAACGATTCTGTCGGGCAGCACACAATACGCTAATATCTCCTGTTCGCCCTCAAAAGCCCGATCCCCTACTAACTTGACAGGAGAAACAAGGAGGTATCTCAGGATCCCGAATGGAATGGCCAGAAGCGCTGGGATAACCAGCGGCGCATGCCCGATGAAGATAGCCCAGAAGAAGGCTATAAGGGCAATCCCCCAGAGGGCGATCTTTGCTGGGGCCGGTTGAAGACATGACGCCGCAAACACTGCTAGCGTAGCGACTACTAGGCCCAGAAGGCAGTGTTCAACCTTGTGCCGGACCATTCTGCCTCTCCCTGGCCATCATTGTCCCCGTTCCCATGCTGGGCTCTCCGGACATTTCACCGAAGGCCGTCGGGGAACCTTTCATCGCAAACCTCCGGCCAGCCACTCTTCAACCGGGGAACAGGTCGGAAACCAGTCTGGCGACCTGTTCTGAGTTGTCGGCCAGCTCAAGCTTGTGCCTGTTGCTTGTGCCTCGCAAGAGTTGGCCGCATCTGGAACATTGCTCGACATGATTGGCGAATGCGGTCGCCTTCCTGCACCTGGGACATGTGCCCCATGCGAAGGCGTCGAGAGGAACCGGGGCAATGCTCTTGGCCTCCGGGACCGATGCAAAGGGGCGCGCCACGAAGCCGCATTCCCTGCTCGGGCACTGACACATGTCCTGGCGTTTGCTTGTGTACGTAGTGTCGCAAGCAGGACAGGCACGTGGTTCGCCTGGGCGTGCAACGGTCATGAGGCCGGCGTGGACCGGCACAGTCACGTCCCAAGCCTCGGAGTTCCCGGGGAACACGTAGAAACAAGCCCTGTTCCAAGGTATCGGTTCTTCTTCGGGCAGAAGCAACCACGCGAGTCCGTCCGCCTTGAACGTGCGGTCCAGCCATGCGGCATCGGGCACGCAGATGTCCGTGTCTTCGTCATCCACCTCCCTGTAAAGGAAGTTGGCTTCGCCAAAGACAGTGACAGCCGCATTGCGAAGCACATCGGCTCTGATGAGTGAATCGATATCCAAGAGGCGGACATTGGCCGACTGCACCTGCTTCAACAGTGGTTCGCCAACTTGACGCCCCGCCAAGTCCATGAGCATAAGGGTGGCAAATCGCTTCTGGCTATCGCGAAGAAGCTTGGCGTATGAACAGATCAAGCCCCGATCAACTGCGGGGGCCAGGACGATTCTCCTCATCAACATCGCCATCTCCATGGCCGATTGACCGGCGATCTCGGTATTTTCCCGAAGGCCGTAGGCAAGCCCCTGCGCTTCTGCCTCCCCATACGTACTCCCGCGCCAACGCCCAACGGCGCCCGCACCCTACCCGCCGTTGGCCTTGACGAACCTCTCGAAGGACCGGTCGTAGGTCTTCTCCACCGCCGGCGGGAAGCAGCAGCCGGGCAGCTGCTTCTGGGCGAGGTGATA
>JAKLDR010000015.1 GCA_022703445.1 Planctomycetota bacterium | reverse complement strand
CCGGTGGACGTCCCGGCCGGGGTCGGTGTTGCCGTAGCCGGCGAAGGAACTCAACCCGGCGGCGATGGCGTTGTTGCTGCGCGGCTCGACCATGACGTTGTACGGCGGGTCGGTATTGACCAGGTGGACGCGGGCCCCACCCAGGAGCCGGTCCACGTCCTCGGCCTTCGAGCTATCGCCGCAGAGCAGCCGGTGGTCGCCCAGCACCCACAGGTCGCCCGGCTGCGTCACCGCCGCGTCCGGCGGGTCCGGCACCGCGTCCGGGTCGGTCAGGCCTTCGTTGCCATGGATGCCCGCCCCGAGCATCTTCTCCAGGTCCTCCGCTGAGAACCCCAGCAGCTCCAGGTCGATATCCATGCCCCGCAGCTCGGATAGCTCAATGGGCAGGAGGTCCATGTCCCACTCGGCCAGCTCGGCGAGCTTGTTGTCGGCCAGGCGGTAGGCCTTCACCTTCTCCGGCGGCAGGTCCAGGGCCACATGGACCGGCACTTCCGCCAGCCCCAGCTTCTGCGCTGCCTTCCAACGGGTGTGCCCGACGATGATGACACCCTCGGCGTCGACCACGATGGGCTGGCGGAAGCCGTACTCGCGGATGGAGTTGGCCACGGCGTCCACCGCGCCATCGTTCACCCGCGGGTTCTTCTCGTAGGGCCTGATCTCTGACAGACGCCGCATCTCGATCTTCACGACACGCCTCCCTTCGTCGCCTTGTCCTCGCGGGCGATGAGCAACAGGACCAGGTAGCCGACCAAGTCCAGAATGGGGTCCTCGCCAAACGCAGATGGGTTGTTCCGGATGCGGCTCAACTTGTCGTCGAGCCTCACCCGGATAAGCGCCTCCGCATCGCCCTGGCCGAAGATGCGCACGGGCTCCAGCGCCGAGTTGCCGTAAGCCCGGTTTTTGGCCACGAGCATCTCGGATATCTCCTGGCACTTCGCCTGAATCCGTTCTGCCGCACCAGCCATGTCCTTGCCTCCTTCGTTCCGAGTACCCACGTTAGGCCGCCCGTCGCGCCCCGTTGGCCCACGTGCCGCGCCTGCTCGCCGATCCGGCCTGGATCGCCAGGCCGGCCGAGATCGCGGCCCAGGGGCCGGGAAAAGCGGGCTCCGGCCAACAAACTCTGCCCTGAAGTGCGACGGTTCCGGCCGGCGTCGATTGGCCGCTCGCGGCCGGAGTACCTACGCCAAAATGGCACAGGCTGCGGTTTGTACAGATGCGATTCTGTACAGGTACGCTGGCTCGCGCGCTCACGTCCGCGGTCCTTTCGGTACGGCAGCGGGAGCAGCGCTCGGCCTTTGCGCAACGGATCTGCGATAGTCATGCACGAGGACTCCGGTGGCGTTCTCACCGTGCATGATCCAGCACGCGTCATTGAGGCAGTTGAGGAAGTCCCAGAGCGTCTGGCTATCAATCCATGCGCTTCCATGCAGATGCAGAATCCACTCGAGGGCTGAGCGTGGATCTTCGAACTCATTCAGATCGACCTCTCTGAACTTGCCACCGGAATAGATGTGGAGGCGGATGGTGTTGTTGCCGGGTACGAACTCGGCCTTGCCGTGGCGTAGCTTCGGGCTTGAACGGTAGGCACGAGGGAGTGCCGCAGCCGTGCGCTTGGCATCGGCTGCCAGAGCGCGCTCGCACGGCTGGAACGCGCTGCACCAGTCGGAGGCCAGCACCAGCGGCCACTGGCCATAGTCATAGCCGTTGGCCAGGACATCTTCCCCGAGGTACTTGCCGACGTGGGGCGGGTAGCGCCGGCACTCGCCGCGCATCACTTCGTCCCAGTCCTTCTCGGTGAGGGTCTCTGAAGAGGCGCCGGTGCGGTCGGGGCAGAAGTGCTTGCAGTCGAAGCAGTAGGTGCGGTTCATGGAATCCTCCTTCCGGTAGGGGTGGTGAGGCTGGAAATCGAATCTTGCAATTTTGCAGGGGTGTCTCGCGCACCCTCGCGCGTGTACGCGTGCGCATGTGGGGGTGTATATATATGTAAAATTCTCTCTCTTCTCTCTATATAGGAGAGTATGAAGGACTTAGCCCATCCGAATCTTGCGCCGAACCCACTGAAACATTCCGAGTATTGCCGGCAGAATTTCATCGCCACGACAGATCGGGCAAATGCTGCGGCCGCAAAATACGAATTCCGCACGTTCATGCGAGCACCCTATATTGGCGCTTGGGCTGGGTCCGCGTGGGCACGATCTCGTACTTGATCCGGCGCTGGTCTTCGAGCGCCGTGCGCACCTCCTCGTGGTCCCTCGGCCTCCAGCCCAGCCGGCGGTTGACCTGCCATTCCGGCATCGGTTCATCGCCGTTCGTCGCCTTCCACTCGCGCAGGACGCGCAGCAGATCCTTGCACATGGAGTCGAACTCGTTCTTGGCCACATAGCAGCCGGCCTGGAATAGCATCTGGCGGGTCTGGTGCTCGACGATGGCCCATGCCCACTCTACCGCCGCACGAGTGATGACCGGAGCTTGGTAGCTCTCGCTGCAGGCGCGAACCAGCGCCAAACGCCGGGCCTTCTCGCCGGCACGAGCCCAAATGGCCATGGCGATGGCATCGTTGGCCGCTTGTGCGGCGCCGTAGGCGTCGTTCTCCTTGGCGCGCAGTTCGGCGTAGAGTTCCATGACCCCGGGCCCGTATGGGATCTCGATAGGCGACGGATGCTCATTGTCGAGGTTGCCGTGGCCAGGACGAAGCGCAGCCCAGTAGTTGGCCTGTTCCAGGATCTCTGGCGGCACAGGCAGCTCGCGCGGCTCCTGGCCCACCCCACGCAGGCCGGCCTCGAAGACCAGCATGCGGGCGAAGAAGCCGTTGGTCAGCATCTTGTCGCAGTGCGACTCGTAGTAGTGCTTGGGGATGGCTGTGCCGAAGAGCACTGTGCCGGGCTGGTCGATGACGCCAGGCTCCTGGCCAGCCTTCACCCGCATGTGGTAGAGGCTGCCGGCGGCCGAGTAGAGCTTGAGCAGGATCTCCATGATGCGCTCGGCGCGCCCGTCACGGCTCCGGGAGATCGATTGCAGCACGGCGTCAATCTCGTCGGTCTGGAAGAGCACGGCCTTGGAGGCCGCAACGCGGTCCTCGATGCCCTCGCCCGAGGCGAAGCTGTCGGCCAGCTGGCTCGCCAAGCCCGCCTCCATCATGATCCGCTGGTTGATCTTCCGCGGGTGGTCCTTGCCGGTGCCGGAGTTGGCCAGGCCCAGGAGGTAGAGGCTAGTCCGCGCCCCGCTCTGGTCGCGCACCTTGCGGGCGCAGAGCGCGGCCTGCAGCGCCACGGCGCCGCAGAAGGCCAATACCCGGTCCGGGTACGGCGCCGTGATCAGCGTCAGGCCCATGACCCGGTCGATCAGCCCCGGCGCATAGAGCAGGCGCTCGGGCAACGGCCCTGGATCAGGCGGGCCGGAAGGCTCGGCGGGAGCGGACGGCTCTGCCGGAACGGTGCCCAGGATGCCCGACAGGTCCACGCCCTCTTCGGAGTGGGTTGCCTGGTCGCGCAACCAGCCTGGCGGATGGGTGTGTGGCTTGGTCGCCGCGTCCTCGACCTTGTGGCGCAGCTCCTCCTCGCTCCAGGGCGGCTCGCAGCGGGGGTTGAAGCGCTCGATGAGCAGTACCAGCGCCCGGTCCGGCGGTAGGCCGAAGCCATGCACCATGGCCGTGGCCGCGGCATAGGTCGCGTTGTGGCCGCCCTGGCCGCTGATCGCTGGCGCCATTGCGTCCAGGTACGCCCCGGCGCGGTTCTCCAGTGCCGGGAGGTCTTCTGCCGGCGCCGTGGCGGCGGGAAGCGGCGCAGCGGCCGGCTTCGATGCCTCGGCCAGGTACTGGGCCCAGGCGTCAGGCAACGGGGCGACCTCGGTCGCGTCCGGCGTGAGATTCGTCCACCGGTACGTGCCGCCCGATATGTGGGTCGACGGCGGCATGACCGCTTGGCCGCCTTCGCCGCGGACGTCGACGCCGGTCTTCGGGATGCCCAGGATTTCCTGGCCGACGTTGGTCAGGTTGCCGATGGGCACACTCGTCGCGAAGACCCGATGTTGGCCATCGCCGCCGCTCTTCCAGCTGACGGTGTCGGGCAGCGGCCCGAGCTTGGCCTCGAGCAACGCCAGGTGCTCTTCGCATCCGCACTCGCTCTCGATGTCGATCAGGCCTCGGCCCATGGCCATGCCGATATTGGCATCGGGCCAGCGAGCGAACCAGGATCGGATCGTGGCCTCGTCGGTGGTCGCCTGCTTCGGCCAGTCTTTGATCCGCGGATGCTTGCCCGGCGCCTCGCATGTCGGCCGCAGACAGGTGCACTTGCCCTTGCCGTTGATGTGGTGCAACGGCACGATCCGGAAGCCGAGCTTGGCGTAGCCGAGGGCGTGGTCCAGGTGGGTGTTCATCGGTGCCCTCAGAATGGAATCTCGTCAGAGTCGACCGCGGCCGACGTGCCGGCCGGCTCGGTAGCATCCCACCCCGGCTCGCGGTAGTCCGGCACCTCGCCCAACTCGTAGGCGACGATGCGCTCGTACTTCTCGCCCGAGACGCTGCGGACCTGGATGGCCTTGGTGGGCGCGAGCGCCCCGGCCTCGGCCAGGTTGACGGCCTCATAGACCGAGGTCGGAACAGGCACCTTGGAGCGGCGCTTCCACCACTCCTCGGCGCGGTAGCGCGCGAAGCCGGTGTGCTCCAGGCAGACCCATTCGCTCACGTACTTATCCAGGCTGACCTGGTAGTCGACTCGCATGGTGGGCGGCGTTCCCGGAGCTGCGTTTCGTTTGGTATGGACCGAATAGTAGACCTCCTGGACCAAGTAGTCGGCGATGGAAACCTCGCCCGAGAGGACGCTGGCCGTCGAGGCCTCGGCCTCGTGCTTGGCCCGCTCGCGCTCAGGGAACTGGTATCCGCACTGCGGGCACCGCGCGTAGCCCGCGGCGATCACCGCCTGGCAGTTAGGACACTCTTTGCTCGGCGCCTCGCCGCCGCCCTGGCCTGTCGCCTTGACCTGGATGGCATCGACCGGCCCGTGGCGCAGGGCGTTGCCGCCGAAGTCCAGCACCAGGCAGTCGGCCTTGCCTGGGTGTAGCCGGAAGCCCCTCCCGACCATCTGATAATAGAGCCCCGGCGACATGGTCGGCCGCACCAGCGCCACGCAGTCGATGTTCGGGGCGTCGAAGCCGGTGGTCAGGACGTTGACGTTGACCAGGTACTTGAGCCGGCCAGCCTTGAAGTCCGTGAGCACCTGGTCGCGCATGCTGGGCAGCGTCTCGCCGAAGACCGTCTCGACCTGGGCCTGGTACTCGCCGCGCAACACGGAGGCCAGGTGCTCGGCGTGCTTCACGCCCGAGGCGAAGATCAACACCGAGTGGCGCGTCTGGGTGTAGTTGACGATCTCCTTGCAGGCGGACTCGACGAGCTCTGCCGTGTCCATCAGCGCCTCGGTCTCGCCGGCGACGAACTCGCCGGCGCGAATGTGGAGCGCCGAAGTGTCGGCCTTGACCCGGCTGGCCTTGGTGACGAGGGGGCACAGGTATCCCTGCACGATCAGCTCGCGAACGCCGGCCTCGTAGCAGATGTGGTGCAGGTAGTAGCCGTCCTCAGCCGGCCCGCAGATCAGCCCCGACTTCATCCGGAACGGCGTGGCCGTCAGGCCGATGACGCGGACATTTGGGTTCACCACCTTGGCGTCCGCCAAGAACTGCCGGTACATGCCGTCGCCTTCCGGCGCGATGGAATGAGCCTCGTCGACCAGAACGATTTGGAACGGACCCAGGTCGCAGGCCTTGCGGTAAACGCTCTGGATGCCGGCGACGATGATCGGGTGGTCGGTGTCGCGTTTCTTGAGGCCGGCCGAGTAGACGCCCACCTGCAGCATCAGCTCCGGCGCCATCAGCCGCAGCTTGTCCACGGCCTGTTCGAGCAGCTCTTTGACGTGGGCCAGGACGAGGACGCGGCCGCCCCACTGGCCGACCGCGTCCTTGCAGATCGTGGCCATGACCGGGGTTTTTCCGGACGCTGTTGGCAAGACGACGCAGGGGTTGTCGTTGCGCTCCCGCAAATGGCGGTAGACGGCCTCGACCGCATCGCGTTGGTATGCGCGCAAGATCACGGGGCATCTCTCCATACTGTGCCACGGTTGATGTTGCAGATCGTCGAACAGTGCGTACCAAAGATGCGCGCTATCGTGCGCTGCGGAAAGCCAGACGCAAGCAATCGTCGGATCTGGAGTACGTCATCCGCTGTTAGCTTGGTACAGGAGCGATTGCGGATGTTGGTCGATGGGGAGGCGAATCGGCAGTTCTCCGGAGCGTAGCCTCTGTCGTTGTCGATGCGATCTATCTGCAAGCCCCGCCTGTACCCATTGGCTAGAGCCCATGAGAAGAACGATTCCGGAGCCTGAAGCCAGCCGTCGCAGATCGTTATCCCGCGCCCACCATACCGACTGTAGCTGATGTGATTCCTGTTGTAGCAGCGCTTCTTCATGGACGCGAAGACGCCATAGAGCCCATTCGTATCTGCGTTCTTGGAGTGATACGAGCGGCGCGTGGCCTCCTTGGCGCACCGTTTGCACGTGTAGCGATGTCCCCCGCGCAACGTGCGATCCTTGTGGTATTCGCTAAGCGGCCACTCGCCGCCGCAGAGGTTGCACTTACGCAGTTCGGTTTCGTTGGTCGTGATCACCCCAGGCGCCTCCGGCCGAACTCGGCGATCAAGGCAGCATCGACCAGCCCGCCATGGGCCTTCGCGGCACGTTCTGAGGCCCGCCAGTCGGCGCTGGGCCACAGGCGGCTGGCGACCAAGTACTCCGAGCCCTTGGGTTGGCCGGCAAGCAGCGTCCCCTGCCACTCCTGCGGCCGGACCAGCTCATAGGGCAGCGCCAGGCCCGCGCAGATCCCGCGGACCAAGCCCCAGCCAGTGCCGAAGGTGAACATGGACACGACGCCCTGGCCAGGCCGGGCGCCGACATGCTCGATGAAAACGTGTGCCGGCCGGTGCGCGAGCAGCCAGCTCACAATGGCCTGTTCGTCCAGCTGCCGGTGCTTGCCGACGGCCGCGGTTGGCATGACCGTCAGATCCAGGCCCTCGGGGCCGATGGCGGCCAGGCCGCCATCGAGCCCCGGATCGATGCCGATGATGTTCATGATGTCCCTCGACGAAGAGGGGTAGGCGGTCAGGCGCGACCGCCCACCCCTTCGACCTGGCACTGGCTGCCGCAGCCGGCCATGAGCGTCAGCAGTTCATGGCGCTCTACGAACCGGCCGTCCATGCGCACAATCGGCGCCTGGTAGTCGGCCATGGCCAGCGCTGCCAGCGCCTCCACGTCCCGGATGTCCCCGCGGCGCAGCGCATCGAGACTCCGTTCCTCGAAGGCGAGGCCGGCTGATGCAAGCCCGGCCTTCGCCTTCTCGCAACGGGGACAGTTCGGGAGCGTCCAGACCTCGACCCGCACGGCTCAGTTCCTGCCCCAGGGCGGAACGGAACCGGCCGCCTGAGCCGGCCGGTCGATGGCCGCCTCGCGCTTGGCGTAGCCCTTGACCTCGTTGGTCATCTCCCCGCTGTCCTGGCGCTTCTTCAGCTTCACGGTGACGACCAGCGGGATGTTGTGGAGCTCGACCGAGTCCTGCGGCTGCATGACCCCGACCGCGCGGCAGATGGCCGACAGCTCACCCCTGGCGATCTGGACGGTGAGCGCGTTCTCGTTCTCGAGGTTGAGCCGAGCCCAGAGCTTCCGGCCCTTGTACTTTCCCTCGATGATCTCGAGGACCAGCTCGAGGAACCGGCCGCGCCCCTTCTTGGTGGGTTTCATCTCCGAGGCGATGATCACGGCCAAGTACCGGTCGGCCGGCACCGGCTCGAACTCGACCATGGGCTCGACGTTGTTGGCGTTGAAGTTCAGGTTAGCCATTGGCGACTGCTCCCTTCTGCTCGACAGCCTGGCCCATCAGGCCGGCCAACAGGGCCGGCCAGGACAGCGGAAGCTCCGCGGGCAAGCTGTAACGGTTCTTGGCGACGCACGACGGACCACCCACCGTGCGCAGGACGCGGTCCCCGCCGTCCTTGCCCAGACCTACCGCGATGGTCCGGGTGCGGCCGAAGCCGGTGTCCTGGCTTTCCGTGCGGATCTTGCGGGTCGCGAAGAGCACCGCGTCGGACCACTCGGTGATGAGCGCCCCGGCGTGCTTGTGTAGCCGCGGGCTGTAGCGGTCGTAGGGGGCCGCCTCCGGGTCCTCGAACTTCTCCACCTTGGCGTGGGCGATCAGGATGCTGATCATTCCGCGGCTGCGGAGAAGATCCAGCCCGTCGATCACCCGGCGCCAGTAGGAGAGCGCGTGGACGTAGCCGCGCTGGTAGCCACCGTCGGCCTTCTCGATGGACTCGACACCGTACTCGCGGCAGACCGCGTCCCAGATCAGCCGTTCCAGCCAGTCGAGCGAGTCGATGACCACGGTGTTGAAGCCGTGCTCCTCGGTCACGAGCCCGGCCAGCGCCGCCAGGACCTCATCGACCGACTTGGCCAGCGGGAACCGGCTGCAGGCAATCTCCGAGAGCCCGTCCTCCGTCTGGATGAAGATGGGCTTGGGCGCACCCGCCGCCAGCGTCGACTTGCCCACGCCCTCCGTCCCGTAGACCAGCAGCCGTGGCGGCAGCGACTGCTTCCCTGTCTGGATCTGCTGCAACACTCCCATGTGACTCCTCTCCTTTCTCAATCAGATCGTGTCGAAGACGAGGGGGGACTCGTACCCGGTGGGCCAAGCGTCCGCGGCCGCGCAGCGCTTCAGGCGCTCGATGGCCGCCTCGTTTTCCTTGCGGGCGTAGGCGACAGCCTGGTCGTCGATGCGCCATACGCCACAGCGGAAGGGCTCCTGCTTTTCGATGGCGATGAACCAGGCCGGGAGCTTCTCGCCGGTGGTCACGTGGAACATCGCGGCGTAGAAGGCCAGCTGGTGCAGGTATCCGTAGCGCTTGGCGTCGGCCGTGAAGTAGTCGAGGTTGTCGGCGGTCTTGAGGTCGATGATGCCGCGGGTGATGTTGAGCCAGTCGAGCCGCGACTGGGCCTTGAGGCCGCAGTACTCGCCCCGAACCACCCCCTCGGGTACGCCCTCCATGAGCAGCTCGCAGGCGACCCGGTGGGCCTTGACGCCATCGGCCATCTTGCCGATCAGCTCATACTGCTCCGTGGTCAAGACAGGCTTGCCCTGGACCTCGGCCCACTTCGCCCATGCCTGGGTGCCGGCGCCGTAAGGCTTGCCGGTCTTCTCGTTGATGGGCCCGCCGACCGCGAACTCCTCGGCGAACTTGGCCTGGCCCTCGAGGATCAGCTTGTGGGTCGCCCGGCCCACCAGGAAGGCCGGCCGGTCCTCGTCGGGAATCAGGCCAGTCTTCTTCTTCCAGTAGAGCAGCGGGCTCTTCCGGAAGTCGGCCAGCGCGTGGCTGGTCAGGTGCTCCTTGGCCTTTTCCTGGTAGGCCTCGAAGGGTTCCTTGGTCAGGAGTTCCAGGGGATCGCACGTCGCTATCATGGGCATCTTCCTTTCTTCAGCTTTTCGCCGATCAAGCGGGTTGAGGTTCATGCGTTGTCGATTAGGTAGGTTTCCAGGCCGCGGGCTTCGAAGACCTGGCGGATGTGCAGGATTCGGGTCCGCAGAGTCGAGATCGATATGCCCAGGACCGCAGCTGTCTGATCCTGGTTCAGGCCTTCCATCAGCTTCTGGCAAACTACGGCCTGCTCCGGCGGCAGCGCCTTGATGGCCTCCTCCAGGTCGCAGGCCAAGAGCACCCGGTCGGTTTCGCTCATCTCGTCGTCGGCGCTTGGCCTGGCCAGGTTGGCGACCATGGGCCGCACGCTGACCGTGTCCGGGGCATGCGCGTCGAGCGATAGCATCCTGTTCTGGAAGATCGCCTTGTTACCGTACCTGTGGCGCAGGAACCGATAGGCCTTCTGCCGGAGGACCTTGGCAACGAACGCGTGCAGCCGTCCCTTGGCCGGGTCGTAACGGCGCAGGCTTTCGAGAACCTCCACGGCCATATCCTGCCGCAAGTCTTCATGTTCTAAGGCGTTAAGGTCGGACCGCTCCGCTACCTTCCGGGCTTTCTGCTCAATCTGCTTCAGGACTCCCTTGTCCAGTTCGGGGCTCATTGCGGGGCCTTTCTGCACTGGGGCTTCGACTCTCCTCGCGGCCCTCACCGCGTTCACCCCATTCTTCCCCGCAGAGGCCCGAAGCTTGCCGGGCCATTTCATACGCACGCGACGCTTACGGGCGGCGCACGTAAGTGTCCGCGCGCACGCGTTACCCTACATCTTTGGCACTGGTCTCCGGCGAATAATGAAGTGGAGGACCGAGGCGGTCCGGAGAACTGAAAAGGAGACCAGACGTGAAGAACTACGGCTACGGCAGCGAAGTGGACCCCAACCTGGTGAAGCTCATTGTCAGGCGCGCATCGCTCCACGGATTCCGCGAGAACGATATGGAAGACGTTCTCCAGCAGGTGTTCCTCGGACTCCTGCGCTTCCGGTTCGACCCGGCCAAGTCGAACGGCTGCCAGGAAACCACCGTGCTGATCACCATCATCGACCGCCGGCTCAAGACCATTCGCCGCACCGAGGCTCGCTACCAGGCCCGGCAGGACAACGCCGAGCCCCGCCCTGAACTGGAGTCGGATCTGACGACCCAGCTGCAGGTGGAGGTCCGCAGCGCCCTTGAGGGCCTGTCGCCGATCCAGCGGCAGATATGCACAGGCCTCGGCAACGGGGACTCCACCAAGCAGATCGCCCAGCAGCTGGGCTGCAGCTGGCACGCCGTCGAGCGCCACGTCGCCCACATCCGTGCGCACTTCCAGAAGCTCGGCCTGGACCACTGGTTCGGCGCGTAGGGGACACGGCCGTGCGCACGAACTCACCGACAGCTGAAGGCCGGGTCCTCACCGGGCTCGCGGACCTGCCTCCAACGGCGATCCTCGATGAAGCTGCCCTGGCAGCCGCCCTGGGCTGCTCCAAGCGCACCCTACGCCGCATGGCCAGCCGGAACGAGATCCCGCCGGCCATCCGCCTGGCGGGCCGCTCCAGCTGGCAGGCTGGCCGGGTGCTCGCCTGGCTCAACTCAAGGGCTGAACGCGCCGAGCGCGAGGCCGAACGAGCCGCCGCCCGAATGTCCCGGAACCAGCCTTCCCATCTTGCCTAACACTGCTTAGGGTGTCACTGAAGCGGAGCGGAAGATGTGCATGGCCGCTTCGCCAACGAACGGAGGCAGCCCATGCCGTACACTTGGCGGACCAAGGGCAAGGACGGCAAGCTCCACCCGCGTTGGCATTACGAGGTCCGGACCTGGAACGGCAAGCGGACCAAGGGCACCGGCACGACCTCCCGGAGCGAGACGCTGAAACTGGCCCAGCGGGAGCAGGCCAAGCACGACGAGATCCGCAAAGGCCTCCGCCCGCCGCCGAAGGCCAGCGACGCCCACCGCATGTTCAAGGAGGTCTCCGACGAGTACTGCGACTGGGGACAGGCTCAGGGCGGCCGCAGCGGGCACCCTTGGGGCGAACGCCACGCCCGGATGCGCCGCGCCCACCTCCTCTGGTGGGCCGAGCAGCTCCATCTTGAGACCCTGGCCGACCTCACCGACGTCCTGCCCCGTGCTGAGAAGGCGCTACGCCAGGTGCAGAAGCTCGGCCGCGCCGGCAAGACCGTCGCCAACTACGCCGAGTCCCTGGCCGCCTTCTGCGACTGGTGCGTCGACCGTGGCTACCTGGAGAACGACCCGCTTCGGCGCCTCGGCCGATTTGATACCACACCGCGCGACACCCGCCGGCCTTTGACGACTGAGGAGATCGCAAAGCTCCTGGCCGCATCGCCGCCTGACCGCCGGCTGCTCTACGAACTCGCCCTTGCCTCGGGCCTCCGGGCCAAGGAGCTGCGCAACCTCACCGTGGCCCACCTGAACGTCGAAAGAAACGGGCTCTTCCTCGAAGCGGCCTGGACCAAGAACCGCCGCGCCGGCTTCCAGCCGCTGCCGGCCGACCTGGTGGGGCGACTTGCCGAGGCGGCTAAAGAGAAGGCTCCTGGCGATCCCTTGCTCTGGGTGCCCGTCCACACCCACCGGTACATCTACGCCGATCTCGCCGCCGCCGGCGTCGCCAAACGCCTACCGGGTCTCGGCAAGGTCGACTTCCACGCCCTGCGCGTCACCTTCGCCACGCTGCTCATGGAAAGCGGCGCCTCGGCCAAGGAGTGCCAGACGCTGATGCGCCACTCCACGATGCAGATGACGCTCGACCGGTACGTCAAGGCGCGGCCGGAGCGGCTGCAGGCGGCGGCGGAGACGGTGTGGCAGACAATGCGGAAGCCAGCTTCTATTGAGACACGCCAAAGCATCGATCACACGCTAAGAACTGCGTAGGCAACCGACTCTCCTACGGCCAATTAGGGCTTCGACAAAACGGGTTGACGGCATGACCAGAAGGCTTATCATTCTGCGCGGAACACAGGACGAGTCTCGACGACTGGGAGGAGGGCTCTTGGCAGCCATGCAACCCTTCGTCCAGATCGTGGACGACCCGAGCTTGACTCCTCATGTCTTCCGCGCCTTCAAGTACGTTCAGGCTGACGATCCGTGTTGGCATTCAATCGTCAAAGGATGCCTCACCGCATGGCGGATTACTGCGGATGTCTTCTATGACAAACTCCCCACTACGGGTTTCCAGAAGTGTGGACTAGATAAGATACTCAATCAATACGGCCAGGCTCGGCTGCCATCGACGCCTCCAGAGGACGCCAACGTTACAAGGTGCCCCTGCATTACCGACTTGACGGAAGTGATCGCTGTGGAAGCGATTCCGAATTGCCTGAGGCCAGTCAAGTTCCCTTGGCTCCGAGTTCTGCATAAGGAGCGAGTGCCTCTTCAGCATCACGGCATAGACATGCTTGGGTACATTCTTGATACTGGCGGCTATATACTCTGTGTGGTAGAAGTCATGGCTTCTGTTGAGTCTGCACATCCTCCCAGTACTGTTAGCCAACACAAGGACCAACTGCTCAACGACACGTTGAACCAGCCGGGCGCCATGAGGCTCCTTGAGGACCTGCAAACTGTACATGATGAGGCTGCAAATGATGCAGACAAAGGGATCCTTAACGGATTCGTAGTTGCTTTGGTTACAGGTAAGCTGGTGGCTGATCGCTCAGTGATTGCTCTGCCTGTTCTTGTGCGAAGAAATAGCGAATTCTCCACTTCGGACTGGAATCCATTCCTCGCGAACACTGCTGCCTTTGAGCAAGCGAAGATCCCTTCGACGGTTCATTTCTTGGCGCTAGAAGTCCATGATGCCTTTGCCGGTCTGATTGACCTAGTCAAAAAGACTGCAGCACCGGCTTCTGGCGCGCCGACAAAGACAGTGTAGGCAAGGGACCCTGAAATGCCCACTCAGCTGCTTCTAGACGCCAATGAGCAGATGCAGAGCATTAAGGCTGCCCTCACGGCCGAGATGGACCTTGCCCAGGGCCTATATGTGCGATCTGTGTTTGCGGAAGCATCAACAGACAAACACCCATCTCTCAACGGAAGGAAGCTTGGCCTTGATAGGTCGCTGTTCGCGCTCGAAACGATAGGGTTTGATCTAAATCACAGAGCTAGAACCGGCAATATCTCCGCACTCAGGCAACCAGCTTGGCACGAACTCGTTTGGCCAGCCTATCGGATCAGACGCATCTTGTCCCGCGCCGAGGTTGCTGGTCAAGTTGAGGATGCAATCGACTTAGCCTTTAACGAGGCACTTGATGGCGTGGTAGCTAATCGACAACCCGAGTTGCGGCTTCATCTTGCAGAGATTGACTTAAACACACAATCCCCAGTTGCTCTTCGCTGGGACCGTTTCGTCGAACGTGAAGTGAAGCGAGCCTTCCTTCTAATCGTGCGCAAGAAGGACGGTCATGCGGACATAATGTCTGCACTTCAAGTAATCGCGGACCTTCGTCGACTTCAGCCAGAGAGGGAAGGTCCTTTGGCCGGAATCTCCAAGGATGAAGACCGACAGATTGCGGCTCGTGTAACCTTGGCCATGTATAATTGCGCCAAGGCTGTTGAGCTAACAGCGCAGTTCACGATTGGGCAGGCTACCAGCCGTGGTGAACAGAGATTGTCGGCGGAAGGGGTACAGATAGAGACAGATCTCTTCGTTTTCAACGCCAGAGAACTTCTCTGTTCAATCGATCACACCAGGCGAATACTCATTGGTCGTTTGGGCCAAGCGTGTCGAGCGCTCGTGGACAGCAGCGTTTACGCGCAGACACTGCCAACGTTTGTCCGGCGCTTCATGAAGCAAGTCGCTACACGCAAGGATAAGCCTATCCTTGAGCTCTGGCACGCTCAGCGAGAAGCGCTTAACAAACAGCTCTTGGACCCAACTAGAAGCGCGATTGTTATTAGCCTGCCAACCAGTTCCGGGAAGACATTGCTTGCTGAAATGGCAATCGCTCAAGCGTTCGCGGATGCACCCCAAAGCCATATTGTCTACTTGGCCCCCACAAGAGCTCTAGTAACGCAAGTTAGCCTGACCCTACGTAGAGATCTTGGCCCGCTTGAGATGTCGGTCAGAGTCGCCACCCCTGCGTTTGAGTTGGACCCTGTTGAAGACGCGGTCCTGCGCGGAAACTACAACGTTCTTGTTACAACACCAGAAAAGCTAGATCTCCTTTTGAAGACCAATCATCCATCCGTTGAAGACCTGTCTCTTGTCATCGTGGATGAGGCGCACGTGCTGGCCGAAGAAGAGCGTGGCGCAAGGCTTGAACTACTGCTTGCCACGCTTAGGCGAGAACGGACCGACTGCAGATTCATTCTGCTTACGCCATTCGCGAAGAATGCTGCTGACTTGGCGCATTGGCTTGGTGCCGACAGGTCTGCTCCTGTCGTGATAGACTGGAAACCGAACGACAGAGTCATCGGCGCATTTATGCCGAGGAACAAGCGGGGCGTGCATGAATTGTTCTTCGAAACGTTGGCGTCAGCTCACAGCGATTGTCCGCCGGGGATCGCGGTCGATGTTGTTCGATTACCGCAGAGACTTACTAAGAAGAGAGATATGGCTATCGCGGCGGCGATGCACTGGGCCAGCAAGAAGAATGGCGGGGTTCTACTTCTTGCTTCTAGCAGAAATGGCGCAGCTGAGTGCGCGACGGAGATCGCTGCCAGGACTAGCCAGCAGACATCGCAGCCTGCAATCGACCTCGTTGCAAGATTCCTTGACACGGAGACGGGGGCAGAACATCCGCTCTCTCCTCTGTTGAGAAAAGGCGTTGCATTTCACCACGCTGGTCTATCCAGTGAGGCTCGCTACTTCGTTGAACGATTAGTGGAGGATGGCCAAATTCAGATGCTCTGTGCCACCACAACCTTGGCACATGGCGTTCACTTTCCGCTGTCGGCTGTGATTATTGAGGGCTACGTAAGGAGATATCAGCACCGGGGCCGGTGGCACACAGAAAACATCAAACCATGGGAAATGTGGAACATCGTGGGCCGCGCAGGGCGGGCGCTAGAGGATTCTCTTGGGAGCGTTGGTTTCATAGCCAATTCCCGAGGCGAAGTGCGCAAAATACAGGACTTTCTCAAACAGGATGCGGGCACCGTTGTCAGCGCACTCGCAGGAATGATTCAGGCACTTCAGAACCGTTCGGTTTCCTTTGATCTCAACCAGGTTGGGGCAAATCAGGCATTCTCAGCATTCTTGCAGTATGTTTTACATGCGGTGTCTGTTGCTGGATACGAAACTGCTAGACGAAACATTGCGGCTCTCTTGCGCGCAAGCTTCGCTTATGCTGAAATCGAGAGGCAAAATCCTGCGTTGGCCGACACGTTTATGCGCATCGCAACGCAGTATCTTGACTTCCTACTTGAGCGCAAAGGAGATAGCCTCGCTGGCTTCGTCAAGATTGCGGATGGAACTGGGTTTAGCAGTCCATCAGTCGACCTGTTGTGGGGAGAGTGGCGAACGGGCTACAGGTTGCGAATGGAGGACTGGCGGGCGGATACACTGTTCTCGCGACAGGCACCTAGCAACGTTCTTGTAAACATCATGAATACGCTAGGGAGGGTTCCGGAAGTGCATCTCGGAAACCGCGAGACGGGCCCGTTCAATCCAGAACGTATTGCGCGCATCGCTGCAGCCTGGGTAGGCGGGGAGTCCATAATAGAGATCGCCCGTAGGGAATATGGCGGAGATATTCTTGGATGCTCTCATCACCTTTATGGAACACTTACCGGATTGGTGTCCTGGGGGATTCAGGCTATAGAGCGAGTGGTGTTCGCCGGTGTTGAAACTGAGAATCAGGACGACATTCAACTATTACCAGCAATGGTCCTGCATGGCGTTCGAAGCAAACATGCGGTGGGGTTGTGCATGCTGAATGTCCCGCGTCTTGCCGCTGAAGGCCTTGGCCAAACCGCACTCAAGAACGGAGTTGCGCTTACTGGTATTGAGACATGGATTAGACAGGCCGATGAGAAGACGTGGCAACAGTCTCTGCCAAGAGATGCTAGGATTTCAGGCGCAGAATGCAGATTGCTGTGGCAGGTGATTGATGGGCAGCGCGAATGGGCCGACTTGAATCTTCCGAAGGCCTGACGTTCGCGCGCCCTCTTGAAGTATCGAAAACCGGCCACGCCCGAGTCCGCTCGAACATCGCCCATGGCTGTTCTCGCTCGTGCCCTTCCACGAAGGATGGGGGCGGGGAAGATGGCGACGGGTCTGCGATTTCCGAGGAGCTAAGAAGGGCGGATGAGGATGTGCATTGACACTCCGCTGAATTGGTTTATCGTTGCTGGTGTTGGCTGAAGGAGGCGGGGTGTGCCTGAGTCTGAGCTGACTGAAGACCAGGTTCGGGAAGCCGTCCGCATTGAGGACACCCGGCTTCTGGACAACGTCTACGAGCTTGCCGAGTCCCAGGTCGAACGGGCGGAAACGCACCGCGCCGCCCTTGACGAGAAGGCCGCGCAGTTCCTCGGAGTCACCGGAGCAACCTTCTCACTGGCGTTTACCGTGGGGGGTCTCTTCCTAGAGAACGTTCTGCTCTCCGGTCCAGCCGTCAGCGTGGTGCCACGGGGCCTCGTGGTGACGACGTGGGCGCTCTGGCTGATTGCCCTCGCCCTGACGCTGGTAGCCGTATGGTTCTGCTTCTTGGCATACAGGGCACGGAGTGACTATCGGGGGATCAACGACGCAGACATCTTCAACGTCGAGGTGATAGAACAAAGCGACAGGGGCATTGGCGCGGCCAATGTCTACAGCGCCAAGCCTCTACAACAAGGTGATGCGAAAGCCTACCGCCGGTACATGGCTGTTCATTTCTGGAAGGTGGCGAAGAGGAACTACAAGGTCAACGAGAGCAAGGGGCGGCGACTCAAAGTAGCCCAAGGGCTCTTCATAGTTTCGTTGGTGGGCATGGTGTTGTCGGGCACGTTGGCGGCGTGTGCTGCCGTTCAGCAAAAGTCCGCCACAGCGGACTCACAAGAGGGGAGTACCAAAGATGGCTCAGTCAGCAACCGGAGGGAAGAAAGCTCCAGCCCCCAAGTCCAAGCCACCGGCACCTCCAAGCCCGTCCGACGGGATGCAAAAGACGGCAGGTAAAGAAGGGAAGGAGAAGAATGGGTAAGCAGCAGGACAAACCCACCCAGCCTTCCCCCCCGCCCAAACCCCAAAAGCCAGCAGCGCCTTCGTCGCCCACCGCAGGTCAGACGGAAACGAAGAGCGTGCCTTCGGGCGGTCTTGAGAAACGGACCAAGTAGCCGGTTCATTGCCCTCTCCAAGTGTCGAAAGCCGGTCACGACCGAGTCCGCCCCAATAGGGCCCTAACAGAAAATGAGGCTGTTTGCAGAAACGACGCAAGCCGCGGTGTAGTCGCGGCTTACGACGGATTGTGTTGGTGGAGGCGGGGGGAATCGAACCCCCGTCCCAGAGCGCTTCAAACGGAGCTTCTACGCGCGTGTCCGGCCTTCAGATCTCGTCCGGCCGACTCCGACCGACGGGAGCCGTACGGACCAGCCCGGTTTGATCTCGCCGCGGAACGCCCCGGGCGGGGCTTTCTCGCGGCCAGCTTACTTAGTTACGCCTCGACCCGACCCCGTAAGCGCGGACCGGCGAGACGGGTTGCCTTGTTAGGCAGCCAGGGCCAACTCAGTGTTGGCAGTGTCTTGTTGCGCCAGGTGTTTAACGAGGCCTCCCGGCAACCTCGGCGCGCCACTCCGATCTCCGCAGCCCGGTCGAAACCATTTCGCCCCCAGAGCCGCCGAACCGGTCGGCTGTACGCCGACATCATAACCCGGCGCCGCAGCGGGTCAATGGCCGGCTTGCGGGCCGCCCGGCGGGCCGGGCATCCGGCCGGATTTCCGGTTGACTTGCCCTTCCCGGGCGGTAGGCTTTTATGACTGTCCGTGGGGAGCCTGTTCAGCGGGGGGCATCTTTGCAGCTAAATATCAGCCACCACGGTGACGTGACCGTCATCGACGTGGAATCCCAGCCGCGCAGCGAGGACCTGGACACCCTCGTCAAGCGGGTGCTCAACTTCTGCCGCGGCGGGCACCGCAAGTTCATCCTCAACCTGCGCGGCCTGGAGCGGCTGTCCAGCACCGACATCGCCGCGCTGGTCAACATCAACGACACCTGCAAGGAGCACTCCGCCAAGCTGATCCTCTGCCAGCTCCAGCCCAAGATCAACTACGTGCTGGAGATCACCAACCTGCGCTCCTTCTTCGAGGTGGCCGACAGCTTCAGCGCGGCGGTCTCGCTGCTCGGCGGGGCCTCCGCCGCCCAGGTGGCCGTGGAGCGCGCCTCCCCGGTGGCCGCCCGGGAGGCCGAGCGCCGCGCCGCGGCCACGGCCGAGAAATTCATCGAGGCCGTGGCCAAGAGCCGCCTGCACCTGCGGGTGCTGCAGCTGCTGGAGTCCAGGCGGCTGGACATCATCAGCCCCGCCGGCCTGGCCCAGGCCACCGGGGAGAACGAGGCCCGCATCCTGCCGGTCATCGCCGACCTGACCGGCCTGGCCATCCTCCGCGAGGTCGGCGCACGCACCTGGAACTACACTCCGAACCTCGAGCGCGCCAAGGAGATCCGGCAGTTCCTGGACCTCTGGAACTCCCCGCGCTACCACAGCTCGATCCTGGCCAAGCTCCTGAAACGCGAAGGCGCCACCGCCTGACCGGCCGGCGCCGCCCCGAACGCGCGGCCTGCGTCCTGTGAGGAGACAACCCATGCGACCGACCACCATCCGCCACTCCCTGGGTTTCGCCGCCGTCCTGGCCCTGCTGCCCGCCGCCGGCTGCTGGACGGCCGCCGCCAGCGCCGCCCAGCCCGAGGCCCCGGCGGCCAGCGAAGGGAAGCTCATGCTCAGCGCCAAGGATCTCTACGCCGGCTTCGAGGCCCGCCGGGTGCTCCTCGACAAGGACGGCTCCAAGCTGATCTTCGACGCCCGGGCCGTCAAGCTCGGCAAGGATGCGATCGGCACCGTCACCACCGACGTCATCGACCTGGCCGGCGAGAAGAACGGCCTGGCCAGCGGCTTCGAGAGTGCGACCGCCGTCGAGGTGGAACTCGCCGCCGAGGTCCCGGAGGGCGCCTCGGTCAAGGTCGAGACCCGCAGCGGAGCGCGCTTCTTCGACCAGTCCGACTGGACGCCCTGGAAGGACCTGGGCGGCCTGAAGGGCAAGGTCGCCGACCTCAAGGGCCGCTACCTGCAGGTGCGCGCGACCCTGAAGGCCGGCGGGGCCGACAAGCTTCCGGCGCTGGCCTCCCTGGCCCTGCGCCCGGAGATCACCGTCCAGAAGATCATGCTCGTGGCGCCGGCGGCGGTGACCGAGAACAAGGCCCAGACCATCGTGCGCTCCCCGGTCGACTTCAAGTACGAGCGGCTCGACCAGGAGAAGCTCGCCCGCTTCCGCAAGGAGAACGACCTGGACGGCGTGGTCGCCGGCAAGTACGACGAGGAGATCGCCACCCCGGAGCTCCGCAAGATCGACAAGGAGATGAAGGGCGCCGGCGAGGACTTCCTGCAGCTGGTCCGCCTGATGGACTGGGTCGGGCACTGCACCAACGACCGGACACAGCACCCCGAGAAGTCCGTCGGCTACTATGACTGGGACATCGACAAGGTCTTCAAGCTCGTCGAGGTCGAGAAGGACGGCAAGAAGGTCAAGCAGCCGACCATCTACGGCCACTGCATGAGCTACTCCGAGGTGCTGGTCACCGCGGCGGCGGCCATGGGCTTCGCCGGCTCGCGCCACATGTGCATGGTCGGCTTCCGCGAGGCCAGCCACGAGATCGCCGACATCTGGGTCCCGTCGCTCGGCAAGTGGGTGTACTTCGACCCCTCGCTGACCAACTACTACTTCGACAAGGAGACCAAGGTCCCGCTCAACCTCATCGAGATGCACAAGGTCGTCGCCGACGCCTTCGTGCCCGAGGGCAAGGACATGCACTGGTGGATGGTCCGCGGCAGCGACGAGACCCGGGCCCGGGTCAAGGCGGTCGGCGGCAAGAAGCCCATCGGCTCGCGGCTGGGCCGCTGGTGCTACGGCGCCCCCATGAAGCCGGACTACGACTGGGGCTGGAGCCACGGCTACCTGGCCGCCGGCTTCGTGCAGATGACCCCGCGCAACGACTTCCACTCCGAGCCCAAGGCCAACCCCAAGGCCTTCGAGAACGGCCCGGGCTACGCCGGCTACCCCAACTGGGTCGACGACAAGACCCCGCCCAAGCGCGGCGCCAGCAACTACTTCACCAGGATGCGCGACTTCTACTGGACGCTCGACCAGGCCGGGATGAAGCTCACCCGCACCGGCGAGGACGCGGTCTCCGTGGAGCTCGGCAACTCCATGCCCTTCTTCAAGAAGTACGCCGTCAAGGTCGACGGCAAGGAGGTCGCCGACGTCAAGAGCCCGTTCGCCTGGCAGCTCAAGGCCGGCGAGAACAAGCTGGAAGTCGCCCCGGTCGACGAGTTCGGCAAGGCCGGGCTGGTCAGTTCGGTGACGGTCAAGCTGGGCAAGTAGGCACCGCAGAACCTTCCCGCGGGGCTCCGGCGCCGGCCGCCGGGGCCCCGCTGCGTCTGGGCCCCGGCCCCGTCACCGTTGACACCCGCCGGGCGCCATCTAGAATGGGCTGCGGGTCCGCCCTCCGTCCGGCGGGCCCTGGGGGACCGGATGACGCAGGCAGAGCCCTCTCCGCGCGAAGAGCCCCGGGCCCCCGCGCCCGGCGTTCCGCCCTTGCCGGAAGGCGGGCTCATCGACCCCAACGCCGACACCATCGAGGCCGACGTCGGTTCCTCGCACGCGCCGGGGGTGGCGGCCGGCGCCGGAGCCGAGGCCGCCGCCGAGCCGGGCTCCGCGGGGCGCCCCGCCGCCGACAGCCAGCGCCTGCGCTGCCGCGAGTTCGGCGACTACGAGATCATCTCCGAGGTGGCCCGCGGGGCCATGGGCATCGTCTACCGGGCGCGCCACAAGCGCCTGGACCGGGTGGTGGCGCTCAAGGTCCTGCTCTCCGGCGAGCACGCCTCCGAGGGCGAGATCCGCCGCTTCACCCGCGAGGCCCAGGCGCTGGCCAGGCTCAAGCACCCCAACATCGTGCCCATCTACGACATCGGCGAGGTGGGCGGCCGCCACTTCTTCACCATGGACTTCGTGGAGGGCACCACGCTCAGCAAGGTGCTGCTCGAGCGCCAGCTGACCGCCACCGAGTCCCTGGGCATCATGGAGCAGATCGCCGACGCGGTCTCCGCGGCCCACGGCCGCGGGGTCATCCACCGGGACGTCAAGCCCAGCAACATCATGCTCGACCCCGAGGGCGGCGTGCACATCATGGACTTCGGCCTGTCCAAGAGCTCGGCGGCCGACAGCAAGCACACGCGCGACGGCACCACCATCGGCACGCCCGCCTACATGTCCCCGGAGCAGGCCAAGGGCGAGATCTCCCGCGTCGACGAGCGCAGCGACGTCTATTCGATGGGCGCGGTGCTCTACGAGATGCTCGCCGGCCGACCGCCCTTCGGCGGCACCAATCTGCTGGAGATCGTCCTGGCGGTGATCAGCGAGGACCCCCCGCGGCTGCGCGCCGTGAACCCGCGGGTGCCCCGGGAGCTCGAGATCATCGTCCAGAAGGCCATGGAGAAGTCCCCGGAACGCCGCTACCGCACCGCCGGCGAGCTCCGCGACGAGATCCGCCGCTACCGCTCCGGCGAGCCCATCCGGGCCCGGCCGGCCAGCCTCTGGTACCTGGCCGCCAAGAAGGCCCGCAAGCACTGGTCCAGCCTGGCGGTGGCCGCCAGCGTGCTGGCCGTGGCCGGGCTGAGCGTGGCCGGGTTCTTCTATCACCAGTCCACCCAGCGGGCCAAGCAGGAGCTGGAGGCCCGCATGCAGGAGTTCGCCGCCGGCTCCCAGCCCAGCTGGAAGCCGGACCCGGGCTTCGCCGCGGCCGACCTGCAGTCCGGCTGGGAGCCCCGCAACTTCCAGGGCGAGTTCCGCCTGGACCCCGAGACCGGCGAGGACCGCCTCGACCTGCGCGCCGCCTGGAACGCCCGCGTCTCCAAGGAGATGATCTACGGCAACGCCCGGGTGCGGATGACCTTCGAGCTGTCCGGCGCGCCGGGCGACTTCACCCTGGGAATGGGCTTCGCCGGCGACCCGGTGCCCTGCTACTTCCGGCTCAGGCCCGGGCGGCTGGAGCTGGTGGCCGCGTCCGACCCCGACCGCCTGGCGGCCGGCACGCCGGCCCCGGTGACCGCCGACCGGCGCATGCCCGCGCTCGAACCCGGCCGCCGCTACACCGCGACCATCACCCGCGAGGGCATGACCCTCTCGTTCCGGCTGGCCGGCCCGGACGGCGCGGAGCTGGCCGCGCTGGAGTGCGCCAGCGCCGGGTTCTCGAACTACCGCTACCGCAACCTGCGCCTGCTGGTCCGCGGCCCGGAGGAGCTGCGCCTGACCGGGCTGGAGGTCCAGCGCCAGCTGCTGCCCGAGCACCCCAGCAAGCTCTTCGCCGCCGACAACATTTTCAACCGGGGCGACTACAACGGGGCCTTCGAGCAATACGAAGCCATCCTGGCCGGCGCGCCGCGCCGGGGCGAGCCGGAGCGCATGGCCGAGCGGGCCATGACCCAGCTGCGCATGGGCCTGTACTTCGACCTCAAGCGCGACCTGGACCCGGACTGCTCCCGGACGCTGCAGAGCTACGCCGAGGCCCGGCGGCTGGCCGCGGGCGTCCCGGCCGGCACCGCCGCCGACGAGCTGCAGCGCGCGCTGGCCGAGGCCGGCGGCCGCGAGCTGGCCGTGGCCGGCCGGGCACTCCGTGACGGGCACCTGGGCGCCGAGGCCTTCGTCCGCATGCTCGACGCCGCGGCCAAGTCGGGCGGCGCCGCGCTGCGCGGCCCCTGGGCGCTCTCGCTGGGCCCGCTGGTCGGGGAGCTGGCCGCCGCCGGGCAGCTCGACGCGGCCCGCAGCCTGGCCAGGGCCCTCGAACCCCCGCCAGGATCGCTGCTCTTCGCCCGCGGCTACGCCGGCCTGGCCCGGGCACTGGCGGCCGGAGGCGGCCACCACGAACTGCCGGCTCTGGCCGCGCGCTGCCCCGAGCGCCCCCTGGCCGCCCCGCTGGCCGAGGCCATCCGGCGCGGCGTGGCCGGCCGCGAGCTGGACTGGGCCCTGGGGGCTCTGCGCGGCGGCCGGCAGTCCCGCGTGCTCGCATCGGACAACCCCGCCACGGTCGAGGCCCTGCGGAGCATCTGCGACGCCGGCATCCAGCGCGGGGACTTCGTCCTGGCCAAGGACGCCATCTACGAGGCGGCCGGCGACGGGCTCCTCGGCACGCCGATGAAGGACCTGGTCAGCCGGGTGGTGGCCGCGGCGGTCTCGGCGGCCTCCGAGGAGGCGTCCGACCCGCGGAAGACCCGGGAGCAGGCGCTGCAGGTCCTGTCCCTGGCTTCCGGCCGGATGGGCACGGCCGACAGCCGCGTGTCCATGGCCGCCCTGGTGCTCGGCGGCAAGTACTGCAAGGCGCGCGAGTACACGGCCATCAGCCGGCTGTTCTCGATCTATCCGGCAGCGGAGCTCGCCGACGTCTACGCCGAGGCCGCCTCCGGGCTGACCGCCTCGGACCCGGCCGCGGCGCTGGCCATGCTCGAGGAGGCCCGCGGCAACTGGCCCGGGGCGGTCAGCCAGAAACTGGCCGCCGCGGCGATCCGCCTCGGACAGGGCTTCGCCCGCTGCGAAACCCCCGAGGACGAGAAGTCCCTCCTGCGCGTCGCCGAGATATGGCCGGACCCCGGCCACCTCGACAACTTCGCCCTGGCCCTGGACAACCTGACCGGCGAGAAGGCCCGCCGGAAGCGATTCGCGCCGGCCGGCGAGATCCTGGCCTTCGCCCGGGCCCAGGGCATGTTCGACGTCCGGCTGGCCGACCGGGCCTCGGCCGCCGTCGAGGCCGCCCGGAAGAAGCCCGACGACCTGGACGCCTTCATGCGCCCGCTGCTGGCCGTGGAGGCGTCGCTCGCCGGGCAGGAGCAGCGGGTCGCCGAGTGGCGCCTGGAGCTCGCCGGCTACCACCTGCTCTCCGGCAACCTGCCGGCGGCCGGAGCGGCCTATGAGCGCGTCCGCGAGCAGGGCTCCCGGTTGCCGGCGGAGGCGGCCAACGCCGAACTGCGCCACGGGCTGCTGCTGGCCCTGCGCAACCAGCGGCCGGCGGCCGACAAGCTCCGCAACGCCCGGCGCCTGGCCGAGTCCGCCAAGGGCGCCGAAGCCGTGGCCTTCGCCGCCCGCGGCGCGATTGACAAGGAGCTTTCGGTGGAGGACTTCCGCCGGGAGAACGAGGAGCGCCGGCTGCTGCCCCCCGCGGAGATGGAGCTGGTCCTGGCCGCCCGCGCCGCCATGGCCGGCGATCCCAAGGGCGCCGACGAGCGCCTGGCCGCCGCCGCCAAGGCCCTCTCCGGCCGGGCCTGGCCCTACGAACTGGTCAAGATCGAAGCCGCCCGGCTGCCCGGGACCTGAACCTTCCCCGCAGATTCCGCCGATTTCCGCCCCTTGAGCGTCCACTCTTGCATAGGAGGAGGCTCGTCGGCCAGGCACCCTGACCGGCCGGCTTCCCGGACGAAGGAGTCCCCATGACGCGCAGGCTTCTGAAGCTCTCAGCCATCACCGCCGTGCTCATCCTGACCACCGCGCCCGTCCGGGCCGGAACCCTTGAGGCGCCGCTCGACACGCGTAGGGAAGGCGAGGTCAAGTTCGCCGCCGCGCCCAAGGCCGAGGCCGCCGGCGACAAGGTGAAGATCAGCTTCGCGCTCGCCGCGCCCTCCGACGTCGAGGTGGCGGTGGTCGACGGCGGCGGCAAGATCGTCCGCCACCTGGCCGCCGGACTCCTCGGCAAGAACGCGCCCGAGCCGCTCAAGAAGGACTCGCTCGCCCAGGAGATACTCTGGGACCGCAAGGATGACGTCGGCAAGCCGGTCGCCGGCGCGTGCAAGGTGAGGGTGCTGGCCGGGCTCAAGCCCCGACTCGACCGGTACGCCGGCTTCGACGGCAACTGCCTGCCGGGCATCATGGGCCTGGCCGTTGGCCCCGGCGGCGAGCTCTTCGTAATGATGTCCGAGAGCTTCCGCGGCGGCACGGAAATGCGCGTCCTCGACAGGAACGGCAAATACCTCCGGACCATCATCCCCTACGCGGCCAACACCCCCAAGGAGCGGATGGCCGCCGTGGGCATGCTCGAGGCCGAGGGCGAGCGGATGCCGCTGGTGCACAACGCCACGGCGCGGACCAACTACCCCCTGATCAACGGCCTGCACCACCAGAACATGGCCGTGCACCCCAAGGGGCCGATCGTCATGGTCAGCGCCGTCGGCACCATGTGCGAGCAGGGCTCGCCGCGCCACCTGATCGCCGTGCACCCGCAAGGCGGAGGGCCCGAGGGGATGAACTTCGTCGGGCCCCAGCTCCGGAAGGGCAGCCGGGGCATGCTCGGCGGCGCCGGCGAGGGCACCTGCGGGCTCTTCGACCACGTGGCGCTGAGCCCCGACGGCGAGTGGTGCTACGTGTCGGTCGGCGCCAACAGCCGCTACGGCGCCAAGCGCCACGCCGTCCTGCGCATGAAGTGGACCGACAAGGAGGCCGGCACGCCCTGGCTCGGCAAGGACGAGGCCGGCTCCGACGACGCGCACTTCAACAACCCCACCGCGCTGGCCGTCGACAAGGAGGGCAACGTCTTTGTCGGCGACCACGGCAACAACCGGGTGATGGTCTTTGACAAGGATGCCAAGCTCCTTGGCAAGTTCGCGGTCGACCAGCCCTACCAGTTGGCCGTGCATCCGGCCAGCGGCGAGATCTACGTGATGTCCTGCAACGTCGAGGTCAAGTGGGGCCGGCTGCTCGGCCCCAACTCGGTCCTCCGGAAGTTCTCGCCCTGGGGCAAGGGCGAGCCCAGGGAGCTCGCCAAGCTCGACTCCAAGGGCATGGGCGTCATGGCCCTCGACGCCACGGCGGCGCCGGCCCGGCTGTGGGTGGCGACCGCCAAGGGCCTGTGCCCGGTGGACGACAAGGGCGCGAGCCTGGAGCCCGGCGCGGCGGTCAGCAACGACAACTCCATGCACCACGCGACCTACATCGCCGGCGACCCGGCGCGCAACCGCGTCCTGGCCTACGAGAACGGCGAGGTCCAGATCTACTCGATCGACCTGGCCACCGGCAAGAAGGCGCCGTTCTGCAAGGGCACCTACGTGACCCTGGACCGCGAAGGCAACGTCTACGTGATGGGCGGCCGCGACAACGCCGTCTACCGCTTCGACCCGACGGGCAAGCCCCTGGCCTTCTCCGGCGAGGGCTCCAACAAGATCGTCACCAAGGGCTACCGCGGCTTCGGGCCGAACATGGGCATGCCCGGCATCTGCGTGGACCTGAAAGGCAACCTCTACGTCTCGCGCAACTCCAACTACGGCGGGGCCGAGGCCTACGGGGGGCGCGTCGACGTCTACGGCCCGGACGGCAAGATGCTCAAGGAGAAGATCCTCGACGGCATGGGCTACGGCGACTGCGGCCTGGGCGTCGACGCCGCCGGGAACATCTACGTGGGCATGAACCTCAAGCCCGCCGACAAGCCCTTCCCGGCGGCCTTCATGGGCAAGGTGCCGGACAAGGGCTGGGTCTTCTGGAAGGACAAGGAGCGCGAGTTCCCCTGGAACCACGTCTACTACAACGCCTACCTCTGGCACTGGGGCTCGGTCTTCAAGTTCAGCCCGAACGGCGGGGTGATCTATGGCCAGCACCCCTGGAACCTGAAGCGGGCCGACTACGGCGAGCCCAAGGCCGCCGACAAGCTCGAGAACGCGCCGGCCGACGCAGCCACCTACCGCTCGGCCTACCTGGGCTACGAGGTCAAGGTGGCCGGAGCCCAGTGGCGCTACCCGGGGTGCGGGATCATCCCCAGCTCCGGCGACGGGCTGATGCCCGATCCGGGCTGCGCCTGCTACAACTCGTCCCTGGCCGTCGACGAGTACGGCCGGGTCTTCGCCCCGAACCCGTTCCGCTTCTCGGTGGAGATGCTCGACTCAGGCGGCAACCAGCTCGCGCGCATCGGCCGCTACGGCAACGCCGACAGCGCCGGGCCGGGCTCCAAGGTCCCCGAGCCGGAGATCGCGCTGGCCGGGGCCTATCACGTCTCGGTCGCCGACGGCCGGGTCTTCATCGGCGACGCCAGCAACCGCCGGGTCGTCGTGGTCAAGTTCGAGCCCTCGGCCAGCGCGGAGTGCGCGGCGCCGTGAAGTCCCGAGGCGCCTGTGAACAGCATTCTCACGCCAAGGCGCGAAGCCGCTAAGAACAACAACGGCAGCGACCTTTTCGGTCCCGAGAGAAGAAGCCAGCGGCTCTTGGCGTCTTGGCGTGAGAATGGCCGTTGTGAGCGCTCCCGCTTTTCCCCGGAATCCCCCGAGGGATTTCCGCCCGCCGCCTGACTCTCTTGAGGAAAGGGGAGCCGAGCGCTAAGCTTCGAACCCATGCGCACCGACCCGGAACTGCTGGCGGCCTACGCGGCATCGCGCGACGAGGCGGCCTTCGCCGAGCTGGCCGCGCGGCACGGTCCGATGGTCTTCCGGACCTGCCTGCGCGCCCTGGGCGACCGGCACGACGCCGAGGAGGCCTCCCAGGCCGCCTTCGTGGTCCTGGCCCGCAAGGCCGGGTCGCTCGGGCGCCTGGAGGAGCCGGCGGCCTGGCTGCACGAGGTCGCCAGGCGCACCGCGCTGCAGGTTCTGCACGCCCGGCTCGACCGATCCCGGAAGGAGAAGGAGGCGGTCATGGTGCGCGAGCGCGCCCCGGAGCCGGAGCCCGTCGAGTCGGGGCTGGCCCGGGATGAGGTCAGGGCCGGGCTCGACCGGGAGCTCTCCGCTCTGCCGGCCGCCCAGCGCCAGGCGGTGATCCTGAGATACCTCGAGGGCCACAGCGAAAGCGCCGCCGCCGAACTGGCCGGCTGCCCGCTGGGCACGCTGAGCCGCAGGGCCAGCGACGGCCTGGCCCGGCTGCGCGAGCGCTTCGAGCGGCACGGCGTGGCTCTGTCCGCCGCGGCGCTGACCGGGGCGCTCGCGGCCGAGTCGCAGGTCGCCGTGCCCGGCGGCCTGGTGGGGTCCATCCTGGCGGTGACCAAGTCGGCGGCAATCGCCGGCGCGGCGGGAGCGGCGGGAATCGTAGGGGCACAGCATGCTGTGCCCGTACAATTGGCGGAGGGAACCATGAAGGCAATGTTCTGGGCCAAGATGAAGATGACGGCGCTGGTGCTGGCCGGCCTGACCGCGGTCGGCGTCGGCGGCGGGGCAGCCATCCACATGGCCGCGGGCGAGCCGCCGGCCCTCAAGGCCGTCCCGGCGACCGTGCCGGCCGACGCCGCGCCGATCTTCGACGACGGCAGCTGCTGGCGCTTCCACGTGACGCTGCGCAAGCCGCTCGTCCCGGGGAAGGACGGCGGCGCCGGCGGGATCATCAAGTGCGTCGTGCCCTACCGCGACTACCCGGGCATCGAGAACATCGAGACGCCGCCGCCGCCGGCCGAGTGGGCCTCGCCGGACTTCGACGACGCCGAGTGGGCCCGCGGCTTCGGCCGCAATCCTTCCAAGGACCAGCACGCCTCCGGGTTCGTCCGCAGCGTGAGCCAGATGATCTCCAACCCCGGCATCCAGTTCTCGAGCGGGGTCATCAGCCTGCGCGGCAAGTTCGCGGTGACCGACCCGGCGGCGGTCAAGGGGCTGTACCTCAAGCTCGCCTACCGCGGGGGAGCCGTCGTCTACCTGAACGGCCGGGAGGTCGCCCGGCAGGACCTGCCCGAGGGCAAGCTCGACGCGGCGGCGGCCGGCGCGGCCTACCCGGACGAGGCCTGGGTCGACTCGGCCGGCAAGCTCATCCCCGACGACTACCACGCCAAGCAGCGCGTCGCCAAGGGGGAGAAGGACCTCGTCGAGCGCATCGCCAAGCGCGACCGCTCGCTCGGGCCGGTCGAGCTGCCCCGCGAGGCGCTCCGCAAGGGGGTCAACGTCCTGGCCGTGGAGATCCACCGCAGCCCGTACCACCCGGCCGCGGTGCAGAAGGAGTTCAGCGCGGAGTACGGCTGGGTGCCCTGCGGCCTGCTCGGCGCCGAGCTCCGCGCTTCCGGAACGGGCGCCGTAGCCAACACCGGCCGGCCCAAGGGCCTGCAGGTCTGGAACCACGACGTCAACGACCGCGCCGGCGTCGGCGACTACGGCGACCCCAACGAGAAGCTCCGGCCCATCACCATGGTCGGCGCGCGGAACGCGACCTTCTCAGGCAAGGTGATGGTCGGCTCGGACACAGCCATCAAGGGCCTCAAGGCGGTCGCGAGCGACCTGAAGGCCGCTTCGGGCGGCGGAGTCATACCGGCGGCGCAGCTCAAGGTGCGCTGGGCCCGGCTCGACGGCCTGGTCTACAAGCAGCTCGAGTGGTTCGACGCGCTTACGCCCGAGGCGCCCGCCGAGGTGCCGGTGGTCCGGGCGAGCGGTGCGATCCAGCCGATCTACCTGACCGTCCGCGTTCCAAAGGATGCGCCGGCCGGCGAGTACCGCGGTACGCTGACCATCTCGGCCGGGGGCGCCGCCGACGTGCCCGTGCCGGTGGTGCTGCAGGTCGGGAACTGGACCGTTCCCGACCCGGTGGCCTTCCGCACCTACGTGGGCATGTACCAGTCGCCGACGAGTCTCGCGCTCCAGTACAACGTCAAGGAGTGGTCCGAGGAACACTGGAAGCTCGTCGACCGGAGTTTCGCGCTGCTCGCCGAGCTCGGCAACAAGATCGTCAACATCCCGGTGGTGGAGCGCACCCAGTTCGGCAACGATGAAGGCATGGTGATCTGGGTCAGGAAGGAGGACGGCTCCTTCGAGTACGATTTCTCGGTCTTCGACCGCTTCGTGGAGCTGACCAAGAAGCGCCTGGGAGTGCCCGACGTGGTCGGCCTGCAGATCTGGCACTCCGGCGGCTGGGAGGCGCGAAAGGCCAACCAGGAGAACACCGTCACGGTCCTCGACAGGAAGACCGGACAGAAGAGCCGGCTGCAGGTGCCGTCCTTCGACAGCGATGAGAGCAAGAAGTTCTGGAAGCCGGTGCTCGAGCAGATCCGCGAGCGGCTGGCCAAGCAGGGCATGGAGAAGGGCATGGCCATCGGGATTCTGTCCGACGGCACCGCCCCGGCGGAGGTCTTCAAGGCCTTCGACGAGATCTGGCCCGGCGGCGGTCCGGCCAGCTGGACCCGCGGCTGCCACAGCGTGACCCGCGACCCCAAGCCCTACGCGGCCTCCAAGCTCGGCGGGCGCGTGGTGCTCCACGAGTTCTGCTACGGGATGTCCATCGCCGACCCGGACAAGGGTCTGCCGCCCATCTGGAAGCAGCGCTCCTGGCCGGGCACGGCCTACGTGCGCCACAACTTCGACGACACCCTGTCGCTGCTCAAGTACCGGACCTTCGCGGAGCGCGCGCTCTTCTGCGGCACGCGGGGCATCGGCCGGACGTGTCTCGACTTCTGGGACTGCGCCAAGGACGACAAGGGCCGGGGCATGCGGGTCTTCAACCGCTACCCGTTCTCGAGCTGCGGCCAGCGCGAGCCCAACCTCTGGCGGCTGGCCTGGCCCGGTCCCGATGGCGCCGAGCCCACCGCGCGCTTCCTGCAGATGCTCGAGGGCATCCAGATGGCCGAGGCGCTGATCGTGGTGGCCGAGGCCCAGGGCGAGAAGGACAAGGCGGACGCCATCGGCGCGGAGCTCGCCGGCAAGTGCCGGCAGATCTACGTCGACCGGCTCAACTACGCCCGGGCGCACGCCCCGGAGGGCGGCCGGGTCAGCTACGGCACGGTCCACCTCGGCTGGCAGGAGCTCGACCGGCGGGTCTTCGAGCTGGCCGCGGAGGTCGAGAAGAAGCTCGGAAAGAAGTAGCTGGAGGGTACCTAACCACCAGGACACCAAGGCACCAAGAAGTCACCAGGACGTGAGTCAGGCTTGGTCTTTCTTAGTGTCTTGGTGGTGAAAAGCCTTGGTCTCAAGCCCGCCCAGGCCCCGCTCGCCCTTGCGCCCCCGGCGGCTCCGGAGAGAATCCGGGCCGGCATACGGCCACTGGCCGGGGGAGCCGCCCATGAATCGCAGCCTGAACGCAAGACTCAGCCCGTGCGGAGCGATCGGAGCGCTCCTGCTCTCCGCCGGCCTCGCCGCCGCGGGCGAGCCGGCCGGCGACGCGGTCGCCCAGGCCAGGAAGGCGGTGGCCGCCCAGGAGGAGCTCGCCGGGCAGGTCGCCGAGCTGGTCAAGCGGGACGAGGCCTCCCAGGCGGCGGCTGACCGGGCGAACCTGGCCCTGGCCGAGGCGCGGCTGATCCTGGCGCGGGCCGGGAAGAATCCGGAGGCCGAGAAGGAGGCGCTGCGGGCCGTCGTCGAGTGCCGCGAGGCGCACGCCAAGCGCGTGACTGCGGCGGTCAACGCCGGGCTGGCCTGCGCTGACGAGCTGGACCGGGCCGAGCGGGACAAGGCCGCGGCCCGCGCCGAGCTGGCCCGCGCCGAGGGCAACGCCAAGCTGCTGGCCGCGGAACTGGCCAAGTGCCTGACCTACCAGACCAAGATCGCCAAGCGCGCGGAGAAGGGTGCGGCCCTGGGCCTTTGCTCCGGCGCCGATCTCAGAAAGGCCCAGGAGGAGGCGGAGAGGCTCCGCGCCCAGGCGGCCGAGGCCGCCAAGCAGCCGCCCAAGCAGCCGGCGCCGCGCCCGGTTCCGCCGAAGCCCCAGCCCGTG
The DNA here is from genome assembly GCA_022703445.1 of Planctomycetota bacterium. GTDB lineage: Bacteria > Planctomycetota > SZUA-567 > JAKLDR01 > JAKLDR01 > JAKLDR01. The sequence continues at coordinate 27,948 of JAKLDR010000015.1, read as the reverse complement.
CCCAAGCCGGATGCGGACGTGTTTTGAAGGAGAGCCGCCATGATCGGACTGGTGATGGGACCTATGTTGTTCATCCTGGCCGTGCTGGCCCTGCGCGGTGAGGCCGTGCGCTGGCGCTGGGCCATCCCGCTGGCGCTGATCCCGGGGCTCATAGCCTTCTTCTTCGGCATCATCGGTGCGCTGGGCGGCGCCCTGATCACTGGCGCCTACTGGAAGATAAAGCTGCCCTGACCGTGAGCACTCCGCGCCGAAGATACCGTCCGCCCGCCGGGCCAGCCGCGCCGGCCGCTCCGACCGCGACGGCCGGGCCAGGGCCGGGGAGCGCGCCCGCACCACTCCCCGCTCCCGCCCCTGCCCCTGCCCCGGCACCGCGCGCCGCCATGCCCCTCAAGGAGTGCCCGTTCTGCCTCAGGGAAATCCTGATGGCGGCGCTGGAGTGCCCGGAATGCGGCAAGCGCATCGCCGGGGCGGGCACGCCGGCGGGCTTCCGCAAGCGGCTGCTGGTCCAGGAACTGACCCTGCGCCAGGCCATCCGGGAAGGCAAGGTCGGGGCCTCCCGCGGCGGGCTGCTGGGCGCTCTGCGCATGCGCACGCTCACCGCTTCGGGGGCGACGGGCCTGTGCCTGTGCGCCGAACTGCTGGCCGTGACCAATCCGGAGCTGGCCCGACTGGCTTCCCTGGCCATCCCCGGCGGGATCCTGACGCTGGTGCTCCTGGCCTACTTCGCGATCGGCGACCTGGCCTGGCTCGCGGTCCGGCGCCGGCGCACCCCGGCGCACGCCCTCTCCGCGTTCGTGCGGGCACTGGAGATCGGCCGCTACGAGGAGGCCAGCGGATGCGTCCTGCCCGGCGACCGCAACCCACGCCCGCGGCTGCGGCGGGCCATCCACGCCATCAGCCTGGGCAGCGCCCGCTGCAGCTTCGCCGACGCGGCCGGGTTCCGCGCGTACTGGCGGCCGGTCTTCACCGCGCCGGACAGCAGCCTGACCCTGTCCCGGCCCCAGGTGGTCCGGGAGGAGGGCGACCTGGCGGTCGTCTCCGCCGAGCTCTCGATCCGTCGCCGCGCCGGGGGCTGGGGCGGCGGGCTGCTCGGCGCAGCCCTGCGCAGCGCCATGGCCAAGGAGGACGAGATCAAGCTCACCAAGCTCGTCCGCAAGGTGGACGGCCGCTGGTACCTGGTCAACGGCGAGATCCAGAGTCCGGAGGACGGGGCCCTGGAGGAGTTCGCCACCCTGGCCGCCGCCTCCGACGAGCGGCTGGTGGAGCTCACCCGGCAGCTGCCGGCGGCGGAGCCTGCCAATGCGGCTTCGGCAGCTGATGTGGATGGCGGGGAAGGAGCCCAGGCCCCATGACCTGGTACATGGCCGCTTTCCGACTCGAGTGGCTGGCCATGGCGCTCCTGCTGGTCAGCGCCACGATGGCACTGGCCGCGCGCCGGAAAGGCCTGCTCGTGCGCTGGGTGTTTCCTTGTGTGGTGATCGGAGGGCTGGCGCTCTGGGCGCTGGCTGCGCTCGGGCTGGCGCTGTATCTGCGCCTGGGCAAGGAGACCTATCCGCACTGGCTCTATCACGACCTGGCGCGGGCACTGGCCTTCTTCGCGGGAGCCGGCGTGATCCTGTGGAGAGGCAGCAGGCCGGCGGGGAGCACTCCAGATACGAACCGGGCGGCCGGCGCCTGGCCTCTGCCGAGACTCTTCAAGGTGTCGGCTGCTGCGGCGCTCATCTGGGGCGCCACCTTGTGGGCATTCTGCGCCCATGCTGCCGGGCAGTTCGAAGCCGCCAGGCGCGACGCCCGGGCTTTGGCCGTGTCCGTGAAGCCGCCGGCAGTGGCTGAGGAAGCCAACGCGGCCATGCTCTACAAGCGGGCGTGCGAGCTGATCCCGAATCGGATGAGGATGAGTGAGGCCGATGCCAGAGAGCATTCCTCCTGGAGCTTCTCATGGGGATGGGATGAGGCGGCCGATCCAAGGATGCTCGCATATCTGGAACGGATGCAGCCTGCCCTGGAACTTCTGGAGCAGGCGGCCGTCAGGCCCGGTTGCCGGTTCAACAGTGAGCATGACTATAGCCATCCAGGGTTGCAGGAGTTCACATACGACAGGGGAATCCTCCGGGCAAAAAGCCTGCTGCGGATGAATGTCCGCCGCCGGTGCATCCAGGGCGATGCGCGAGGTGCGCTTGGGAGTGTGGCTGGCCTGCATACCTTGGCGTCTCATATTGCCCAGGAACCGGCTTACTCCAGGGTGACGCAGGCCATCGGCATGTACCACCCCTGGGTACTGGAATACGTCCTGGCCCGCACCTCCCCGTCCAGCGAGGACCTCAAGATCCTGCCCAAGATCGGAGATGCCGCGCTCGACCAGCGCTTCCGGGCTGCCCTGATTCTTGAGGAGGCCCTTGCCCTGTCGGAAATGGCCATGGTCGAGGAAGTGGCCTTCGCCCGGAACCGCATCACCGGCGATGAGCCGGTGGCTGTCATGCTCTTCGGCAAGCTCGGTTTCCGGCTATGCCTGATCGGCTGGCGGACGTTCTACCTGGCTCCCGATCTGGCCGACTTTCGATCTAGGATGAAAGCGGCCCGTGACCTGGCCGCCCGGCCATTCCTCGAAGTCCAAGAGGAGTGGCGGCAGTGGGACCGCAACTGTCTGGAGGAGCCCCACGGAGTCATGACCGGGCTGTTCCTGCCCGCCGCAGGCAGGCTCGCGCTCAACGTGTGTCGGGGAACGGCCCAGATCCGTCTGACGGACATGGCCCTGGCAGCCGCTGCGTACCGGGCTGAGCACGGTCGGTACCCGGTGAAGGCCGGGGATATTGTCCCCACGTTCATCCCCGCGATCCCGCAGGACCCCTTCGACGGCCAGCCGCTCAGGATGCGCGCCGTTGACGGGGAACTCCTGCTCTACAGCGTGGGGGAGGACGGCAAGGACGACGGCGGCGCGGAGATGAACCACAAGCAACACACTGGCGATATCACCTTCTGCCTGGGAACCAAGCTCTGGCGCGAGCGGCGCGCCGAGTCAGTCTCCGGAACCGATAAGGCTGGAGCCGGGAAGCCCGGAGTCGGTAAGTCCGGAAGATAACGAGTGCCCAGGCCAAATTTGTTTTGAAAGGAAGTGCCCAGGAACTCCTCCCCGCAGAAGAAAGTCTATGGTTTGCCCAGCTTCATGCGACACTAATCATGGCAGTGCTGTGTGTTTGGATAAGGCTCATGAATCGGTCGCTTAGAGTTATGTATTAGGAGTGACACAGGACCACTTCAGCCTCCGATAGACACCTCTGCACAGGCGCCTTTCCTGATTTTTAGCGATTCCAGTCGACACTTGCTGGCCATGGGTGTATCTTGCACAGTCACGGCACCAACGGAGGCACAGGAATGGCACCCAACAAAGAAGCGATCTCTGGCGGGCGAAGCGCGACGGGTCTTGCCGAGTCGATTCGCGACTCGATTTCCGGTGGCCAGTACCCGGTCGGGCGCTTCCTGCCAGCCACCCGGCAGCTGAGCGGCGAGCACGGAGTCACGGCGGAGACGGTGCGGCGCGCGCTCAAGCTGTTGCAGCGCGACGGCCTGCTGGCCTCCGTGCCGCGCCATGGCTTCAGGGTGATGAGCCGCGCCAACGATCCGACCCGCGGCTGCCCGGTGGCCTACGTGCTGTCCGCGCAGAAGGCCGGGGCCGCCTGGACCGGCTTCAACCAGGTGTTGCTCAGCAACATCCAGACCGCAGCGGCGCAGCGGGGCTGGGGCATTCTGGGAACGGGGGCGGGCGGACTGCGGCCCCAGGATATCCTCGACCAGTGCCTGGCCTCGCGCGCCTGGGGGCTGATCGTCGACGTGCACGACCCGGAGATCGTCAGGCTGGCCCGCAAGGCGGGCCTGGCCGCGGTGATGGTCGATGCCTGGCACGAGGACGCCGGCGTGGACGCGGTCATCCAGGACAACTTCCTGGGCGGCAAGCTCGCCGGCGAACACCTGGCCGCGCGCGGCCACCGGGAGGTCGCCTGGTTCGGGCCGGTCACCGGCAGCGTGCACAGCATGGAGCGCTTCGGCGGCGCCGTCGCCGGTCTGCGCAAGGGCGGCGCGCGGCTCGTTTCCGAGACCGAGCTGGACATCGAGGACCCGGAACTCGCGGCCAAGGCCCGCAGTTTCCTGCAGCGCAAGGGTCGCCCCGCGGCCGTCCTGGCGCTCTGGAGCAACCTGGCCCGGGCGCTGGTCGGCGCAGCGCACGACCTGGGCCTGGCGGTGGGCGGCGAACTCGACATCGTCGGCTGGTGCTCGGAGGAGCTCTACGAGTCCGAGTATCGCGCCGGCATGGGCGTGATGAGCGTGCCGCCGGCCGTGACCTGGCGGGTGCAGGACCTGGCCGACATGGCCGTTGCCCGGCTAGCCCAGCGGCTCAAGCAGCCCGACCTCGTCCCGCAGCGGATCAACGTGCCGGTGCGGCTAAAGACTTCCGGCGGGAATCTCTGAAGGGGGGAATGGCGATGGGGACAAGAGCGAACCTGATGGCATTCGGCGCCGCGGCCTTCCTGCTGATGGCGGCGGGGATCGGCCTCGCGGGCGAGGCGACGTTCACCGCCAAGCCCACGGCGACCCGGAACGGGGACAGGGTCAAGATCGCCTTCGCCGTCTCCGCGCCGACCGACGTGGCGGTGTACATCGAGAACGCCAAGGGCGAAGTGGTCCGCCACCTGGTAGCCGGGGTGCTGGGGGACAAGGCCCCGGCGCCGCTGAAGCCCGGCCTGGCCCAGGAGGTCGAGTGGGACAGCAGGGCCGACTACGGCAAGCCGGCCGAGGGCGGCCCGTTCAGGGTCCGCGTGGCGCTGGGCCTGGGCGCCAAGTACGACAAACTGGTCTCCTGGGAGCCCGAACGCGTCGCCGGCGGCATCTATAGTCTGGGCGTGTCAGCGGAGGGGGTTCTCTACGCCGACGGCATGGCCTTCGACCGCGACGGGAAGTACCTCCGGAGCAATTCGCCACACTCTTCCGCCCTGACGCCGGAACTGGCAAAGCATTTCGACGTCATGGACGACGGCAGCCCCGACCTCAGCAAATGCAGGATTGGCAAGTATCTGTCGGCCGGCCCGGTCTTTAGCGGGTACAACGACGCAGGAGCGGGCGGCACGCTGTTCGTCGTCAGCCCCGACGGCCGGGAATTGTATGGCCTCACCGGGCCGGGCATCTCACGAGCGCCCCTGTGGGGCCCCTGCCCGGCCGACAAGTTCGTCGTGGAGCACGGCATCAAGGAGGCTCAGGGGCTGGATGCCGCGGGCTCGTTCCTGATCCTGTCCTCGGATGCCAGCCAGTTCTTCATGACCGGCCTCAGCGGCGGGGGCAAGGGCGGCCAGAACCTCCCGGCGGTCTTCCGGGCGGACTTCCCGGCCCGCACCGGCGGCCGCGCGTTCTTCGGCGACCCGGCCAAGGCCGGCAAGGACGATTCCCACCTGGGCAGCCCTCGCGGGTTGGCGGTCGACGGTGAAGGCCGGCTCTTCGTGGCCGACTTCGGCAACGACCGGGTCGTCGTGCTGGACGAGAAGACCGGCAAGTACCAGGGAGAGATCCCGGTTCCCCAGCCGAAGTGCCTGGGCGCATCACAGAAGACCAAGTGTCTCTACGTGACCAGCGGCGACAAGGCCGCGAGCCTGATGCGCTACAATCTGCCGGCGGGCGGCGGGAAATGGGCCGATCTCAAGCCCTCGGCGCAGATCCCGCTGGGAGAGATGCGGGCCAAGTCCCACGTGATGGCGGTTGACCCGACCTCGAGCCCCGCCATCATCTACGTCGGCTACCACACCACCAAGGCGTTCCTGCGGCGGATCGAGGATTCGGGCACCGGGACCTTCGGCAAGAACTCGACCTTCGGAACCGGAGAGCCTTTCGGCATCGACTACTCGGACCTCGTCGTGGACCGGCTCCGCAAGGAAGTCTACATCCGCATCACCGGCAACGGCCTGACCTATCAGCGTTACAGTGAAAGCGCCGACAAATCCGAAATAGTCCGCCTGGGCTCTGCGGTCTGCGCCACCGGCGACGGCGTGCAGGCCACCCCCGCCCCCAACGGGAACATCTACGGCATCCAGTGGGGCAACAAGTTCTGGCAGTGGGACCGCCAGGGCAAGGCGGTCCCCTGGGAGAAACCCATCCGTCCGAAGCCCGGCGAGCCGCTGAACCGCAGCAAGTGGGAGGAAATGGGGCCGGCCCGCAGCTTCGTGGTCTGCGGGATGGTCTGCCAGCCCCACACGCTGGGGGTGCGCTGGAGCGACGGACATCTCTTCATCCTGGAGCCGTACAACTTCCAGCAGGACCTCGGCGCCGGGGGGCGGACACCCAAGTCGCTCCACGAGTTCCTGACCACCGGCGAGCGGATCACCCCGCGGGATGGCCCCATCATCTGGAAGACGTCCGCCAATGCGGTGGGGCCCAGGTTCGACGCCGCCGGCAACATCTACATCGGCGAGGTCATCCGGCCCAAGGGCTGGAGCCATCCGCCGGAGATCGATGAGCGCCTGGCGAAGGCCGGGAAGAAACCCAGCAAGGACGTCCCCCAGTTCTACGGCAGCATCGTCAAGTTCGGCCCCAAGGGCGGCATGATCCATTACCCGGACAGCTCCTTCACGAAGGGCACTCCCTACGACGGGGAGCCCAAGCTCGACCCGGGACTGAAGAGCACCGACGTGGACTTCCGCGACCTGTTCGGCGGGGTGAGACCCGCGAAGGTCACCGGTGCGGAGTGGGTCCACCCCGGGCTCGGGCACGTTGGGATCTGCGGCTGCAACTGCGAGAACATGAGCTTCGATGTGGACGAGTTCGGCCGGGCCTTCTTTCCCGACCAGCTGATGTTCCAGGTCCGGGTGGCCGACACGGCCGGCAACGCGGTCACCCGTTTCGGCGGGTTCGGCAACGCCGACAACCGCGGCCCGGAAAGCCCGGTCTTCGACGAGAAGACGGGGCGCCCCCGGCCGGCCAAGCCGGGCGAGAAGAACCCGCTGGCCCAGCCGGACATCGCCTTCGCCTGGCTGCTCGGCGTGGGCGTGACCGATCGTTACGCCTACATGAGCGACGCGATGAACAAGCGGGTGCTCAGGGCCAGACTGGTCTACGCCGCCGAAGAGTCCTGCGAGATCAAGTAGGGAAGGGAGCGCCGCAGCGATGATTGCTGACAGACTGATCAGGCACGCCGCGGGGATCGCCCTGTTGCTGGCAACGGCTGCGTCCTGGATGCCGGCGGCTTCCTGCCCGGCGGCCGAACCGGCCGCGGCGCCCGCACCCGGCAACCCACCGGTCCTGCAGTTGGAGAGCTACTGGCGACAGCACCTCACGCTGCGGCGGCCGGAGCACACCCCCGGGTCCGTGGACGGGAAGGGCCGGGAGCTCAAGCGCATGGGCTACGCGCGGGGCATTCACCTCAACAACTTCGAAGGGCAGGTGTACTCGCCGGACCCGCCCGCCGCGTGGATGAAGGCGGACTTCGACGACTCCAGCTGGCCGCGCGAGCGCGGGGTGACCCCGGCCGGCCGCGACTGGTGCGAGCTGACCGTGCGGGTCAAGTCCCTCCGGGGCAAGTTCGAGGTGCCCGACCCGGCCAAGGTGACCAAGCTGAACCTGGACATCGAGTACATCGGCGGCGTGGCCGTTTACCTCAACGGACAGGAGGTCGGCCGTGGACACCTGCCTGCCCTGAGCTCGCCGAACGGGCCGGCCGGAGCGCTGACCGGGGACACGCTGGCCGAGGCGTATCCTCAAGAGGCCTACGAGTGGGGCATTCCCGAAAACGGCAGCTCCAAGGGCGCGCCCCCGGAAGATGTGAAATGGGTGCGCCCCGACGACAAGAGCGCGCGCTGGCGCAGGCTGACCCTGACGCTGGACAGCAAGCAGCTCGTCAAGGGGACCAACGTTCTGGCCGTGGCGCTCCATCAGAGCTCCTTCCACGCCCTGGCGGCGCGTTGGAGCTACGGCAGCATGAACGGCGTCAAGAACTGCCCGTGGACGCACTGCCACCTAAAGATGCTGAGACTTCAGGCCGAGCCCGCCGGCAGTGCCCTGCCCCAGGCCCGTCCGGCGGCGACGGCCCTGTGGAGCGAGGATCCGCACCGGCGGCTGACACCCCAGGAATACGGCGAGGCCTCGACCGCGGCGCCGGTGATCCGCCTGGTGGGCGCCAGGAACGGCATCTATTCGGGGCAGGTGGCCATCAGCGCGGCCGCGGCGCTGCCGGCGATCTCCGCGGAGATGAGCGAGCTGAAGCAGGCGGGCGGCGCGGGGAAGATCCCCGCCGATGCCGTCCGCGTGCGCTACGGGGCGGCCGTGGGCAAGGACCGGGTCTTCGACCAGCTCGGCGAGAAAGCGCCAGGCGCCGTCCCGGCGGGGCAGTGCCAGCCGCTGTGGGTGACCGTGAAGGTGCCGGCCGACGCTCCGGCCGGGGAGTACCGGGGCACGCTCACCGTGAACGCCGGCGGCACACTCAGCGCGGAGGTCCGCCTGCAGGTGATGGACTGGGCCCTGCCCGAAAGCCGGGACCTGAGCAGCTTCGTGGGCGTGCAGCACACCCTCTGGGCGGCGCCGGGCCAGTACAAGGTCCAGCCCTGGTCGGAGGAGCACTGGAAGCACGTCGAGCGCGTCGTGAAGCTCCTGGCCGAACTGGGCAACGACCTGGTCATCCTGCCCATGATGCACGGCGGGGAGGGCAACGTGCCCGAGACGCTGGTCGCCTGGGTGAAGAAGGATGGCGGGTACGATTACGATTGGAGGAACCTGGACCGCTACCTCGAACTGGTCGCCAAGCACTGGGGCAAGGGTACCGAGGTGGTTGCCGAGATCACGGGCGGCGGGTGGGCCAAGCCCGGCGTGACCGTGGTGACCGACGGCAAGAGGGAGTGGCAGCCGGCTTCGCCGACGGGCGCCGAGGGCAAGGCCTTTCTCAAGGCCCTGCGCGAACATCTCAAGGCCAAGGGCTTCGACCACCTGCACTGGGGGACGATGTACGACCGCGTCGACGCGGCGCTGGGCGAGGCGCTGGCCGCGGAGATCCCCGACGTGGGCTGGTTCCGGAGCAGCCACGAGGCCCGGTCTCCGTTCCCCAAGGACTCCGGCGCCAAGGTGACCATGTCGATGCACGTCCGCGACAACGGCACGCCCTTCGACCGCAAGACCGGTACCCCGCAGAGCCTCTACGGGTGGAAGAACCGCCTGAACCTCCTCTTCCCGCGGTGCAGTTCCGACGCCCACTTCCTTACGCCCTTCGCGCCCCCGATGAGCTTCCGGTGGGTCACGGAGGTCGCCCTGCTGGACGGGACCGGCGGATTCGGGCGGGTGGCGGCGGATTACTGGCCGTCGGGCCCGAAGGCCAGCGACAATTGGATGACCTTCGCGTGGGTCGAGCCCAGCCTGCTCCTGCCCGGGCCGGACGGCGCCGAGGCCAGCGCGCGGTTCGAGGCCCTGCGCGAGGGCGTGCAGGAGGCGGAGATCCGGATCTGGCTGGAGAAGAACGGCAAGGACAAGGTCGAGCCCGCGCTCAAGGCGCTGACCGATCGCCACCTCATCCAGGGATCCTTGCCCGGCGCCACCGGGATCAACAGCTACTCGCCCATCGCCGCCTACTACGCCGGCTGGCAGGAGCGCAGCTGGGACCTCTACGCCGCGGTCGCAGCGGCCGCCGGCGGCAAGGCCCCGGGCGCGGAGGAGAAGGCGAAGTTCTTCGGGGGGAAGTGACCGGACCGGCCCGGCCGACTCTCACCCCATCCCCAGCACCTGCCTGAGGTACCGCCCGGTGTGGCTCTCGGCGGCGCGGGCCACGTCCTCGGGCCGGCCCTCGGCCACGATCCGGCCGCCGCCGGCGCCGCCCTCGGGGCCCAGGTCGATCAGCCAGTCGGCGCACTTGATGACGTCGAGGTTGTGCTCGATGACGATCACCGTGTTGCCGAGCTCGACTAGGCGGTTCAGGACGTCGAGCAGCTTCTGGATGTCGGCCAGGTGCAGCCCGGTCGTCGGCTCGTCGAGGACGTAGACCGTCCGGCCGGTGTTCTTGTGGGAGAGCTCGGTGGCCAGCTTGACGCGCTGGGCCTCGCCGCCCGAGAGCGTGGTGCTGGACTGGCCGAGCTGGACGTAGCCCATCCCGACGTTGACGAGCGTCTCGAGCCCGGCCTTCAGGCGCGGCACGTTGCGGAAGGTCTCCAGGGCGTCGAGGATGGGAGTCTCCAGGACGTCGGCGACGGAGAGCCCCCGGTACTTGATCTCAAGCGTCTCCGCCGAGAAGCGCCGGCCCTTGCAGTGCTCGCAGGTCACGTACACGTCGGGCATGAAGTGCATCTCGATCTTGCGGGTGCCGTCGCCCTCGCAGTGCTCGCAGCGCCCGCCGCGGACGTTGAAGCTGAAGCGCCCCGGACCGTAGCCGCGGATCTTGGCCTCCGGGGTCATGGCGAAGAGCCCGCGGATGTGATCGAAGACGCCGGTGTAGGTGGCCGGGTTCGAGCGCGGCGTCCGGCCGATCGGCGACTGGTCGACGTTGACCACGCCGGCCACCCGGTCGACGCCCTCCAGTGCCTTGAAGGCCAGGGGCTTCTCTCGCGCGCCGTGCAGCTCCCGGGCGAGCGCCGGGTGGAGCGTCTCGGTCACCAGCGTCGACTTGCCGGAGCCGGAGACGCCGGTCACGCAGGTGAAGCAGCCCAGCGGGAAACCGGCGGTCACGTTGCGCAGGTTGTTGCCCCTGGCGCCGCGGAGCACGAGGCGCCGGCCGGTCAGCACCTGCCGGCGGGCCTTGGGAACGGCGATGCTCCGCTCGCCGGAGAGGAAGTGCCCGGTGACGCTCCGCGGCTGCGCGGCGAGCTGCTCCGGACGGCCCTGGCCGACCACCTCGCCGCCGCCGCGGCCGGCGCCGGGCCCCAGGTCCACCACCCAGTCGGCCGAGCGGATGATCTCCTCGTCGTGCTCGACCACCAGCACCGTGTTGCCGAGGTCGCGCAGGGCCTGGAGCGTTCGCAGCAGCCGGGCGTTGTCGCGCTGGTGCAGCCCTACGGTGGGCTCGTCCAGCACGTAGGTCACGCCCACCAGGCGCGAGCCGACCTGGCTGGCCAGGCGGATGCGCTGGGTCTCGCCGCCGGCCAGGGTGGAGCTGGTCCGGTCCAGGGTGATGTAGTCCAGGCCGACGTCGGAGAGGAAGGTGAGCCGCTCGCGGACCTCCTTCAAGGGCACGGCCGCAATCCGCTCGCGCTCGCCGGCCAGCGTGATGCCCCGGACGAAGGCCAGGGCCTCGGCCACGGTCATGGCCGTGAAGGCCTGGATGTTCTTGCCGCCGATGGTCACGGCCAGGGCCTCGGCCCTGAGGCGCGCGCCGTTGCACTTGGGGCAGGGCAGGGGGGACATGTACTCGTGGATGCGGCCCTTGACGAACTCGCTCTCGGTGTTCTGGTAGCGGTTCATCAGGTCGGGGATCACGCCCTTGAAGGGCCGGCCGTACTCCTCCTCGTCGGCGGCGGTCGTGCCGTGGAGCAGGATGCGCCGGGCCTTCTCGGGCAGGTCGCGGAAGGGCACGTCGGTGGAGACCCCGAAGCGCCGCGCGAAGCGCTTGATGGTCTTGTTGTAGTAGAAGTTGAACCGCGCACCGTGGTGGCGCCAGGCGGCCACCGCCCCGCCGGAGAGCGTCAGCGACTGGTCCGGGACGATCAGGTCGGGGTCGAGCTCCTGGCGGTTGCCGAGGCCCGCGCACTCCGGGCAGGCGCCGTAGGGGTTGTTGAAGCTGAAGCTGCGCGGCTCGAGTTCCTCGATGGAGACGCCGCAGGCGGCGCAGGCGTACTTCTCGGAGCAGACCGCGTCGAGCCACTTCTCCGAGCCCTCGCCCTCCTCGCAGGAGACGATCACCAGCCCCTCGGCCAGGCGCAGGGCCGTCTCGATGGAGTCGACCAGGCGCGTGCGCACCGCCGGCCGGACGGTGACCCGGTCGACGAGCACGGCGATGTCGTGGCGCCTCTTCTTGTCGAGCTCCGGCGGGTTCTCGAGCTCGACCATCTCACCGTCGATCCGCGCGCGGATGTAGCCGTCGCGCTTGAGGTTGGCAAAGACGTCGCGGAACTCGCCCTTCCGGCCGCGGGCCACCGGCGCCAGGACCATGCAGCGGGTGCCGGCCGGCAGCCTCAGGGTCTGGTCGGCGATGTCCCCGGCGGTCTGCTTCCGGATGGTCCGGCCGCACTTGGGGCAGTGCGGCTCGCCGGCCCGGGCGTAGAGCACGCGCAGGTAGTCGTAGATCTCCGTGGAGGTGGCCACCGTGGAGCGCGGGCTCGACGAGCCGGTGCGCTGCTCGATGGCGATGGTCGGAGTGAGGCCGTCGATGGTCTCGACGTCGGGCTTGTCCATCTGCCCGAGGAACTGCCGGGCGTAGGCCGAGAGCGACTCGATGTAGCGCCGCTGGCCCTCGGCATAGATCGTGTCGAAGGCCAGCGAAGATTTCCCGGAGCCGGACACGCCGGTGACCACCACCAGCCTGTTGCGGGGCAGCTCGACGTCGACGTTCTTCAGATTGTGCATCCGGGCGCCGCGAACGCGGATGACCTCGCCTTCGGGGCGGGGAAACGCGGAAGAGCAGGCCGCCGGGGCGGTTCCCTTGCGGGCCTCCGCTCCGGCGCTCGACTGGCTGACAGGCTGAACGGACACGCGTACCCCCTAACCACTCCTGCGGACCCGGCGTAAACGAGTGATTATAGCCCGGTGGGGCGGGGCGTCCGGGAAAATCCGCCGGCGGCGCAGCGGAACGTTCCGTCGGTCCGGGGCCTCAGCGCAGCTCCCCGGTGCTGTCCCGGTAGGCGCTGGGGCTCAGCCCCGCATGGCGCTTGAAGGCCTTGCTGAAGACGAAGACGTCCTCGTAGCCGCAGCGCCGGGCGACGGCCTTGACCGGCTCGCCGGTGGAGATGAGCATCTGCTGGGCCAGCCGCAGCCGGATGTTCCGGAGGAAACGGACCGGCGAGCAGCCCGTGGCCCGGGTGAAGACCCGGTGGAACTGCGCCCGGGACATCCCGGCCACCTCGGCAAGACGATCGCGCTCGATGGGCTGGTCCAGGTTGCGCCGCATGTGCTCGATGACCGCCTGGACCGAGGCCATTCCGGCGAGGCGCCTCTCCGCGCCGGGCCTGACCCGGCACACGGCGGAGAGCAGGGCCAGCAGCCGGAAGCCGAAGGCGTTGCGCTGGGCGTGCAGGAACACGGAGCCGCCGCCCTTCGCTTCCGTCTCCACCCACTCTTCGATGGCTTCGCCCAGGAGGACCGCCAGCCTGGGCTCCACGACCGGCGGCACTTCCAGCAGGGAGAAGAGGTCCAGGCTGTGCAGGACCCAGTAGTTGGCGTGGACCCAGCGGCTCAGCCCCGTGGGCGAGGCCAGGTCCACGCGATGCAGGGCCCCGGCCGGCAGAACCAGCGCCCGGCCGCCAGAGAGGCGGAAGGAGCCGCCGCCCCCCAGGCGCAAGACTGATCTTCCCCTCTGGAGCTCGGCGCAGACCAGGCCGGGCAGCGTGCGCCATCCAGTGGTGTGCGGGCGCCGCATGTGTGTGACATTGCCGCACATGAGTTCGAAGCGCAGCGAACTCCCAAGCAGCCTGTCCAACTCGGCGCTGGGTCGCTCGTCCGCGCTCACGGCCGCCTGCTGAGACGCATTGACATCGGAATCAGACCCCCGGCCATGGACCCGCCTCGTCCTCGCCGGCCATAATATGGGCGTTGGCGGCCGGGGTCAAGGCGGCGGGACCCGCTGCCCCGGAGCGCCTCAGGAGGACCGACCCGATGTCCGCCGACCGCTCTGTCGCCAAGCCCATGCGCGTGGACTTCGGCTACGCCTTTGCGACGCCGCACCGGCTGACCGTCTGCCTGCCCGACAGCCGCGACAAGACACTGGCCGACTGCCAGCCGGAATTCCTGCGCCTGGCCTGGACCTACGACGACCTGCGCAGGAAGCCGCTTGCGGCCTTCACCGCGCCGAAGGCCAACTGGGACCTGCGCCTGAGCGCCGAGCTGGATGGCAAGCCGCTCCCGCTCCACGACTGGCACCGCGCCGAGGGCTGGCTGCCGGTACTCGAAGCCACGTTCGGCAAGGGCGCGGTCCGGCTCCAACTCGGGATTGCCGGCGGTTCATCGGCGGCCATCGCGCGGCTGAGCGTTGCCAATCAGGACCGGAAGCCGCACCGCCTGGTCCTGCGCTGCGAGAAGCCCGGCGGCTGGGCCGGCTGCAACCCAGCCTGGGTCCAGCCGGAGTGGGACGCCGACGTGCTGCTCGCCGGCTGGCAGGACCGGGCAGACCGGGTGCTCGTCCTCGGTCTCGGGGGCGACGCCAATCCGGTGACGAGCGCCACGGCGCTCAACTTGGCCTGGGACCTCAAGCCCGGCACTCGGCGCACCGCGTGGCTGGTCCGGCCCTACCGGGCGTACGAGCCCATGCTGCCGGCTCTGCGGAAGAGGAACTGGGCCTGGGAGTTCGACGCTGCCAAAACCGCCTGGCGGAAGCTCATCGGCCGCGCGGCGCGGGTGACCGTCCCCGACGCCGGCGTGGGGAATGCCTTCCGCGCCTGCCTGGCTGACTGCTTCGTCATGCGCGAGACCGTGGCTGACGGCTCGGTCGTGGCCACGCCCGGCACGGAAGTCTACCGCGCGCCCAACCCGTTCGAACCGCTGATCGTCTCGGTGCTCTTCGACCAGCTCGGCCTGCACCGCGAGGCCGCCGGCAACACCGGCATGTTCCTCCGCCAGCAGGGTCGCGACGGGAACTGGGCCGATCCCGAGGGCTGGTGTCACTACATGTGGGGTGCCTCCGGCGTCAAGTCTTGGGCGACCATGGAGCACTGGCGGCTGACCGGGGACCGACGGATGCTCGCCGCGGCCTATCCGCGCATGGCGGCGAGTTCCCGCTGGCAGGAGTCGCAGCGGCGGCGGACGCGCGTCACGGTCAAGGGCAAGCGCCCGCTCGCCTACGGCCTCATGCCCCGCGGCATGGGCGACGGCGGACTGAAGGACGACGATGACCTCTACGGCGTCTTCCTGACCCACAACATCCTGGCGGTCTACGCCGACGCCATGGCCGTCGAGGCGGCCGAGATTCTAGGCCGAAAGCGCGACCTTGCCGAACTGCGCCGCATCCACCGCCGCGCCCGGACCGACCTGCTCCGGGTCATGGAGCGCGGCGCCATCGCCGAGAATGGCTACCGCTGGATCCCAGGCGTGCCGGGGAAGACCTGCGGCAGCCGCTGGGGCGCGCTCTACGCCGCCTTCCCCTGCCGGATCCTTGCACCCGACCACGAGCTCATCACCGGGACTATCCGCAAGTTCGAGTCGCGGATGAGCCCCGGCGGCATCCCGGTGCACACCGGCTGGATGAAGGACGGCATGTGGGTGGCCATCACCCTCGACAACCTGGCCGAGGTGCTGCTGCTCCGCGGCGAGGGCGACGCCGCGGCGCGCTACCTCTACGCCACGCTCAACCACGGCACACCACTCTTCACCTGGTGCGAGGAGCGCGGCCAGGAGCCCGGCGCCAAGGACTGCTCCGGCGACCGCCAGCATCTCTGGACGCCGGTGGCGGTGGCCCGCTTCCTCCGCGACGCTCTGGTCATGGAGGACGGCGGGGCGCTCCACCTGGTCCGCGGCGCCGCCCGCCAGTGGCTCGGCAGCGGCGAGCCGGTCGGCGTCCGCGGCATGGCCACGCACTTCGGCCGGCTGAGCTACGAGCTGCGCTACGACGCCAGGGCGCGGCGGGTGACTGGCTCGCTGGACCTCGACGGCCGAGCCGGGTGCCGCGTGGTCCTGCACCTCCGGCTGCCGGGCGGGCTCAGGGCCAAGTCGATCTCCGGAGTGGCCGGAGCCAAGGTAAGCGCCGACGGCGAGGCCGTCGAGTGGTCGCACACCAGCGGGCGGGTGAAGTTCGAGATGGCAGTCGGATAGACCCGACTGACGGCCACGAAGGGCTCAGCCAGTCTTCACGGACACCAACAACCCGTCGACGCTGCCCTCGCCGCGGAAGACCGGGATCATCATCGAGCAGAGGCCGGGGTTCCCGGCGACCGCGGCGTTGTAGCGGGCGATGCCGGTCTTGGCGCCGCTGGCCACGTGTTTGGCGCCCAGGGCGTTGTCGGCCAGGATCAGTCCGCCGGGGCGCACCAACGGCAGGACCTGCTTGAGGTAGCCCTCGTAGCCGTCCTTGTCGGCGTCGATGAAGACGAGGTCGAAGGGCTCATCCGCCCCCATGCGCGCGAGCGACTCGGCCGCCGGGCCCAGGCGAACCTCGACCAGGGCGGAAAGCCCCGCGCGGCGCAGGCTCTCGCGGGCCACCTCGGCATGGTGGGCGTCGATCTCGAGCGAGACGAGCTTGCCGTCGGCGGGCAGCGCCCGGGCCAGCCACGCCGCACTGTACCCGCCGAGCGTCCCGATCTCGAGCACCCGCCGGGCCCCGACCGCGCGGGCCAGGAGCTCGAGCAGCCGGCCCTCGCTCGGTGAGACGTTGATCTCCGGGAGCCCCGCGACGAGCGCCCGCTCGCGGATCTCCCGGAGCGCGGCGTCCTCGCCGGCGAAGAGTGTCTCGATGTAGGAGTCGTACTGCGGCAGGAAGCGGGCGTCGTCAGGCATGGGGGGGGGCTCCGTCTGCTAGTGTGTCTCAACGCCTCAGGTCGTATTCGCGTGGACACTGCGCTCCGGAGGTGAGCCGTTTTCCAGCATCAAGGAGCTTCAGGGCTGCGGGACCTACAAGGAATGCCTGGACCCTGGTGAAACGCTTTCGGAGCGCCGCTTTGAAGCGCTTCATGAGTCCCTGAGAAGCGTCGGAATCCCAGACGGTACTCACACGACCGGGCAGAACGATATCCTCGCTCCAGAGGCCCCCGGAACTGAAACCGACGACATCGGAGTTGATGAGCTGGTCAACGCAGTAGCGCGTAGTGCCGTCGGACGCCTCTATGGGTCGTACGTTCACTGGCGTTGCACTTCCGGTCACCAGAAATGATGCGCAACCAGTGGCGGATCCTGAGGTGGGTCGCCCCAAGTCGGGAAGTTCTGCTCCGCAGCTGTAGACTTCAAGGCCTGGCTTGGTGAAGTTCCCGGTCAGGACGTACTTCAAAGCGCCCTGTGCTTCCACTACCTCCAGCACCGGCAGGATGTCCTCCTTCAGTGCGAAGAAGTGTATCTGCCTAAGCACACCGGTTCCTCACCCCGGCCGATACCGGTTGGTGATCGGTATCCGCCGGTCCCGCCCGAAGGCCTTGGGGGTGATCTTGACGCCCGGGGCGGCCTGGCGGCGCTTGTACTCGCTGACGTCGATGAGCCGCGCGACCTCCGCCACCACCTTGGCGTCGAAGCCCATGGCCACGATCTCCTCGACCGAGCGGTCCTCCTCGACGTAGGCCTTGAGGATGGGGTCCAAGAGCCGGTAGGGCGGCAGCGAGTCCTCGTCCCTCTGGTTGGGCCGCAGCTCAGCGGTCGGCGGGCGGTCGAAAACGCTGCGGGGGATGAGCTCCTTGCCAGAGCGCTGATTCGCGAGCTCGCTGAGCTCGTAGACCACCTTCTTGGTGACGTCCTTGATGACCGCGAAGCCGCCGGCCATGTCGCCGTAGAGCGTGCAGTAGCCGGTGGCCACCTCGCTCTTGTTGCCGGTGGTCAGCACCAGCCAGCCGAACCTGTTGGAGAGCGCCATGAGCAGGTTGCCGCGGATCCGCGCCTGGAGGTTCTCGCCGGCCAGGCCCGGCTCGCCGGGCCCGAAGGCGACGGCGAGGTCCGCCAGGTACTGCCCGTAGACGCCGCCGATGGGTATCTCGAGGAACTTGATGCCGAGGTTCCTGGCCAGGACCTCGGCGTCGGAGCGCGTGCCGCTCGAGGTGAACTGCGAGGGCATGGTCACGCCGACGACGTTGTCGCGGCCGAGCGCCTCGACGGCGATGCAGGCCACCAGCGAGGAGTCGATTCCGCCGGAGAGGCCCAGCACAGCCTTCTTGAAGCCGTTCTTTCCGAGGTAATCGCGGGTGCCGAGGACCAGGGCGGAGTAGATTTCGTCCAGGGAGTTGTGGGTTGCGGGTTGCGGGTTGCGGGTTAACTCCGAACCCAGCCCGCAGTTGCCGTCGGCTCCCGGCGTCAGGTCCACCACCAGGAAGTCCTCGGCGAATCGCCGCGCAGCGGCCAGGACCTCGCCATCGGGGGAGACGACCAGCGCGCCGCCGTCGAAGACCAGTTCGTCCTGGCCGCCGACCAGGTTGTTGTAGAACACCGTCGCGCCGGTGGCCCGGGCATAGCGCGCCAGCGTCGCGTGGCGTTCGGCGAGCTTGCCGGCGTGGAAGGGCGAGGCCGAGAGGTTGACCACGAGCTTGGCCCCGGCCTCGGCCGGCCAGCGCTCGACCGGGGAGCCCGGCACCCAGACGTCCTCGCAGATGGTCACCGAGGCCTTGACGCCCTTGACGGTCAGGAAGTGCGGCCGATCGCCGCTCGTGAAGTAACGCTTCTCGTCGAAGACGCCGTAATTGGGCAGCTCCACCTTGCGGTAGAAGCCGGAAAGCCGGCCGTCCGCGAAGACCGCCGCGGCGTTATAGACCTTGCCCCCGTCAACCTCCGGGGCGCCGACGACCGCGACCAGCCCCTTGGTCGCCGGCGCGAGCGCCTCGAGCTCCCGGCGGCAGTCGCGCAGGAAGCCGGGGCGCAGCAGCAGGTCCTCCGGCGGGTAGCCGCAGATGGCCAGCTCCGGGAAGGTGACCAGGTCGGCCCCGGCGGCCCGGGCGCGGTCGCAGGCCGCGGCGACCTTGGCGCGGTTCCCGGCCAGGTCGCCGACGGTGACATTGACCTGGGCCAGGGAGACGCGCAGGACATCCGTGGTGCTCATGGCCAATAGCCTAGCACCCCGGCGCCGGGAGGTCAACTGCGGAGCGGGAGCCCCGACGCCGTTTCAGAAGACAATCGGCCGGTCTGAACCGCCGAGAACGACAGCAGGGACACCAGACCACAGAGCACACGGAGGACCCAGAGGACGACTGGGGACTGCCGTTCGCGTCAACGGAGTGATTCCCTCCGCCCGGAACTCCTGCCGCGCACGAGATGCCCGGCTGTCCTCCGCGTCCTCTTTGGTGGAGTTCCGCGCCGCTCAGAACTGCTCGGGCCTGGCCGGGTCGGGCTTGGCCTCGGCCCGGGGCTCGGCCTTGGGCGGAGCCAGGGCCTCGGGGGCCAGCTTGAAACCCTCCTTGTTGGCCTGCCACCAGGCCAGGAACCCCTTGACGGCGGCCTTGGTCTGCTCGACCTGGGCCGTCCCGTATCCCGCCTTCGGGACCGGGATCCGCGCTCCGGTGCAGCGGTTGAGGAATTCGAGGGAGGACGTGCTGAGCAGCTGGTAGCCGTAGGCGAAGGAGTAGGTGCCCGCGCCGGTCAGGGGCGAGGCCTCCTGGCGGCTGACGCTCTCCTGGAGCTGGCGCATGTAGGCGGCGACCCCGCGCGGGTCGTTCTGCTTGACGAGATAGCCGCAGGCGGCCATGAAGAACCCCTGCCGCGAATAGGAGTAGCCGTACCCGCCAGCAGTCGACGTGCCCGGCTCGTCCAGGAGCATGACCGTCGCGCGATCGGCGGCGGCATCGCAGCCGGACCCGTCGCCCAGGCGCAACAGCGCGCCGACCGCCTCGGTGGCAACCCCCCAGTCCGGGTCGGAGACCAGCGTCACCAGCGTCGGCGCGACCAACTCCCGGGGCAGCGAGCCCATCGAGATGGCCAGATACTTGCGGACCCCGGGCTCGGGGGAGGCGGCCAGGGCGACGAGCTCAGCCAGCGCCTTGGAGCCCTTGGCCTCGGCGCCGGCCTTGCCGATCTCGACGCGCAGTGCGTCGATCCGCGCGGCCAGCCTGGTGCGCTCCCGGTCGGCCTGCTCCGTGCGCGACCTGGTCCAGTCGGCGTCCACCAGGGCCTGGAGTTTGCGGACCTCGCGCTCCAATTCCGCGACCCGGGCGGCCAGCGCGGCGGCTTCGGGCGCAGCGGCCGGGGCCTCGGCGGCGGTGACCGGAGAGGCGCAAAGCAGGGCGGCGACCAGCGGCAGCGGCAGGATCCAGCGGCTCATCGGCAATCTCCTCTGCGCAGCCCCTCCAGGGGCACGGGACTGCAGGTGAGACCAGTCCAGGCCTGCTGCGGTTCGGGGAATTCCGCGGGAGAGCCTCCAGTCCCGATGAATGATGGCTACGGGCTGTCGGGTAACGCAGCGGGGATGGCGCTGTCGGTGACGCCATCCAGCAAGGAGATGGCTGGTCAGGTGGGCGGGCCTTTGGCCTGAGGACCTGGCAGGCAGGGCTACAGCCCCGCCCAGCCCGCTCATTCAGCAGTCGCCGCCATCCTCCGGCTGTCATCCTGGGACGCATCGTCGGCGCCCGGCAGCGGCAGGGAGGCGCCGCCCGATACCACGAAGGCCATCACCGCGGAGCTGTCCACGTCGAGCGGAGCCACGCACTCGCGCGGGACGATCAGCAGGTTTCCGGCGAAGTTGTAGGACTGCGGCACGTAGACGGCGACCTTGCCGGGCAGCTTCAGGGCGGAAAGGTCCCCGCGGGTCACGAAGCCGAGCATGGCCACCTCCGAGCCGGGGAAGGGACGGATCTGGACGGGCTTGTCGAAGCGCTTCTTCTCGCCCACGAACGAACTGAGCAGGTCGCGCACCGAGGTGTAGAGCAGCTTGACCATGGGCAGGCGCTCGAGGAGTTTCTCGAAGACGCTCATCAACCGCCAGGTGAGGAAGTGCGAGGCCAGCACGCCCAGGGCCAGAATGGTGACCAGGACGAAACCGAAGCCCACCCCGCGAACTGGCTCCCCGAAGATCGCCTTGACCGGCACCGCCATCAGGTCGTCGACCTTGTCGAAGACCATGTAGCAGACACCGACGGTCAGGGCGATGGGCGCGCCGAAGAGCAGGCCTCGCAGGAAGTAGCGGACGATCAGAGTCATGGTTCCATCTCCTGATGTTGTTTCGCGGGTTGGCGGCCGGACGGCGCCGGGCGGCGGCTATGGTAGGCGCGCCGCGCGGGACGTCAAGCCGGACGGCGGTTTCTCCAATTGCCAAGGGCTCCCGGCAGGACGATAATCGCCCCGTTGCGGGGCGCGGCGGCCTGACTGCCGCACCCCAGGCACCGGACCAATGGAAAGGGACGCCCATGCGCCAGCTTCTGGCCCTGCCTGCAGTTCTTGCCCTCATGCTCCTGGCCGCGCTCTGTCCCGCGCCGGCGGCGCGCGGAGCCGAACTCGAGGAGGCCCTGCCGGAAAGCACCGTGGTGCTGGTCAAGGTCGCCGATTGGGCCAAGACCCGCAAGGACATCGACGCCACCGCGCTCGGCAAGATCCTCGCCGAGGAGGACGTCAAGGAATACATCAAGGGCGTGGGCGCGGCCTTCGACAAGATCGTCGCGGCCCTCGAGAAGAAGACCGGCGTCAAGTCGGCCGACCTCGCCGCGGCCTACGGCACGGAGCTGGCCTTCGCCGTGCTCGGTCCGGAGCCGCCCGCCCCGGAGGAGGTGGCCGTCCGGGCGCTCAAAGCGAACGAGACCGCCGCGATCGGTTCCTGCCGGACCTATGCCACCGCCCAGATCATATTCAAGCGCAACGACTGGGACGATGATGCCGTCCTGTCATACGCCAGGGACTACCGGACGCTGGCCAGCACCAAGGACGGCGCCGGCCAGGCCATCATGCTCATCGATGCCGCCTTCGCCGCGGCGGCCGGAGCCAAGGGGCAGCCCAAGGCCGGCTACGTCTTCCAGGACGTGAAGACCATCGGCGGCAAGGAAATCGACTGGATCAACGACTACGCGCTCTGCGCCACGCCGGCCGAATACGGCAAGACCGGCAAGCGCACCTTCCTGATCGACACCACCGGCACGGTCTACGCCAAGGACCTGGGCAAGGCCGGATTCGTCGAGGCCTGGCCGGCCGATCCCCTCAAGGACGGCTGGGAGGTCGCGGACGCCATCGGCGGCGGCAAGGACATGCCCCCCTACGTGCTGGCGCTCATCGCCAGGATCGGCGACCCCGCCGCGGCCGGGCGGATCAACGCCACCATCGAAGCGGCCATGAAATCCCTGCCCAGGGCCGAACAGAAACCGGTGGTCTGGGGAGAGGTCAAGGGCCTGTCCACCTACGAGCAGGACGCGGCCGACGAACTGGTGGTCTACTCCCTGCGCGCCGGGGCCTACCAGCTCTGGGCGCTCAGCTCCGCCGAGGGCCGGGTCAAGGATCTGGCCGCGGCCCTGGCCGCCGGCAAGAGCCTGAAGCCGCTGTCCGCGTGCGAGGAGTTCAGGTTCTGCCGCGGCAAGCTCGGCGCGCGCGCCGACCTGCTCTGGTACCTGGGCATCAGGAAGGGCGTCGAGCAGATCCTGGCGCAGCTGCCCGAGGCCAAACGCACCGAGGCCACCAAGGTCCTGGATGCCCTGCGCGTCGGCGACCTGACCGCGGCGGCCGGCTCCATGGCCGTGGAGCCGCCGGGCTTCCGCTCGCGCACCTTCCTGGCCTGCAAGGACACGGAGGAGGGCATCGTCGGACTGCTCGGCCGGGAGCCGCTGCCGGCCGAGTTCCTGAAGCTCGCCCCGGCCAACGCCACCGGGCTGATGGCCGGCAGCTTCCGGCTCGACCGGGTGATACCCCTGGTCCGCAAGGTCGCCGCCGCCGTCGACAAGAACGGCGCCGCCGAGTTCGACAAGAGCCTGGCCGACGCCAAGACGGTGCTCGGCATCGACCTGGAGAAGGACCTGTTCGGCGCGCTGACCGGCCGCGGCCTGATGTTCTCCATGCCCGCACAGGCGGTCGGCGGCAATCCCCTGCTCGGACAGCTCAACGGCCTGGTGATCGCCGCGGAGGTCAGGGACGCTCCGGCCCTGCGCGGCGCCGCCGAGAAGCTGGTGGCCATGGCCAAGGCGGGCATGGCCGCCGACCGCGATACCAAGGAGATGCTCAGCGTCAACGACTTCGACTACCGCGGCCAGAAGATCACCTGCTTCAACCTGATGATGGTCGCGCCGGGCTTCGCGATCACCGACAAGCACCTGATCGTCGGCGGCAGCGTCCAGGCGGTCAAGAAGGCCATCTCCCAGGCGGGCGGCGGCGAGGCCCTGGTCGACACCGAGGCCTACCGCAAGGCCATGGCCGCGGTCGAAACCAAGGACGCGGCCAGCATCAACTACATGAACCTCTCCGACTCGGTGGCCACCGCCGTGGCCAGCGTGGGGATGATCTCGGGCTTCGCCATGTCGGCCTTCGCCGGGATGCGCCAGGGTATGCGCCGGGCCGGCGCGGTCAGCAGCAAGAACAACCTGCGGCAGATCGGCATCGCCTGCCACCTCTGGGCCGACGAGAACGACGAGGCCTTCCCGCCGGACCTGCTCGGGCTCTTCCCGCAGTACACCGACACCAAGAAGATCTTCGTGGGTCCCGGCTTCGCCAAGCACGCCGCCGAGGGCGTGGACTACGCCTACGTCGCCGGGTTGCGGTCGTCCGACCCGGGCACCTACGTCCTGGCCTACGAGCCGGTCGCCGGCGCCGACGGCAAGGTCAACGCCCTGTACATCGACGCCCACGTCGAGCAGCTCAAACTCGAGGACCTGAAGAAGGCGCTGGCCGACCAGACCGCCAAGCTCAAGGAAGCCAAGCGCGAGATGAAGGTCGTCGAGCCCAAGGGCGTCGAGGCCGGCGCGCCGCCAGCCGAGGACGTCGACCCGGAGCTCTTTGTCGAGCTCCTCAAGGCGCTGCTCAACCCCGCGGCCATGCCCGCGCCGGACAGCTTCACCAAACACCTCTTCCCGGCGGTGGGCACCAGCCGCCGCGTGGAGGGCGGGATCATGTCCGAGAGCTACACGCCGCTGGGCTTCTCGGGGCTGCCCGGGCTGGGCGGGGGCGGCGGCGGCACGAGCGTGGCCGGGATCTCGGTCATCGCGGCCATCGCCATCCCCAGCCTGCTGGCGTCCCGCCGAAGCTCGCTGGAAACCGCCGGAGTTGCCGCCTGTCGGGCATACGCCGCCGCCCAGACCATGTTCAGGCGCAACGACTGGGACGGCAACAAGGTGCTGGAGTACGCCGATGACTTCTCCAAGCTGAACACCACCAAGGATGCCGAGGGCAATCCCATCCAGCTGATCGACGCCGCCTTCGCCGCAGCCACGGGGCCGGGCTCGCCCAAACACGGCTACTACTTCGTGAACATGAAGACCATCGGCGGTGCCAAGATAGACTGGGCTAACGACTTCGCGCTCTGCGCGGTGCCGGCAGTCTACGGCCGGACCGGATACCGGACCTTCATCATCAACACCAACGGCACCACCTTCGGCATCGACAACGGCGGCAAGCCGGTCGAAGACTACCCCGCCGACCCGCAGAAGGAAGGCTGGATCATCGCGGAGTAGCCGCAGCGGGGTGGGGCTCCCGGAATCGGCGCTGGCAACACGTTCCGGAGGAGCGCGCGGCGGCGTTCAGCCCTTGGGCTTGACCTTCGGAGCGCTCGCCGGTCCGGCTGCCGGAGCCGCGCCGGGTCCGGCCGCCGGCTTCCCGGCGACGGGTGCGCCCTTGGCCGCGGCGGGCGCGGCCCCGCCGCTCACGAAGAACTTGCACTGCTCGAAGGTCTGCCTCATGCGGTCGTCGAGCAGGTTTTGCAGGCCGGGGGGCAGGCCCAGCACCTGGTAGCAGTATTCGGGCACCTCTTCGATTTCGCGGTCGCCGCACTCCAGCCCTCCCAGCTTGGCCAGCTGGTTGGCGATGTGCACCAGGGAGAGCCCGCGCAGGATCTCCGCGGGCAGGCCCTGCTTGGCGGCGAAGGCGGGGTGGTGGTGGTACTCGATGATCCGGGCGAACTCATTGGGCAGCTTCCACGACTCCAGGAGCATCATGCCGTAGATGGCATGGGTGCTGCCGAAGAGCGCCACTTCCTTGGCTATGCCGGTCAGGCCCTCCGGCCCCTGGAAGGGGTCGATCAGCTGTTCGGTCAGCTTGGGGTGGGCCACGGCCATGGCGAACTTGCCGATGTCGTGGAGCAGCCCGATGGTGCCGGCCTCGGCCTCGCCCATCACCGGAGCCTTGCGGACCAGCAGCCGCGCGGCCACCGAGGTGCCCAGGGCGTGGGCCCACAGGGCGTCGAAGCTGTAGCCGCGCGCCCCCTTGGGCTGCTTGAAGATGTTCTGCAGCCCGGAGACCATCAGCAGGTGGCGGATGTTGTTGAGACCGATGACCACGATGGCCCGCTGGACGTCGACGATCTCCTCGTCCTGCGCGTAGAACGCGCTGTTGGCCATGCGCAGCAGGGTCAGCACTATGCCGGGGTCCTTGATGGCGATGCTGGCCAGACTCTTGGCGCTGGAGTTGGGGTTGCCGATCTCCTTGAGCAGCTGCTGGGCAACGATGGGCAGCGGCGGGATGGCCGAGACGTAGCGGCGGATGGTCTTGACGGTGTCCGGATCCAGTTTGTCGGCGGAGACCGGCTCGTAGGCCCGCGCCGGGGCCGCGGCGGCCGGAAAGACTCCGCTCGCCGGCCGGACAGTGGCCGGGTCCCGCGACGGAGCCCCGCCTGAGACCGGGGGCGGGGCCGGGACCTGCGGCTTCGCCGGCTCGGGCAGTATCGCCAGGGCAGGCAGGTCCTCCTCGGTAGCCGCCAGCTTCTTATGGATCATGCTGACCCAGAGGTTGATGCCCTTCTGGCCGGCGTCCTGGCCATAGGCCCGGATGAGCAGCCGGAGCACCGGCATCATCTCGGGAGCGGGACTGAAGCAGTACTGCCCGGATGACGTCGGCCGGAACAGGCCCCGGCGCGCCCAGTCGATCATGACCCGGGCCACCTCGGCCGGCTTGACCTTCATGGAGACGGCGAAATCGGCCACCGAGACGAACCTGGCCTTGCGGCGGATGCAGAGCAGAAGCATATCCAGGGCCAGCCTGCTGCGCAGACTGCCGAATACGAACTTTCTCAGCTCCTCGGTCCCGGCTTGCGCCAAGAACCACCTCCACCAGCATAGTGGCCCGCACGGGGATGCCCGAAGCCGCCCGCAGGGGCGACATTGTGCCCGGTTGTCCACCTCTTGGCAAGTGCAGTTGCCACGGCCCGCGCCCTGATATATCGTCCCGGGAGGGCGCGGCCCGCAGTCCCTCTCCGGCGCGGCCCGGGCTCCGAAACTGGTTGCCCCGGACCAGCCGGCCGGTTACCATCTGCGTCCGGAGCGGGGCGGATGGGAGGGTCCGCCCCTCGCGCGGCGGGCGGCCAGGCGGCCGCCGGCGGACTCGTTCCGCCGGAGGAAAGTCCGGCCTCCACAGGACAGGGTGGTGGGTAACGCCCACCGGGGGAAACCCCAGGGAAAGTGCAACAGAGAGCAGACCGCCCAAGCTCGCCGGCGCTTCGGCGTCGGCGGGACGGCAAGGGTGAAACGGTGCGGTAAGAGCGCACCGCCCCCCTGGTGACAGGGGGGGCACGGCAAACCCCACCCGGAGCAAGCCCAAATAGGGACCGAGGCGTGGTCCGCGCCGTTATCAGGTCCGGGTTGGGCGCTTGAGGCCGGCGGCAACGCCGGTCCCAGAGGAATGGCCGCCCACGACAGGAGCCGGCTTACCGGCCGCCCGCCGCGCGGGGAAACCGAAGTTGCTGGTTGATGGTTGCTTGTTGCTGGTTTCGGCCCTCAGGCGTTCCCCTATCACCAGCAACCCGCAACCCACAACTAGCAACCGCCGTTAAGCCATCGTCTTCCTGACCCTGCTCACCGCCAGTCCGAAGACGACCACGGCCATGACGGCGAGCGCCGCGACCTGCGGCCAGAGAGCGCCGATGCCCGCGGCCTTCAGGAAGACTCCGCGGATGATCACCAGGAAATAGCGCAGCGGGTCCAGGCAGGTCAGCCACTGTACCGGCTCGGGCATGTTGGCTATCGGGAACATGAACCCGGACAGCAGGATCGCCGGGAAGAAGAAAAAGAACGTGCTCATCATCGCCTGCTGCTGGGTCTCGCAGACCGTGGAGATGAGCAGCCCGATGCCCAGTGCGACCACCAGGTAGATGAGCAGGCAGCCCAGCAGCAGCAGGACGCTGCCCCGCAGCGGCACCCCGAACCAGAGCGTCCCGACCAGCATGATCATGACCGCGTCGGCCACGCCGATGATGGCGAAGGGCAGCGTCTTGCCGGCGATGAACTCCGCCGGGGTGATCGGCGTGACCATGATCTGCTCCATGGTGCCCAGCTCCTTCTCGCGAACCACGGCCATGCTGGTCAGCAGCAGGGTCACGAGCAGGGTGATGGTGGCGATGACGCCCGGGACGAAGTAGTTGCGGCTCTCCAGGTTCTCGTTGAACCAGGCCCGGGTCCGAAGCTCCACGCCCTGAGGCGGCCGCCAGGCGCCGCCAACCCGGGCCAGCCGCTCGGCCAGGAGGGATCCCGAGTAGTCGCCGGTGATCCGCGCGGCGTATCCCAGGACGATGGCCGCGGTGTTCGAGTCGGTGCCGTCGACCAGCAGCTGGACGCGCGCGGTGCGCCCGCCGCGCAGGTCGCCGCCGAAGCCGGCGTTCACCGCCAGGACCAGCTGAACATCGCCCCGGTCCAACAGCCGGCGGGCCGCGGTGTCGTCGGCCGGCCGCGCGACGATCGTGAAATGGCCGGAGCGCGCGAAGCGGTCGACCAGCTCGCGGCTATCCGGGGTGTTGTCCAGGTCACGCACCGCCAGGGTGACGTTCCGGACGTCGGTGGTGGCCACGTAGCCGAAGACGATCAGCTGGATCATCGGTGCGATGAATATCACCCCGGCCATGCGCGGGTTGCGCAGGGCCTGGAGGAATTCCTTGACCATCATCCGCCAGACGCGCTCGAACACGGCTACTCCCTAACAGGCGGCATTCGGCCTTCGACTTTGGGCTTTCGGAACCGCCGTTGTCCCGAAGGCCGAAAGCCGATGGCCGAAAGCCGAAAGCCGGTCGTTCGTTGACTCCATCATGCCAGTTTCTTCCGGAACTTCCTTATCGCCAGCGTCACCATCAGC
>JAKLDR010000149.1 GCA_022703445.1 Planctomycetota bacterium | reverse complement strand
TCGGCCTCGCGCGCCGGGTGGGTGAGCATGACCACCGGGACCACGCCGTCCGGGCGTTTCTCCTTCTGGAGCACCACCTGGATAGAGACGCTGTTCCTGCCCAGCTCGGTGGCGATCTTGCCCAGCACCCCGAACTGGTCGGCGGCGTTGAAGCGGCAGAAGAACCGCGACCGGGTCTCGCCCATGGGGAGGACCGCCCCGGCCGACAGGGTCCCCGAGCCAGGCGCGCGCGCGCCCTCCGGCAGCCGGCGCCAGCGGGCCGCGTCGATTATGTCGGCGAGCACCGCGCTGGCCGTGGGCCGCTCTCCGGCGCCGCGGCCGTAGAACATCAGCCGGCCGGCGGCATCGGCCTCGACCACGACCGCATTGAAGACGCCCCCCACCGCGGCCAGCGGATGGTGGCGTTCGAGCAGCATGGGGTGGACGCGCAGCTCGAAGCCGCCGCCGGTCCGTCGGGCGGTGGCCAGGAGCTTGACCACGAAGCCCATCTCAGAGGCGTAGCGCACGTCCTCGGGCGTCACCCGGGTTATGCCCTCGACGTACACGTCGCTCAGGGCGAAGACCCGGTCGAAGGCCAGGGCGGCCAGCACCACCAGTTTGTGGGCGCTGTCGTGGCCCTCGACATCCAGGGCGGGGTTGGCCTCGGCGAAGCCCTGCTTCTGGGCGGCGGCCAGCACCGTCCGGAAGTCGGCGCCGCGCTCGCTCATCTCGGTGAGGATGTAGTTGCAGGTGCCGTTGACTATGCCCTGGACGGCGGCTATGCGGTTGGCGGCCAGCCCCTCGCGCAGGCTCTTGAGGATGGGGATGCCGCCGGCCACCGCCGCCTCGAAGAAGAGCGCGCCGTGTGCCGAGGCCGCCGCGGCGCTGAGCTCGCCGAAGTGCTCGGCCAGGAGGTGCTTGTTGGCGGTGACCACGCTCCGGCCGGAGCCGAGCGCCTCCAGGACGAACTCCCGGGCCGGCGAGAGCCCGCCGACCAGCTCGACCACGATGTCCAGATCCCGGCGGGCCAGAAGCTTCCGGGCGTCGGTCGTGAAGGCCGCCGCCGGGATGCCCAGCTCCCCGGCGCGGCCGGCGCGGGTGTCGGCCGCGGCGGCCAGCTCCAGGTCCATGCCGGTGCGCGCGGCGATCTCGGCGCGGCGCTCCAGAAGCAGCTTGGCCACGCCGCCGCCGACGGTGCCCAGCCCGATCAGACCAACCCTGGCAGTCGACAAGTCGAGTCCTCCATCACGGTGACACCGGGATTATAGGGTTCCAGGGCCGGGGCTCAAGGTGCGAGGCCCGGGGCGGGCACCGGAAGGCCCCGCGTGCCGCGCCGGCGGTGGCGCGGACCGCCGCGCCGCCCTACTGAGGACGGCTGAGCGGCGGACGCGGACCGGGCTCGGGCTGGGCGGCCTTCGGCGGAGTCGCCGGCGGCGTGGGCAGCTTGACCGGGTCCGAAGGCCGGGTGGACGTCGGGGCGATGATCACCAGTACCAGCGCCACCATGGTGAAGACCAGCAGAATGGAGAGCACCACCAGCCAGCCGGTGGTCCGGCGCCGGGAGGCCGCGGCCAGGGCCGCCTCCGGATCCTCGTCCTCGTCGGGAACGGCGCCCTGGGCGACGACCGCGGCCTTCTGGCCCGCGCCGAGGCCCTCGGCAGCCGCGTCGATCTCGCGGAGCACCGCATCCATGTCGGAGGGGCGGTCCTCCGGGTCGGCGGCCAGCAGGCGCATGACCAGGGCGTCGACCGCTTCGGGGACGCCCTTGCGGAGCGTGCCCGGCCTGGGCGGATCCTCCTGGGAGACGCGCAGCAGCGTCTCCAGGGGGCTGGCCCCCTGGTGGGGCGGACGACCGCCGATCATGTGGTAGAGCGTGGCGCCCAGCGAGTAGATGTCGTTGCCCGCGGTGGGCACCGCCCCCTTGATGGCCAGCTCCGGAGCGGCGTAGATCGGCACGCTGCCGGCGGCGCGGGCCAGGGCCATCAGGTTCTGCAGCGGGTTCGAGACCATTCCGAAGTTGGTGAGCTTGACCGCCGAGGCCGGGGTCAGCACGATGTTGCTGGGCCTGATGTCCCCGTGGAAGACGTCCTGGGCGTGGGCATAGCGTAGGATCTCGGCGACGCGCTTGGCGATGCGCAGGGCCTCGACCACCGCGAGCGGTTTGCCCGATGCCAGGACGCTGCGCAGGCTGCGCCCCTCCACGTACTCGGCGGCGCAGAAGACCCGGCCCTTGTCGCGGCCGACGTCGACCACCCGGGTGATGCCGGGATGGCGCAGCTTGGCGCCGTCGCGCGCCGCGGCCGCGAAGCTTTCGGCGAACCCCTTGGCGCGGGAGCGCTCGGCGCTGAAGACCTTGACGGTCACCAGCGCCTTGTCGCCTTCCTTGCGGGCCAGGTACAGCCCGCCGGAGGCGTTGGCGCCCAGCTTGGCCAGGATCTGGTAGCCGCCGAAGGCCGCGGCCTGGGCGGGCTTGGCGGCCGCCGCGGCGACCTGCTCGGCATCCTCGGGGTCGGCCGCGGGGGCTTCGGGCAGGGGCTGCGCCGGCGCAGCCGGTTCGGCCTCCTCGATGGCGTCGGCGGAGAGGGCCGTCCGGCATCCGGGGCAGCGCGCGCCGGATGAGCCCTTGGCGACGGCGATGGCCTGGCCGCACCCCGGACACTCCTCCAGCCCCAGGCCCTGGCACTCCAGCACGGCGGCCACGTGATGGGAGCGCAGCGCGCCGGCCTCGACCAGCATCTCGCCCAGGCGCTTGCCGCCGCCGCCGGACGCCTTCTGGGCTTTCAGGGCGGCCTCCACGGCGGACGCGGGGCAGAGCCTGAGGCGCACGGCGATCTCGCCGAACTTGCCGCCGGACTGGCTGGCCTGACCGTCGAGTATGGCCTGGACCTGCTCGGGCTTGAGGTGGCCCCGGGAGGCCAGCAGCTCGCCGAGCCGGCCGACCGTCCGGCCGGCGGCGCGCTCCGCGGTCTGGAAATCGAGGCACTCCTTGAGCTGGGCCTCGGTGATCAGCCCGGCCCGGACGGCCATGTTGCCGAAGAGGATGTCGCGTATGCCGGCCATAGCGTGGTTCCTGTCAGTTCCCGCCGGTCCTGCCGTCGGCGGCCGCCGCCTCGTTGCCGGGCAGTTCCAGCGACAGGGTGTCGGTAAGCATGGTCAGCTCGAAGAGCCGGAGCAGGCTGGAGTTGAGCTTGATCCGCAGGCGCCGGCCGGCCTCGGCGAAGCGCAGGTGCACGGCCACGGTCATGCCCACGGTGGTGCTGGAGGCCCCGGACAGGACCGACATGTCCAGCACCCCCTCGCCCCCCTCCTGGCTCTCGTCGACCAGGGCGCAGAGGGCCTGCTTGACCGATTCGATCTCGGTGATCTCCGGGTTGCGGAGAAGCTTCAGGGTGTTGCCGTGGACCTCGAAGAGCGGACTGGGCATCGCCTTCCCCCGTTCGGTGGACGGCGCCTATTTAACACCCCGCCGAGGGGCGCGTCAAGGGTGGAAAGGCTTCGGGCGAGCCCGCCGCCGTCCCAACCGGGGCCCGGGCCTCTCCGAGCGCCACTTGCATTCCATCTCCGGCGCCGGTAGCATCCGGTCCGCAGCCGGCATCCTGGACCGGGCGATTAGCTCAGCTGGCTAGAGCGCCTGCCTTACAAGCAGGAGGTCACTGGTTCGAGCCCAGTATCGCCCACCAGCCTTCGCTCGCAGCGCAGCGAGAGCGAAGGCTGCCGCGCCGAAGCTCCGCCAGGAGCGCAGGCGGGCTTCCGCTTCCAAACGCGGGATGCGCTGCGAGCTGCAGCTCGGCAAGCCAGCCCATGCGGCAACCCCAGCGCAGCGAGAGCGAAGACCCACCCATCCAGCTTGACTGCGCCGGAAGCAACCGCTAAGATGCCCCCGAATGATTCGCAGGGCGCTCGAATTCCTCGGCCAGCGGCTGCTCAGCTGGCTCTCTCTGCTGGGCGGCGCCTGGGGGCTGGTCTGGCGGACGGGCTACTGGGCGCTGTTCCCTCAGAGCTCCGGGCCGGGCGGTCTCCGGCGCCAGTCGGCGGCCGAACAGATGGTCCGGGTGGGCATCCGGGCGGTGCCCATCGTCTGCCTGGTCAACGTCATCGTGGGCATGATCCTGGCGGTGAGCATGGGCGGCCCGATGGCCGACATGGGCTACATCACCGCCGTGCCCAAGATCGTGGCCGTGGCCGTCACCCGGCACTTCGCGCCGATGATCACGGCCATCATCATGTGCGGGTTCGTGGGCGCGGCCATGGCCGCGGAGCTCGGCACCATGACCGTCAGCGAGGAGGTCCTGGCCCTGCAGGTCTCCGGCCTGAACCCCGGGCGCTTCCTGGTCGTGCCTCGCATGCTGGCGGTGGTGGCCATGATCCCGTGCCTGACGGTGCTGGCCAACTTCATGGGCATGTTCGGCGGGTACCTGGTGGGGACGCAGATGCTGGGCATCGGCTCCGAGCAGTACCAGGTGCTCAACATGCAGTCGGCCAGCGCCTGGGACGTCTTCCGGGGCTCCTTCCTGAAGGGGCCGGTCTTCGGCATGATCATCACCGCGGTGGCCTGCCACGAGGGCCTGAACGTCAAGGGCGGAGCCGATGGCGTCGGCCGGGCCACCACCCGGGCGGTGGTCTTCTCCATGGTGGCCATCTTCGTGGCCGACCTGCTCATGACCCTGCTGTTCAACAGCATCTGGGGCAAGTGACATGACCTCCGCCATTCCGGCCATCGAGGTCCGCGGGGTGCACATGACCTTCGAGGACCGCCGGATCCTGGCCGGCGTGGACCTGGTCGTCCGGCCGGGCGAGCGCATGGTCATCCTGGGCAGTTCGGGCGGCGGCAAGAGCACCCTGCTGCGGGTCATGCTCGGGGCCTACCGGCCTAACGCCGGCGAGGTGCTGGTCTTCGGCCGGAACATCACCACCATGGAGGAGGAGAAGCTCAACGAGTTGCGCCGCCGCTGGGGAGTCGTCTTCCAGGGCGGGGCCCTCTATAACTCCATGACCGTCGGCGAGAACGTGGCCCTGCCGCTGCGCGAGAACACCATGCTGGACGACAGCATCATCGACATCATGGTGCGCATGAAGCTCGACCTGGTGGGCCTCAACGACGTGGAGGACCTCAAGCCGGCGCAGCTCTCCGGCGGCATGGCCAAACGGGTCAGCCTGGCCCGGGCCATCGCCCTGGACCCGGAGATTCTGTTCTTCGACGAGCCCACCACCGGCCTGGACCCGGTCACCGGCGGCGCCATCATGCGCCTGATGAACGATCTGGCCTCCAAGACCGGCGCGACCAGCGTGATCGTCACCCAGGACATGCGCTGCGCCTTCGACTGCGCCGACCGGATCGCGTTGCTCCACGGGGGGCGCGTCCACGCCGTGGGCCGCCCGGAGGAGATACGGGCCTCGACCGACCCCCTGGTCCGGCAGTTCATCAACGGGGAGCCCGACGGCCCCATACCCTTCCGGCTCAGCCTCGACAACTGCGCCGGGGAGCTCCGGGCGCCGCTGCGAACCAAGTCCGGAAGGCGGCCCAGGCCCACGGCGTCCGCGCCGCAGGCCCCGGGCAGAGACGGAAACTGAGGAGTCCGAAACATGCCCAGCCAGCACGCCGAGATCAAGGCCGGAGCCTTCGTGGCCTTCGCCCTGGCCCTGCTCTTCGTCATGGTCTTCTCGATCGGCAATTGCCGTCAGGTGCTCCGCGGCCGGCAGGAGGTCACCGTGCTCTTCAGCCACGTGACCGGCCTGCAGCCCAACAGTCCGGTCAATTACGCCGGCGTCGAGATCGGCCGGGTACGGGAGATCCGCATCCTCACGGTGACCCCCGAGCTGCTGGCGGCCATGCCGCCGGTCACCGCCGACGACGTCGACCGCCTGCCGGTGTCCCTGGAAGAGTCCGACCTGCTCAAGACCGTCGTCAACCCCCAGGAGCTCAACGACAAGGCCCGCCAGGTCATCGCCGGCCGCACCATCATCGGCCTGGAGCTGGAGATCGCCCGCAGCCGCGGGGAGATCGTCTTCCGCGAGGACGATCTGGTCCGCCTGGAGGCCACCCTGATGGGCCAGAGCGCCGTGGACATCTCCCCGGGCAGCGGCAAGGAGATCCCGCCCGGGCGGAAGATGCTCGGCGACGGCTCCAACCTGCTGACCCAGATGAGCGCCTCGATGCGCGACGTCCGCAAGCTGCTCGAGCGCGTTTCGAACATCGTCGGAGACGAGGAGCGCACCTCCATCCGCACGACCCTGGCCAACGTCCGGAAGATATCCGACGACGCCAGCCAGACCACCGCCACGGTCCGCGACATGATCAAGGAGAACCGCGACCCCCTGCGGCAGTCGATGGCCGACCTGCGCCGCTCCATGGAGGAGACCCGCAAGGCCATCGAGGAGGCCCGCCCCGCGGCCATGGCCATGCTCGAGAGCGGCCGAAAGATGATGGACAAGGGCCAGGAGACCACCCGCCTGTCCGCGGAGCTCCTGGCCGAGGCCAAGCCGCACCTGCTCTCGCTCATCCAGAACGCCGACAAGGCGGCCAAGGCCACCGCCGGCACCATCGAGGAGCTCGACAAGCTGCTGGTCGAGTCTAACGACACGGTCGACGAGACCCGCCCGCTGGTCCGGCGGGCCATGCTGGACATGCGCGAGAGCTCCCGCAACCTGCGGGAGATGACCGACCGGCTCAAGTTCGAGCCCTGGCTGCTGATGAAGGAGCCGGCCAAGGGCTCCCAGGATGCGGCGCTGCTCGACCAGTCGGCCCGCAACCTGGCGGAGGCCAGCGACAACCTGACCCTGGCCGTCGCCCAGCTGAAGAGCCTGGCCGACGGCAAGGCCGCGGACGTCGATGCCACCCGCATCGCCGACCTGATGGAGCAGATGCGCGCGGTGATCAAGAAGCTCGAAGACCGGCGCGCCGAGGTCGAGAAGAAGCTCAGGCCCCTGCAGCGCAAGGACGGCGGCCGGGTGATGGAGACCGTCCGCGAGAAAGCCGCCCAGGAGAAGTAGGCCGGGCGGCGCCTATCTGCCCGGCAGGGCGCAGGACGCCTCGGCGGCGTAGCCGAGCTTCACCCGCACGATCCGGCACCCCGAGCCGTCGGCCACGTAAAGCCGGTCGGAGGCGGCGGCCACCCAGCCGGGCTCGATGAAGCCGAGCTTCTCCGGAGCCGTGTCCAGGTTGCCGCGCGAGCCCAGGCGGCAGAGCACGTTGCCGGCCGAGTCCAGCACGGTCACGCGCCGGCGCAGCACGTCCGGCACATAGATCCGGTCAAACTGGTCCAGGTCGAAGCGCGCCCCGCGGCAGACGCAGCGCTCCACGTGGGTCACCCCCTGGTACTGGCCGGGGATGGCGCTGATCCCGTGGTGCTGCCAGAGCGCCCCGGTCACCCGGACGCGCTGGCCGCCGAAGGCCAGCCACTGGACTTCCGGCGCGGGCGTCCAGGTGTCGCTCTCCCGCCGCGGCCGGCTGTGGACGCGCTCGAGCTCGGCCTCCGGCAGGCCGGCGATCCGGCCGCCGGCCGGTCCGAACTTGAAGACGCTGCCCATCTGCCGGAGCAGCGGGTCGTACCCGCCGTCGGGCAGCCGCGCCGGGTAGGGCCGGCGCAGGGGGTCGCTCAGGCGGCCGTCGAAGTCCCGCGGATAGGCGAAGCCCAGAGGCATCAGGTTGTCGGCCACGTAGACGTTCCCGGCGCGGTCGGCGCGCACGCCCTGGCCGCCGGAGCGGAAGTGGGCCACCAGCCGCGGGTTCACCAGCCGTCCGTCGCGGTCGTACTTGGCCACGGCCTGGGTCATCAGGAAACCCCGGTCCCAGGGCTCCTCGGGGAGCAGCTCCTTCGGGCGCTTGACGTCGTAGTAGAGCACGTACATCGAACCGTCCGGCCCCACGGAGAAGCCGCGCGGCGAGCCGGGGGGGCCCTTCATCACGTGATCGGCCCGGACATCGCCGGCCGGCAGCGGCAGCTCCCGGCCGTCCGGATCGAAGCGCAGGATGTAGTTGTCGGCGTACTGGTACTGCCGGAAGCCCAGGACGTAGATGTTCCCGTCCGGGCCCACCGCGGTCTCGGCGATCTGGTGGCGGGAGGTCTTCTTCTCAGAGCTCTTCTCGCCGGTCTTGGGGTCAGTCTTCTCGACGGTCTCCTCGAAGGTGAACTTGAGCGCCGGAAGCTCCCGGCCGTCGCCGGTGAGCCGCCGGAGCCGGTTCTCGCCGTTGAGATAGAGGATGTCCCGCCCGCGGTCGAGGGCCAGGTGGCGGACCCCCTCGGCCAGAACGCCCTCCGCCGGCCGCGGGCAGCACTCCCGCGGGGTCCCGAAGGCCTTGCCCTCGTCCTCGATGCGCAGCAGCGCCCACTTGGCGGAGAGCGGATCGGGGCGGGCCAGGCCGACCCAGATCACCGGCTTTTCGCCGGAGAAGTCCGCGGCCATGCACGCCCGGAACTCCGCCCAGGTGCCCTCCTTGCGGGTCCTGACGAAAGCGTCCTCGAGCTTGAGCTCGAAGTCGGTCTGGCCGTCGGCGCCGATGCGCACGAGACGGGCCTCGCGCATCATCGCCGGGTAGTCGTATCCGTATTTGGTGAAGCCCTCCTCGCGGCCGGCCAGGACGTAGATCTGGCCGGTCCGCGGGTGGACGGCCACCTGCTGCGGGTTCTTGACCGCGAACGTCCGGAGCAGCCCGCCGTGCGGGGTGTAGACCGCGACGGTCCCGCCCTCGTTGTTGCAGACGTAGACCCGCCCGCGGGAGTCGACGGCCAGCCCGCGCGGCCGGCTCACTTCGAAGCCCGGCGCGCCGCTGTTCTCGTCGTCCCCGGTGAAGATCTCCGCCGGGCCGGGAGCGTCCAGCCGCAGGCGGTAGACCGCCTGGCGGTAGCAGACCCGGCGGGCGTCGTCCCCCTGGTAGCCGGCCTCGGCGCCGGCGAAGTACAGGCTCTTCCGGTCCGGCGAGACGGCCATGGACAGGAAGCCCACGTCCGACAGGGCGGTCAGGCGGTGGTCGAAGGCCCCCTTCCGGACCGATCCGTCGGTGCCGATGACCGTGAGCTTCCTCGGGTAGCGCCCGGGCCCGGGCAGGAAGAGCTCCGAGCCGTCGGCGGAGATGGCCATCGAGGCGATCATCTCCCCGGGCAGCTCGTAGCCGCGGGCGAAGTAGGTCGTGCCGTCGGCCAGGGTCACCGGCTCCAGTCCGGCGAGCTTCGCGGGGTTCATCTCCGCCGGGGCGGGGACGATCTGGCGCCGGTAGCGGCCCTCGCGGTCGAGGACCACGATGCCCCGGCTGCAGTAGGCGTAGAGCTCACCCTTGGCGCCGGCGGCCAGGGCGTGGATGCTCCCGAGCCACTGCCGGTCGGAGCCGATGGTCCGGTCGTATTTCGGCTCGAGGCCGAAGCCCACGCGGACGCTGGCACCCGGGGCCGCCTGGCCCGCGTCGTCCTTGCCGTCCCAGAGCAGCGACTGCTCGAGCTTCCCGGCGGCGAAGGGCGGCGGGGCGCCCGGCCCGAGCAGCCCGGCGGCCAGGTGGCGGACGGTCTTGCCGTCGGGCCCGGCGATCCACACCGCGCAGTCGGTGAACCCGGGAGCCCGGAAGCTGATCCGGTAGCCCGCCGCCTCGGGAACGACCCTGAGACCGGCGGCGCCGGCCTTGGCGTCGGCCTGACCGGCACCGTCCGGCTGCTTCGTGCAGCCGGCGAGGGCGAGGGAGACAACGGCGGCAACGGCGGGGATGAACTTCATGGCGGTTACCTCCGGAAATGGATCACACGCGGAGCCTTTGGAACTCTCGCAGTCGGAAGGCCAACGTCCCTCGCCGCTGGCGGCGAGAGCCGCGGGAACGCCCCCTCACCGCATCTTGCCCGGCCGGAACCGGATGGTGCTGGCCAGGGTGCAGAGCCGGTCCCAGACCTGTTGCCCGCTCGGCGGGAACTGCTCGATGAAGCAGGAGATGACGAACTCGCCGCTGCGCTCCGACGGCTCCACCGAGAGAGGCCGGCAGCCCAGGACGATGCGGTCGAGGATGTCGGCGCACTCCACCTGCACCTCGACCTTGAGGTTCTCGTTGGCGATGCGCTCGGGGGTGATCCAGGCCGGGAGCGGCCCGACCACGGTCAGGTCGCGGGCGCTCAGGTCGCGGGTCTGGCCGGTGGCCTCGCGATCCGGATTCATGACCTGCCCGGCGGAGTCCAGGAAGCGGTACTCGACCTTGAACTCGGACTTGAAGCGGAGCTGCACCTGCCGCGGGACGCTGTCCACGTTGTAGAGGCGCCGCAGCCACTCGGCAATCTTCCGCTCCGCGGCGATGCCGACCCGCACCCGGCGGGAGCAGGCGGCCTCGAAGCGCTCGATGAGCGGCAGGGAGGGCAGCGTGGCCATGGCCACCAGCAGGGTCTGGCCGTCGTCGCGGACCGGCACGGCCCGGTTCTTGACGAAGGCCTCCCGGGGGAAGGCCGCCACCTTGCTGATCTCCGGGGCGTCCTTGACCATGTCGAGGTAGGGCAGCCGGGCCTGCTCGGCCAGGGCGCGGGCGATGGCCACGTCGTCGACCAGGCCCTGTTCGGCGAGCTTCTGGCCCAGCGGCCGGCGGTCCTCGGCACCGCGCGCCAGGATCTCCTCGAGCTTGCCGGCCTCCACGGCGCCCTGCTTGACCAGGATTTCGCCCAGGAACTGCCGGTTGCGCCGGCGCGGGGGCGGCTTGCCGGCATCGCCTGCTCCGCTCGCCGCGGGCTGGCCGGCCGGGCCCGGCGCGGCGGTCCTGGCCGGCGGCGGGGCGGCCGGTGGCTGCGTGGCCGCCGGCTTGACGGGCTGGAACTTGCCAGTGTCCTCGAAGCTGGCGCGCTTGCTCCGGAGCGTTCTGGGCGGCTGGACCGGCGGGGCCTCCTGCGCGGAGCGCAGCTTGGTGAAGGCCAGGTTGAGGACGGCCCGCTTGATGGCGTCGGCGACGTCGGGGGCCAGGCCCGCGAACTCCAGGCCGACGGCCATCCCGCCCCGCCCGTGATCCTGGGTCACCCGCCGGACCGTGCTGTGCACG
The DNA here is from genome assembly GCA_022703445.1 of Planctomycetota bacterium. Taxonomy (GTDB): domain Bacteria; phylum Planctomycetota; class SZUA-567; order JAKLDR01; family JAKLDR01; genus JAKLDR01. The sequence goes on along the minus strand of JAKLDR010000149.1, from coordinate 594 downwards.
CTCAGGCTGCGTTCGGAACCCTCGATGCGCACCTGGAAGTCAAGGCCGTCGCCGGACTTGAGCGGGAAGGTCCGGCCCTGCGGCCAGGCGAAAGCCAGGCGGATGCCGCTTTCGGATATGTCCGCCACGACGGCCTGTTCCGGAAGACCGCCGGCGCTGCGGCCGGAGAACCTCTCGGCCGTGCCGCCACGGGACGTGAGCCGGACATGCCGCCGGCGCTCGGCTCCGCGCTCTGGCATGGACGCAGATTCTAGTCCCGGCGCCGCGGCGCGCAAGGGCGCAACCGGCCCGCCGGAGCGTCCGGGCCGCAGGACGCGAGAAGGCGGCGCTTGCGGCCGACCGAGGGTTCCAGTATGCTCTGCCCGGACACATGCGGGCCCGTAGCTCAATGGTTAGAGCAGCGGACTCATAAGACTAAGCTGCGCGCACGGAACTACAAACCCCGCCGAGGCTTGCGCCTCGCGGGGTTTGTCATTGTACGGCGTTTGTACGTGGGCACTATGTTGGGCCGGTGCGGACATGGGTTCGCGTACAATGCTTCCCACCTTTCGCCGACCGCGGGAAGGGATCCGTTCAGCGACCGCGTTACACCCG
>JAKLDR010000148.1 GCA_022703445.1 Planctomycetota bacterium | reverse complement strand
CTTCCCCATCAAGAAGGAGAAGGGCAACGGGTACTACTGCCTGGGCAACGGGCGCGGCACCGGCGGTCCCAACGACGCCGAGCGCTGCCTCCTGGCGCCGGGGCCGGACGGCGCCGTGGCCACCGAGCGCTTCGAGAACTTCCGGGAGGGCACGGAGCTGGCCGAGGCCATCATCTACCTCGAGAGGATGCTCCTGGAGAAGAAGGTTTCGGGGGAGCTCGAGTCCAAGGTCAGCAGGTTCCTCGACGAGCGCGCCGAGGCCTTCATCAACTACTGGTACGGGCGCGGCGGGACGTTCACCAACCGCTGGACCCCGGCGGGACTGGCCGAGCGCGACGCCAGGCTGCTGGCCCTCTGCGCCGAGGTGGCCGCCCAGTCCGGCCAGGCTCCCAAGGAGGCCGCCCCGGCGCCGGCCAAGGAGCCCGCTTCAGCCAAGTGATCCGGGCGCGGCGGGGCCGCGCGGGCGGTCCGGGCCGGCTGGCCCGCCCGCGCCCCGGATGACAAGCGGGCCGGCGGGTTTCCCCGCCGACCCCTGCGGGCCGCCCTCCCGCGCGGCCCGTGTGAGGATGCGCCGCGACGCTACTTGGCCTTCTCCACCTTCATGCCCGCCGCGGCCCACCCGTCGATCCCGTACGGATACTCCAGGACGTGCTTATAGCCCATCGTGCGCAGGGCCGCCGCCAGCTTGCCGCTCGCCGGGCAGTGGGTGTTGGCGCAGTAGGTGACCACCAGCGTCTCCATGGCCGGGATCACCTTGGCCGCTTCCGCCGCGCTGGCCTGCGGGGACAGCGCCTTGGCTCCCGGAATGCGCCGGCCGTCGTCGTACTTGCCGGTGCGCGCATCCAGGATCACCATGGGTGCGCCCGAGTCGATAAGCGTGGCCAGCACCTGGGTGTTGATCTCGTGCTTCTCCTTGCCCTCCGGCGCCGCCTCCTTGGGCTCCGCCTTGGCGGGGGTCGCCTGGGCTTCGCGATCAGCCGCCGGCAGGCACACACCTGAAGAGCAGTCCATCTGGTCCTTCGGCTCGCAGGCCGCCGCCAGGGCCAGGACCCCGACCGCCAGCCCCGCGAGGATGACTAAAGCGTAAAGTCTCATCGCCGACCTCCTTCCGGGGAACCCGTCCGGCCGGGCTGTCCCCGTCGCAGTGACTACCACGGGAACGACGGCGCTATTCCCGGGAAACGGCGCGCGCGGCCACCTTGCGCCCGGCGGCCCGCCGGTGTATACAAGCCCGTCACCCACCTGGAGGATGCGCCATGCACCAGCCCGCCCGGATCGCGATTCTGACCGCCGCCTTCGCCCTCTTCACCCTGGGCTCCGCAGCCCGGGCCGGGGAGGGGGCCGCCCCCGCGCCGGCCGCCGGTAAGGCGGTCCTAGATGCCAACAGCTTCTGGCACGCGTGGCTGGGCTGGAAGAGCGTCCAGGTTCAGGCCGCCGACGGGACGCTCGCCACGCTGGCCGACGGCAAGGAGAAGAAGCCGCGCCCGCTCTCCGCGAGCCTCCCGCCGCCGGCCGGATGGACCAAGGCCGACTTCGACGATGCGGACTGGACGCGGACCCAGGGCCCCTTCGCCATCGGCGCCTGGTGCCAGTCGTACGTCGACACCATCGGCCCGGGCAACCCGGGCGAGGTGGCCATGATCTGCCTGCGCGGACGGTTCCGCTGCGACGACCCGGCGGCGGTCAAGGAGCTCCAGCTCCGGCTGATCTACAGCGGCGGGGTCGCCGTCTTCCTGAACGGCAAGGAGGTGGCCCGCAGCCACCTCCCGCCGGCCGACAAGGCCCCCGAGCTCAAGTTCGGCGAGACCCTCGCCGAGCGCTACCCCGACGACTGCTACACGCGGCCGGACGGCTCGCTGCTCACCGAGCGCGAGGGCAAGGAGTTCCCCGAACGCTTCAAGGCCCGGACGCGCGAGTTCACCGCCGCCATCCCGGCCGAGGGGCTGGTCAAGGGCACCAACGTCCTGGCCGTCGCCGTCCTGCGCGCGCCGTTCGCCGAGGTCTACGTTACCGCCAAGCGCAACCCCCAGCCCTGGCCCGGCCCGGCCACGCCCTGGCCGCACGCCAGGCTCGACGACGTCAGGCTGACCGCCGCGCCGGGGGCGCCGCTGGAGGCGGCGAACTCCCGCCCCAAGGGCGTCCAGGTCTGGAACCGCTCGGTGCTCGAGGCCCTCGACGGCACCGACTTCGGCGACCCCTGCGACCGGCTGGCCGCGGTGCGGATCTCCGGGGCGCGCAACGGCGCCTTCAGCGGCCAGGTGATGGTCGGCTCGGATGCGCCGCTGGCCGGCCTCAAGGCCAAGATGGGCGAGCTGCGCTCCGCCGACGGGAAGAACACCATCGCCGCCGAGCGCTGCCGGGTGCGCTATGCCCTGGCCGACGCCCAGACCTACTGGTACAACCCGCCGCCGACCTGGTTCGACTCGCTCGTCGACGCCGCGCCCGACCCGGTGCCGGTGAAGGACAAGCGCTGCGGCGCGGTCTGCCCGGTCTGGGTGACGGTCAACGTCCCGGCCGACGCCGCCCCGGGCGTCTACAGCGGCAAGCTCCTGGTCTCGGCGGCCGGCCTGGCGGAGACGCCGGTCGAGGTGCGCCTGGAAGTGGCGCCCTTCGTCCTGCCGGCGCCCAGGGACTTCCTGCCGCACCTGGGGCTGATCCAGTCGCCGGACTCGGTGGCCATGCAGTACAACGTGGAGATGTGGTCGGAGAAGCACTGGGCGCATCTGGAGAAGACCTTCGAGCTGCTCGGCCAGGCCGGCAACAAGACCGTCTTCATCCCGCTCCTGCGCCAGACGCACTTCGGCAACCAGCACACCATGGTGCGTTGGATCAAAGGCGCCGACCCTTCGACAGGCTCAGGGCCTGGCGGCGGCTACAAATACGACTTCACCGTGCTTGACAAGTACCTGGACCTGGCGGCCAAGCACCTGGGCAAGCCGCCGGTGGTCTGCCTGCTGGTCTGGGACCTCTTCTGCGGCTCGCAGTACCTGGGCACCAAGGACATCAAGGCTCCCGGCACCGGCTACCTCTTCACCGAGCTCGACCCCAAGACCGGGCAGTTGACCGAGGCCGAGGGCCCCAAGTGGGACTCCCCGGAGATCGTCGACTTCGTCAAGGCGGTCGTCGACGCGACCCGCGAGCACCTGGCCAAGCGCGGCCTGGAGGGCTCGATGATGATCGGCATGTCCGGCGACTCGCGCCCGACCAAGGAGGTCACCGAGGTCCTCAAGAAGGCCGCGCCGGGCGTCAAGTGGGTCAGCCAGGCCCACCCGCGGCTGCCCGACCTCTTCGGGCTGCCGGCCGGCTACGTCACCAACGTGTGGGTCTCGGGCGCGCCCGTCGACCCGGGCATCAAGCGGAGCTACTGGAAGCCCAAGGCCTGGATCGACGGGACCTTCCCACGCGAGGGCCACAAGTGCATCTACCCGCTGCGCCACAACACCTCGCCGGTGGTGCCCAGGATGATCATCGAGGCCACCGTGGCTGCGGGCATGGACGGTGTCGGCCGGGTCGGCGCGGACTTCTGGGAGGTCCTGCCCGGCAAGCACCCCGGCGAGCGCTACGCCATCAACGGCCGCTACCCGGCCAGCGGCTGGGCGCAGCTGGGCATCCAGCACGCCACCACCTACGTGCTCGGCGCGGGCCCCGAGGGGCCGGTCTCGACCGTGCGCTTCGAGCTGCTCCGCGAGGGGCTCCAGGCCACCGAGGCGCGCATGCAGCTCGAGCGGGCGCTGGGCGACCCGGCCGCGCGCGGGAAGCTCGGCGAGGACCTGGCCGCTCGCTGCGACGCCCTCCTCGACGCCCGGACCTACTCGATCATGCGGGCCGGCGCCTCGGGCATGGCCGGCGGCGCCAGGCGCAATCCCTACTGGTGGGGCTTCGTCAGTTCCGGCTGGCAGGGCCGCGACGCCGCGCTCTACGCGCTGGCGGCAGAGGCGGCCGGAAAGCTCGGAACGAAGATGTAGGGGCGGTTCTCAGCCCCGCCCCTACGATTGGGCGGCACGGCGCTTCGGCCGGATCGTGGCCGATTGAGCCTGCGCTTCGTAACTGGGAACTGACAACTGGCAACTGGCAACCGGGAACCGGGAACCGGGAACTGGGAACCGGGAACTCCCCTACTTCCGCCCCACCCGCTTGGCGAGCTCCGCGCGGTCCAGGAGGAAGAAGGCCGGGCGGCCGTGCGGGCAGGTGCGGGGCATGCCCTCGCCGAGCAGCGCCAGGCCGCGGCGGACGAGCGCCTCGGCGGCCTCGCGGGAGAGGCGGTCTCCGGCCTTGACCGCGGCCTTGCAGGCCACCGAGGCCAGGAGCCGCTCGCGCCGGGCCTCGTCGGACCTGGCCGCCTCGCGCTCGCCCTCGGCGGAGATCTCCTCGGCGAGCTCCACCAGGTAGCCGGCCAGGTCGGAGAGGGCCAGCGCCGCCGGCACCGCCCGGACCAGGAAGCTGCGGGCGCCGAACTCCTCGAGGTCGAATCCCATGGCGGCCAGCCCGGCGTGCGCGCCGCGCAGGGCCTCGGCGTGGCGGGCGGAGAGCTCCACGGCCTGGGGGATGACCAGCCCCTGGCTGGGGGCCGCCCCGCCCCGCGCGGCGCGCAGTTCCTCGTAGAGCATGCGCTCGTGGAGGGCGTGCTGGTCGATGACCATCACCCCGTCGGCGCGCTCCACGAGCAGGAAGCCGTCGAGGGCCTGGCCCAGGAACCGGCCCGGGGAAGTTGCCAGTTGGCAGTCGTCAGTTGTCAGTGGAGCCGCCGGAACAGCCGGCGTCGAAATGGCCGTCGGCTTCTGGCAACTGGCAACTGGCAACTGAGAACTGGCAACTGCCGTCTGCCCCCACAGATCCAGCCGCGGTTGGTCGGCGGCCGGCCTGGCGGGCGCGGTGAAGCGCGGGCGCTCGGCGGCGCGCGGCGCGCGCGCCGGAGGCGCGGGCATGGCCACGCGCCCGGCGCCCTCGGCCCCCGGCCGCTCCTCGGGACGGGAGTAGGCCTCGGCGCCGCCGGCGGCGGCCATCTCCGCCCGGGAGAGCGCCCCTCGGACGGCGCGCTCGATCAGGGCGAAGACCTCCCCGGGCCGGGCGAAGCGCACCTCGGCCTTGGCCGGGTGGACGTTGACGTCCACCTCGCCGGGCGGGAAGTCGAGGAAGAGGAAGACCACCGGATAGCGGCGCAGCGGCAGGAGCCCCGTGTAGGCGGCGTTGACCGCCGCGGAGACCGCCCGGTCGCGGACCGGCCGGCGGTTGACGAAGACGTGCACGTCCGAGCCGTTCTGGCGGTGCAGCGTGGGCAGCCCGGCCAGGCCGGCGCAGCGCGCGCCGGAGCCGAGCTCCGCCCCGGCCTCGGCCAGGCCCTCGACCGTCTCCGGCCCGAAGAGGCCGGCGACGCGGTCGGCCAGGCGCTCGGCGGGCGGGAGGTCCAGGAGCGAGCGCCCCTCGTGCTCGACGGCGAAGGCCACGTCGGGCCGGGCCAGGGCGAGCGAGGTCACCACCGCCAGACAGCGGTCGAGCTCGGCGCGCGGGGACTTCAGGAACTTCTGCCGGGCGGGCACGTTGAAGAAGAGGTCGCGGACCTCCACCGACGTGCCCGGGGCCGAGCCGGCCGGCTCCGGATCGGACTTGGCGCCGCCCTCGACGGTCAGGCGCCAGCCGCCGGCGGATGAGCCCCGCGGGCGGCTGGTGACGGCCATGCGGCTGACCGAGCCGATGGACGGCAGGGCCTCGCCGCGGAAGCCCATGGTGCCGATGGCCTCCAGGTCGTCGATCGAGGCCAGCTTGCTGGTGGCGAAGCGCTCCACGGAGAGGGCCAGGTCGTCGCGGTCCATGCCGCAGCCGTCGTCGGCCACCCGCAGGAGCTCCCGGCCGCCCCCGGCCAGCTCCACGGCCACCCGCCGGGCGCCGGCGTCGAGTGCGTTCTCCAGCAGTTCCTTGAGAACCGAGGCCGGCCGCTCGACCACCTCGCCGGCGGCGATCTGGTCGCGGACCTTGGGAGGCAGGACCTTCACGGGCATGGGGGGGGGCGCAGCTCGTCCTTGATCAGGTTCGCCAGACGTTCGAGGCGGAAGGGCTTCTTCAGCACCTGGCAGACGCGGAGCCGGCGGAGCGTCGGCTCGTCGAGGGCGTCGGGGTAGCCGGTGATTACTATCGCGGGCACGTCCCAGCCGCGGCCGCGCACCTCCTCAAGGAGTCTGAGCCCGCCCATCCTGGGCATCAGGAGGTCCAGGATCAGCATGTCGAAGCGGCTCCGCGAGAGCATGTCCAGGGCCTGGGCCCCGTCCTGGGCGGTGGCCACCTCCAGGTCCTGGTCGACCAGCGTCCAGGTCACGACGTCGTTGATGTCCTCGTCGTCCTCGACCACCAGGACGCGGCCCAGGATCTTTCTGGCGCCGATGTTGGGTTCCGGGGAATCCGGCATGTCCCGTTCTCCTTGCGCCCTGCGCCGCTCGGTTCGGCGGGCGCAACTATACCCCATGGCCGGCCCGGGTGTCAAACGGTGCGGGCGGGGACGGGCCGTCTGTGGCGGCGGGTGACGATCAGGTCCGTCCTCCCTATTGGGAGCAACAGCGCAACACCAGAGAGTCCTTGATGAGGACGCGTTATCCGCGCTTACCCATCGTAAGTCACCTTGCGGGTCGACATCCCCGTTTCCCCGCTGCCATCGGGCGCAGATGCGGTGACGTTCACAGTGGTCCCAGGGAGATTGGCTGGCTGATCCAGCCCGTCTTCTTGGATACGTAGGATACAGTGAACTCGGAGTGATACACCTCCCATTGCGTTCCCGAATCCTCTATGCGGATGAAGCGCGTCCGCCTGCCCGTGGCCGCGTCGCGGGCCTGGAGCGCTCTGCGGACCGCGGCCTCGTCCGTGACCTCCCGGGGCCCGACTAAGTAGAAGCTGGCCTTGCCGTCACCGATGATGTTGATCGTCGCCTCCCCGCTGGAGGCCTTCCCGTGCCAGCAGGGGCATTTCCCGGCTCCCTCGTGCCCGGCGGCGTGCTCATAGGTCGCGACGACCGTGTAGGGCCCTGCAGCCAGTCGATCGGCGGCGGCGCGGCGCAGCGGTTCATCCCGGCGATCATCCTCGAACTTCCAGTGGCCCGGGTCAGCCCAGAGCAGGACGGCGCCATGACGTCCTTTGGGCAGAACTGCGCCCCCGTGAAGAACCGTTGGCGCCGGCCCGGCCGCCTGGCTGGACCGGCGGGCCACATCGGAGTCTGTCCCGGGCTTGAAGGCGAAGGTCCAGTGGGCTGCGCTCTCGGGCGCGAAGAGGGTGATCGGGGCGTCGCCCGCATTTCGGAAGTGCAGCTCAAACGCCAGGGAGCCGCGTTCGTTGAACTCGTTCCCGGCTGGTTTGCCCTTCCCGCAGATCTCGCAGACCCGGCTGGCCGCGGCGCAGGACGGACAGATCCCGGCCTTGAAGAGCGGCAGATCCTGGGGGCCGCACCCCACGCACTTCGCGCCTCCGTCCCGTCTGGGGTCCGTCCTGATGCAGCCCGGACACTGGAAAGGCTGCAGCCACATCCCCCAGGCCGAACCGATCGGGACCAGACCGACCTCCAGGCCGTTTGAGATCTGGCCCCAGGCGATCTGTGGAGCCTTCGGCATCTCGCCTCCCGCGGACGTTGCCGTCAGCAAGCAACTGATGAAGGCGACCGCGAACGCCACAGTTCCGCATACTTGTCTCACGGCGCTCCTCCTGCCGCCCTCAGCTTACCCCGCCCGGCGGCGGCGCGCAAGGGTTGCTGGGCCCGCCTTCATAGGGCGCCGGGTGAGGGGCGGGCTGGGCAGGGACGTTCAGCGAGGTCCGGCATTCGGCTCGCCGGCCGCGGAAACAGAACAAGCCGCGGAAGTCCGCGGCTTGCGTTGGATCTGAGTGGTGGAGGATACGGGGTTCGAACCCGTGACCTCAAGACTGCCAGCCTTGCGCTCTCCCAGCTGAGCTAATCCCCCACTGAGCGGATGCCGAGTATATTCCGGCCCGCGGGGATGTCAAGGTCCGGGATTGCCGGGGGCTCAGTGCGTGCCGGCGCCGGTGCCGGCCGCCGGGGCCGGGCGGCTGTCGCGGCGGGTGCGGCGGCCGGAGCGCCCGCCCCTGGGCAGGGCCTCCGGACCGGTCTCGCGCCAGGCCGAGCAGCGGTCGCGGCCGGACTCCTTGGAGTGGTAGAGGGCCTGGTCGGCCCGGGCGATAAGCTCGTCGGGGTCGGCGCGGCCGCCGGTGGCCTCGCACAGACCGATGCTGATGGTCACCGGCACCGGCCGACCGTCCTCCGCCGCGAAGGACAGCTCCGCCACGGACCGGCGGAGGCGCTCGGCGGTCCGCGCCGCGGCGGCCTCGTCGGCCCCGGGCAGCAGCACCGACATCTCCTCGCCGCCGTAGCGGTAGGCGCGGTCGCAGGAGCGCACGTGCCCGGCGATGCAGACGGCCACGCCCTTGAGCACCACGTCTCCGGTCTGGTGCCCGAAGGTGTCGTTGACCTTCTTGAAGTGGTCGATGTCGATCATCAGCAGGGACAGCCGCACGCCGCCGGCCGGGCGGCGCTCCAGCTCCTCGCGCAGCTCGCGGAGCAGCTCGACCTTGAGCAGCAGCCCGGTCAGCCCGTCGCGGCGGGCGCGCTCGACGTCCTCGTCCTTCTTGACCACCAGGCCGACGTGGCCGGCGGTCTCCTGGAGCAGCTCCTCGACCTCGGACAGCTCGCGGCGGGCCAGCACCTCGTCGGGCACGCGCAGGCGCATGGACCCGATGATCGCCCCCTCGGCCATCAGCGGGTAGCTGACCGTCAGCCAGGAGCGCGACTGGTCGTGGACCCGGAAGACCTGCCGGTGTTCGAGCGCCTGGTCGGCCCCGGCGGGGTCGAGGTCCAGCGAGTGGACCATGGCCTCCAGGATCTCCCGCGGCGGCGGCCCGCCGGTGTGCTCCCCGCCGCGCGAGAGCATGGTCAGCTCGGCGAAGCCGGCCTGGTCCTTGCCCACGCAGACCTCGGCGCGGACGACGACCCGCGGACCGGTCCCGGACTCCTCGACCCGGCGGCAGATCAGCTCCTCGGCGCCGACCTTGGAGGAGACCAGCGGCTTGTCCAGGTAGGCGAAGAACTCGCCGTCGGCCAGCCTCCGGAGCACCGAGGCCAGGGCCGGCACCGCCGCCTGGCCCTCGGGCACGAAGAGCTCGGCCTGGCTGGCCTCCGAGGTGGCCGCCAGCACCGCCAGGAGCCCGCGGTAGCGCTCCGGCCGCCCGGTGATGTTGCCGGTGCGGTGGATCTCCCGGATGATCGAGAGGCTCTCCACCTTGCCCTCGGCCGCCCGGGCGCGGGCCAGGTAGGTCACGCACTTCTGGGCCAGGTCGCGGCACTCGGCGTCGAGCAGGGCGACCCGCGCCGCGGAGCGCCCGGCCCGCCAGCTCTGGAAGAAGGCCGCCAGCCCGGCCAGCCCGGCCAGGGCCACCAGGGGCCAGAGCAGCATCTCCACCGGCTCGGGCCTGACCAGCAGGATCGCCGCGGCCCCGGCCGCCGCCGGGCCCAGCGAGAGCAGCGCGACGGTCAGCATCCGCCCGGCGCCGCGGATGCCGGCGCCCGGCCCGCCGGCCACGTAGCGCCTCACCGCGGGTCTCCCGGCAGGGGCTGGAAGTAGGGCGCCAGCCGCTCAGCGGCGCCGGGCCCCAGCAGCGCGGGCTCGTCCAGCTCGGCCAGCCGGCGGAACCCTCCGCGCCTGCGGCGGGCCTCGACGACCCGCTCCGCCCGCGAGGCCCCCACCCCGGGGACGAGCTGCAGCTCGGCGACTCCGGCCGCGTTCAGGTCCAGGCGCAGGCGCAGCTCGGTCCCGCCCGGCGGCTCCGCGGCGGCGCGGCGCTGCTCCCGGATCCACAGGAAGCCGAGAACGGCCAGGGCGGTCAGGGCCAGGGCCGCGACCGCCGTCCACCCGGAATGCAGCCCCTCCCTGCCGGGCGGGGCGGTTTCGATTCCATCGGCCATCAAACTATTATCGGCCGCGGGCGGCGGATGCTCAAGCCGGAGGCGCGGCTGGGCGGGCAGTGATCCCCGCCGGGAGGACGGGTTCTTGACAAACCGGCCCGCGCGTGGAATCTGCTGGCATGGCCTCTTCCAGCAACCCCGCCTCCCCCGGAGCCGCCGCGCGGAGCCGGCCGATGCGGCGCATGGTCGTCCGCGCCGCCCTGGCGCTGGCCCTGGCCGGCCTGGCGGTCTTCGCGATCCTGTACGTCGTCCCCTTCCTGCGGGCCCGCTCGGCGGTGCGGGCCCTGGCCACCGGGCGCATAAGCCCGGAGCGCGCCGCCGAGCGCTTGGGCGGGCCGGAACCGGCCGCCGCGCGCATCGGCCTGTACTTTCCGCTCGCCTGGCAGCCGGTGAACCGCAGCCAGGCCGCCGCGGTGCTCGGCTGCTGCGGGAGCCACGGCGTCGGGACCCTGGCCGACGCGCTCTCCGACGGCGATGCCGGGGTGCGCCGCAGCGCCGCCGAGGCCCTGGGCCGGATCGGCCCCGAGGCCGCGTCGGCGGCCGGGGCGCTGGCCGGCAGGCTGGAGGATCCCGACCCGGCGGTCTGCCAGGCGGCGGCCGGAGCCCTGGGGCTGATCGGGCCGGACGCCCGGGATGCGGTCGGGGCGCTCTCCGCCGCGCTCTCGAACGGATCGCGGGAGCTGCGCTCCGCCGCCGCCGAGTCCCTGGGCCTGATCGGCCGGGACGCCTCCGCGGCGGTGCCCGCGCTGGTCAGGGTCCTCCGGGAGTCGACCGGCGACCTGCGCATCGCCGCGGCGGTGGCCCTCTGCCGGATCGGGGCTGGCGGGCGCGAGGTTCTGGCCCCCCTGGTGGAGGCCCTGGCCAACCCCGACTGGCAGGTCCGCCGCGACGCCGCCGAGACCCTCGGCCGCATCGGGCCGCCGGCCGCTCCGGCGCTGCCCGCCCTGGAGAAGGCGGCCCGCGCCGACAACATCAGCGACGTGCGCTCGGCCGCCGCCGCGGCGCTGCTCGACGTCCGGGGCGGGTCCGGGGGGCGCTGAGGCGCGCATCCCGTGTACCACTGCCTGGTCGTCCTCGGGGCCCTGGCCCTGGTCATAGTCCTTCTGCGCAGGAAGTGGAAGACCGGCGCGGCGCTGCTGGCCAGCGCGCTGCTGCTGGCCGTGGCGCTGCCGGCTCCGCCGGAGAGGCTGGCCAGGTTCCTCAGCGACGACTGGGCCGCCCACCCGCTGGCCGCCACCTTCCCGGCCCAGACCCTGGACCTGCTGCTGCTGGTCATCCTGGTCAACTTCCTGGGGCAGGTGATGACCGCCCGGGGCCTGTCCGACCGGCTGATGTCCGGCCTGCGCGCGATCCTGCGCAGCCGGCGCCTGGCGGTTGCCGGCGTGCCCGCGGTGATGGGCATGCTGCCCACCCCGGGCGGCATCATGCTCTCGGCGCCGATGGTCCGCGAAGCCGCCCAGGGCTACGGCCTGCCCGGCGCCCGGGCGGCGATCATCAACTACTGGTTCCGGCACCAGTGGGAGTCGGTCTTCCCGCTCTTCCCGGCAGTGCCCATGGCCGCCGGGTTCCTGGGCGTGCACGTCACCGCGATCATGAAGTGGAACCTCTGCATCTGCCTGCCCGGGCTGGCGCTCGGGGCGCTGGTGCTGCTGCGCGGCTTCCCGCGCGCCGGGAGCGGCCCCGCCGCCGGGGAGTCCGGGAAGTCGGGGCAGTCCGGGGAGTCGCCGGGCATCGGCCGGGCCCTGGCCGGGATCGGCGCGGCGCTCTGGCCCATCGGCCTGGCGCTGGGCTTGTGCCTGGGCCTGAGGGTGCCGGCCGGGCTGTCGCTGGCCGCGGCCATCGTCCTGCTGCTGGCGGTCCTGCGGATCCGGCCGACCGAGGCCGTCGCGCTCTTCCGCCGCGGCGCCGAGCTCGACCTGGCGCTGGTGGTGCTCGGGGCCATGTCCTACGGCGCCATCCTGAAGTCCGCTGGGGCG
>JAKLDR010000147.1 GCA_022703445.1 Planctomycetota bacterium | reverse complement strand
CTCGGGTCTGTGGCTGTAACGGGCACGGAGTTCTCGGTGGAGCTCCGGCCCCGAGAGGCGAAAGGAGAGGGAGAGATGAAGGCGAAGCTGGGTCTGGCGCTGGCCGTGACCGTGCTGGTCGGCAGCGTCCAGGTGAACTACGACGGCAAGGACCACCTGCTGACCGCCGGGCCGACCAGGGTATTCGGGGAGGAGCCCAGGAAGGAAGAGCCCAAGGCGACGCTGCCGGATGGCGCAGTCGGCTTCTCTGGGCAGGTCCGGGGCACGGTGGCCGTCAAGAACGACCGGGGCATCGGCCTCAAGGTCGCCGAGGTGCTCAAGACCTGGCCGGGCAGCAAGGCCGCCGACCCCAAGACCCTGGTGGGCCTCACCATCAAGGTCACGGCCTCCTGGGTCAAGGGCGAGGGGGAGAAGAAGGGCCACCCCAACGAGCTGCAGCTGACCTTCCTGCGCAGGCTGGAGGTCGGCCAGGAGGTGACCCTGGAAGTCAAGAACGTCGAACGCGAGATCTTCGTCATCCTGGAGCTGACCAAGGACCAGGCCGCCTGGGCCAAGGAGGGACCAAAGGAAGAGCCCAAGAAGGATGAGCCCAGGAAGGTGGAGATCGTCGTCGGCCAGAAGATCGGGCTCTCTGACAAGGCGGCCGAGGCCACCTTCAGCGGCACGCTCGTCGGCCGCGAGAAGGCCAACCTCAAGGTCAAGATCGCCGAGTCCACCGACAAGCGCCTGCCGGCCGGCGAAACGGTTGTCTTCTTCCCGGCGGGTTGGGAGAAAGGCGAGGGCGGCCAGTGGCGGGTGACCCGCGCCTACGCCGAGATCGTTGAACGCCTGCGTGCCGGTGATAAGGTCGAGGGCGGGGCGTTCTTCGACGAGCATCCCCGGCTGGCCTGGCTCACCGTGACCGCCCGCGGCGAGGGCGAGAAGCGGCCCGAGCGCAAGGATCCGGAGAAGAAGCCCGAACCGCCCAAGAGCGGCGGGGACGAGTTCTAGAGGCGTCCGAGACTGGCCGTCCGGGCTCGCGGCCCAGGCTGGGCCGCGCACCGGCGGCGGGAGAAAGAGAAGGAGAAGCATCCATGAGGCGGCAGTTGTGGTTGGCTCTGGCGGCGTTCCTGGTCTGCGGCTCGCTGGCGTTCGGCGGCGACGATGGCGGCAAGAAGCCGGAGGAAGGCAAGCGGGACGGGGCCAAGAAGGAGAATCCGCTGCCGGAGGGCGCGCGCGGCTTCGTCGGCCAGCTCAAGGGCGCGGTGGAGAAGAAGCTGGACCGGGGGATCCTCCTCAAGGTGGCCGAGGTGGTCAAGACCGCGGAGGCCAGCAAGGCCACCGACGCCAAGGTGCTGGTGGGCCTGAGCGTCAGGGTCGGGCCATCGTGGGTCAAGGGCGAGGAGGGCAAGAAGGGCCACCCCGACGAACTCCAGATGAACTTCCTGCGCTCGCTGGAGGCCGGCAAGGAGGTCACCCTGAGCGTCAAGAACGTCGAGCGCGAGTACTTCGCGCTCGCCGAGCTGACCCCGGAGCAGACCGAAGCCGCCAAGAGCTACAAGAAGCCCGAAGGCGACAAGGGCGAGAAGAAGCCGGAGGGAGAGGGCGACAAGAAGCCCGAGCAACCCAAGACCGGCGGCGAGTTCTAGGACTGTCCTGAAGCTAGCGGCGGCGTGCGGCTTGATCTGCTGCGCGCCGCCGCTTCTTTGCGGCCGGAAGCTCAGCTAGTCAGGAACTTGATGAGGCGCTCCGCGGCCTCTCGCGCTGCAGCAGCGGCCTGGGACCGATCCGCGGAGCACAGCCGGACCACCAACTGGCCGACCGCGGCATCGCTCTCGTAGAGCAGCTTGAGAATCAGGGCTATCACCCCGCGGGTGGCCTCGTCCCGCACCTGGAGGTCTAGCAGGGCGAGTTCGAAATTCCCGGGTGCCGCGTCGCACCAGGCGGCGAAATCGGCGGCCGCCTTGGGCACCCGCTTTCCGGTGGCGCTGAGCAACTTCACCAGGGCCAGGGCTTCGCGCTGCAGGCTGAACGAGCCCAGGGTCTCGGCCACGGCCTTGAGCACGCCGAACCGGTCGTCCGTGAGCGCCTGGAAGAGCTGGGCCTTGACCTTCTCCGTGGGGAAGCCGGCCAGTGCCCTGGCCGCCGCCGTGCGCACCGCCGGCTGCTCGTCGCCGAGCAGCTTCAGGAGACTGGGGACCACCAGCTTCGAGCTGGCCTGGCCCATCAGGCCGGCGATGTACTCCTTCACCCGGCCCGGGCCCGAGGAACAGGCGGCCTCCAGCGCCGCGATGGTCTCCGCCGGGTTGGGCGCCTTGACCGCGCGCTGCAGGTAGAGCGGCGGAGGTATGTTGTTGCGCGCATAGTACGAGATCAGCGCGGCCGACACCCCTCCGCCGGCCAGCTGCTCGAGGCCGCGGGCCGCCTCGCGCCGGACCTTCCAGGACTCATCCGCCAGGAAGCGCTCCAGAAGTCCCGCGGCGCCCGGGGCAGCGATCCTGGCCAACTCGCGGATGGCGGAGATCCTCACCCGGTAGTCCGCGTCGGCCACGAAGCGGCTCAGCAGCTCCCCGGCGCGCTTGGGCGGGAAGCGGCGGCCGACCAGGTCCGCGGCCAGGATCCTCACCCGGTGGTCGCCCTCCTTGAAGGCGAAGATCGCCAGGCTCAGCGCATCGTTCTCGTCGAACCTGGCGAACATCTCGTGAATGATCCTGACGACCTCATTGGGGCTGCCCGAGTTGATGCGCCTGGCCAGCAGCTCAGCCTCGGCCGGACGCTGGCGCTCCAGCAGCCGCCGGGCCAGGCCGGCCAGGGAAAGCCTGGCCATTTCCACTATCTCCTCGCGCGAGACCCTGGCCATGAAGGCCGCCGAGGGTTCCCGCGGGGCGGAGCGCTGGCGATCCCGCTGCCGGGCCAGGACCTCGCTCACGCGCAAGCGCAGATCGTTGAGCTTCACCGGCTTGATCAGGACCGCGGCGGGCTGGTATCGTTCCAGCCGTTCCAGGAACTCGCGTCCGCCCTCTCCGGTGATGGCCACCACCTCGGTCGGCGCGCGCTCCTGACGGATGCGATCCAGCACGGGGAACCCGCCGGTGTCCCGCAGGCCAAGATCGAGCACCAGGACGTCCGGCCCGCCTTCAGCCAGGATATCCAGGCACTCCCGGCCGCTGGAGGCCGTGGCCAGGGAGAAGCCCCCCTGCAGGGCCGTCCGGTACATCCGCCGGTTGTACTCGGAGGAATCGCAGATCAACACAGAACCGGTGCGACTGCCCGGCTGGGGAACCGCTCCGGCCCGGGGTTGACCGCCGCCGGGAGCCTGAGAAGCCGGCACTGGCGCCGGTGAGCGAGAGGACGGCGGGCGGGGCGCAGCCTCATGCTGAGCTGCAGCCGATGCCGACGGCGCGTCCGGGACGACCGGCGCTAGGCGCCCGGATGGGGTCCTGCGCGGCGCGGCCGGGGGGACGGGCGAAGCGCCCGCAGGAACCGGCCCGGTGGGCAGGATCCTCCCGGACGGGCTCCTCCGCGGCGGGGCAACCCGGCCGAGCTTCTCGACCAACTCCTGCTTCAGCCTGCGGAGCTCACTGAGCAGCTGATCCGGGGACGCGAAGCGATCCTTGGGCAGCTTGGCCATCATCCGCAGGATGAGCCGGTCGACGGCCGGGGGGATTTTGGGGTTATACTGGCTGGGCCTCTTGGGCTCCTCGTAGACGTGCAGGTAGATCACGGCGCTGGGTCCGTCGGCCTTGAACGGGGTCCGGCCCGCGACCAGCTCGTAGAAGACCACGCCGAGCGAATAGATGTCCGTCCGGAAGTCCAGCTCCTTGCCCATGCCCTGCTCGGGGCTCATGTAGTTGGCGGTGCCGACGATGGTGCCGGCCTCGGTGACGTCCAGGTCGTCGTGCTGGACCATCTTGGCCAGGCCGAAGTCCATGACCTTGACCTGGCCCTTGGCGGTCAGCATGATGTTGGCCGGCTTGATGTCGCGGTGCACGATGCCTGCCTCGGCCGCGGCGGCCAGCGCCTCGGCCACCTGCATGACCATGGTCAGAGCCTGATCCACGGAGAAGCGCACGCCCGACTTGAGGAGCTGAGAGAGGTCCTTGCCGCGTACGTACTCCATGGCGTAGTAGTGAACGCCGCGATCCTCGTCCTGCCCGAGGCTGTAGATTTGGACCACGTTGGGATGCACGAGACCGGCTGCCGAGCGGGCTTCGCGATAGAAACGCTGCACGAACTTCGGGTTGGAGGTCAGCCTCTCGGGGAGGATCTTCACGGCCACGTCGCGGGCCAGCGATTCCTGCCGGGCCCGGTAGACCGCGCCCATGCCGCCCTCGCCGAGCAGCTCGATCAGCTTGAACTCGCCGAGCTTATCGAGCACGACCGCTCCTCCACCCCGGGGCAATTCTATGCCCGCCCCAGCCCCAATCAACCATCGCGGACATCAGCCCATCCGGACCTGCGCCCGCCGAACGCCGGCGCACTTCCGCGATGCCGGGTCGATGGTGAAGATCGCCCCGGACAGCCGCACATCACCGACAGCCACATCCCAGCGCTCGGGCATGCCGGTGACCAGCGACGAAAGTACCGGCCCGACCTGCCGGCCGATGATCGAGTCATGGGGCCCGGTCATGCCCAGATCGGTGATGTAGCCGGTTCCGCCGGGGAGCACCGTCTCGTCCGCGGTGGGCACGTGGGTGTGCGTGCCCCAGACCGCAGCGGCCCGCCCGTCGAGCTGCCGCCCTAGCGCCACCTTCTCGGCGGTGGCCTCGGCGTGAAAGTCGACGAGGACGATCGCACCCGGAGCCGCCGTCTCGACCTCAGCGAGGACGTCCTCGATCCGCTCGAAAGGGTTGTCGGCGTGGGCGCCCATGAAGGACCGGCCGAGGAGGTTGATGACGGCGACCTTGACGGCGGTTGAGGGTTGGGGGTTGCGGGCTGGGGGCTGCCCGCCAGCCGTTCCCGCAACCTGCAACCCGCGACATCCAACCTCGTAGACTCCCCACCCCCGTCCCGCCGAGCGCTTCGGGAAGTTCGCGGGGCGCAGCAGGCGCGGTTCCCGGTCGATGACCCCGAGCACGTCGCGGTTCTTGAAGACATGGTCGCCGGAGGTGAGCACGCCACAGCCGGCCGCGAGCAGCTCGGCGACGATAGCCGGGGTAAGGCCGGAACCGCCGGCGGCGTTCTCGGCGTTGGCCACCACAAAGTCGAGCTTCTCGTCGGCGGCCAGTCTGGGCAGTAGCGCCGCCACCGCCCGGCGGCCGGGCGAACCGACGATGTCGCCGATGGCCAGGACTTTCAGCTCGGGCATGAAGGCCCCGCAGGAAGGCTGACGTAAGAAGGCAGAAGGCAGAAAGGAGGACGCGAAGACGGCGACGGCGCGCGCAGCCCGCCTCGCGTTTCTGCCTTCATCCTTCTGCCTTCCGCCTTGTCTACCGCGCGTACTCCACGAAGCGGTTCTCGCGGATCATGGTCACCTTGACCTCGCCGGGATAGTTGAGTTCCTCCTCGATCTCCTTGGCGATCTCGCGGCAGACCCGGGAGCACTCCGCCTCGGTCATCTTGTCGGCCTTGGCCAGCACGCGAAGTTCGCGGCCGGCCTGGATGGCGAAGGCCTTTTCCACCCCGTTGTGGGTGTTGGCGATCTCCTCCAGCCGTTCCATGCGCTTGATGTAGCGCTCCAGGCTCTCCCGGCGCGCCCCCGGTCGGGCCGCACTGATGGCGTCGGCAATCTGGGCCAGAATCGCATAGAGGCTGCCGGGCGGCACGTCCTCGTGGTGCGAGGCGATGGCGTTGACCACAACCTCGTGTTCGCCGGCCTTGGCGGCCAAGTCGGCGCCCAGGGCCGGGTGGGTGCCCTCCGAATCCTGATCCAGGGCCTTGCCCAGATCGTGCAGCAGCCCGACGCGCTTGGCCAGGCGCACGTCGAGCTTGAGCTCCCCGGCGAGCAGCCCGCAGAGGGCGGCGACTTCCACCGAGTGCTGCAGGACGTTCTGTCCGTAGCTGGTGCGGAAGCGCAGGCGCCCGAGGACGGTCAGGAGCTTGGGGGGGATGTCCGCCAGGCCCTGGTCGAGGGCCGCCTGCCGTCCCGCTTCGTCGATGAGGCGCGCCATCTCCTTCTCGGTCTCGGCGACCACCTCCTCGATGCGCGCCGGATGGATGCGGCCGTCCTGGACCAGCTTGGCCAGGGCCAGCTTCGCCGTCTCCCGGCGGACCGAGTCGAAGGCGGAAACGACCACCACCCCGGGCGTGTCATCGACGATCACATCCACGCCCGTGGCCTTCTCAAAGGCGCGGATGTTGCGCCCCTCACGGCCGATGATTCGTCCCTTCATGTCGTCGCTGGAGAGATCCACGGTGGCCACCAGGTTGTTGGCGGCGACTTCCGCCGCGCAGCGCTGCATGGTTTCGACCAGCAGCTTGCGGCCGGTCGCGTCAGCCTCCTCCTTGGCCCGGCGCAGCCGGAGTTCGGCCAGTTCGCCGATCTCCTGGTCCAGCTCCTTGGTGACGCGCTCCAGAACGGCGGTGCGGGCCTCCTCCGGAGACAGCCCGGAGACCCGGCGCAGTTCCTTGTTCTGGGCATCGAGAACCTTCTCGGCCTCCTCGAACTTCTTGGCGGCTTCGTCAACCTTCTGGGCGGCCTTCTGCTCCTGGGTTTCGAGGAAGCGCTCCTTCTTGTCGATCATGGCGAGCTTGCGGTCGAGGTTGTCCTCGCGCTTCTCGAGGCGGGCCTCCTGGGTTTTGAGAGCCTCGCGCTGACCCTCCATTTCCTTTTCCAGAGAAGCCTTGCGCTTGAACAGCTCATCTTTGATGCGCAGTTCGCCTTCGCGGTTTAGGGCCTCGGCCTTGCCTTCGGCGGCCTTGACCCGGGCGTCGGCCTCGGACTGGATCTTGGCGGCATTGCCCCGAACCACGAAGTAGGTGATGATGGCGGCGATGACCGCGCCACCGGCGGCTCCGAAGACGTATTCCATGTTCTAAGACCTTCCTTTTCCGGCGCCTCACCGTCGCCCGGCGAGGCGCTTAACGCAGGAAACTGCCCGGAAAAGGGTCTGTCGGGGCGAGTGAGCCGGAAAGGGACTGCGGGACGGGCTGACGATTACCGGCGGTCCCCCCAAAGAGACCTGCCCGGGAAGGAAGCCCGTCCAAGCCTCGGAGGGAGATGGTTCAGTCTGCGCGCCGGCACCCGCCACGGGCAGGGTTGCCCTGCCCGGGCCGCGGCACCGGCCAGCACAGCGAGAACGGTCATTGCCAGTATGGCCAACAGCAGAATCATCGCCAGTCCTGTTTCCCTGCGGCGAAAGAAGCCTCGACACGACCCTTTTTCCGCGACCGGCCGCTCAGAATGCCTACGGCTAGCCGCATCCGCATCCTAATCTAGCTCCCCATGGTGCATATGTCAAGCCCGACTTCCCACCAAAACGCAAGGCCCTGTTGCGCAACACGCTGGAATGGGCTAGAATGCCTATAGGAGGATGTGAGATATGCCGGAGTTTGGCCAGCTTCCTCCGACCGTGGGGCCAGGTCGCCCCGGCCCCCTCGAGCGGACAGCGCGTCCTGAACCCCAGGTCCCCGCCGGACCGGATGCGGTCGGCTTCAAGGCCCGTTTGGCGGCCAAACTCGCCGCTCGGAAGACCCGCAGCGAAGTTCCCCAGGAACACCTGGCCGACATTATCCGCCTCTGCAATGAGCGAGGGGAAGCTTTCGAATCCGTCAAGCTCATCACCAAGTATCCGATCACCGAGCGGGATGACGCCCTGTACGAGGTGCGGACCGATCGCTCCCTCCATCGCGTCATCCGCAGCCGGGATGGCGCCTACACCATATTCTGATGAACCAGGGCGACCCGGGGACGATCCGGCATGCCGGCTTGACAGTCTGGCCGCCCGGCTTAGAATGTCCGTCCCGACGGGGAGATACCCAAGCGGCCAAAGGGGAGGGATTGTAAATCCCTTGCCTCCGGGCTTCGCAGGTTCGAATCCTGCTCTCCCCACCACAAAATGCAAAGCCGCGCAGGCTCTGGGCTTGCGCGGCTTCTTGTTTGGGTGGCTCCCCGCGGCCCCGTCCGCTACTCGCGGGTGATCTCGTCCAGCCCCTGATTGGCCCGCCTGATGGCCTCGTCCGCGATCGCCAGGTTTGGCGCCAGGCTCTTGGCCAGGACCAGTTCCGCGAGAGCCTCGGAGAATTCCTTGTTGGTGCCGGCCTGGTCGAGCAGTCTGATCCCGGTGTAGTAGTGGCGCATGGCCTCCACCCGATCAGCCCGCTGGCCGCCGCGCTCGCGCGAAGCTTCTCCCGGGGCCTCTGCTTTCGCCGCGCCTTCCGACTTGTTGGCGGCGTTCTGCGCCTTGCCAGACTTCATTTCGCCCTGCCCCAGATCCCTGGCCCAAGCCAATCCCCCCGCAACAGGAGCCGCAGGAGCCTTCGCCGGCGGCGGCGGCATTGCCGCGGTAGGAGCGCCTGGCTCCGCGGCTCGATCCTTCAGGCTCTTTTCGAAGTCCGCCTTGTCCGTTTCCGCCTTACGCTTGGCTGCCTCTCCTTCGCGGAGCTTCTGGGCCTCGGCAGCGGCGAAGTATGGGCCGGGTGCCTGCTTGCCATCCGCGCCCCCCACCGCATCTGGCGATCCGAGACTCTCAGCCTCCTTGGCCCTGGCCTGCGCTGCCTCCAGACTTCCCCTGCCTTCGACGCCACCTTCCACCAACGCCCGTCCAGCCGCAGCACGGTCTGTTCCCGTCGCGCCAGCAGACCTCGCCTTGGCAACCGGGAGCCCCCCCCCTCCGCCCGGCCCGGAGTTGCCCTTGTCTGGGTCGGCCATGGCCAGGAAGAAGACCTCTTCCGCACTGCGCACAGGAGCGGCGGCCAGTGGGCGCCCCTGCCCGCGGCGTTCAGCCATGAGCGAGTCGAAGCTGGCCCGGAGCTTGCGTCCCAGACTGCTGACCAAGTCGAAGATCTGAGCCTCAGTGCCCTCGTCCTTGACGGCCTCAGCCACCTTCCCCGTGCTTGCGTCCGCAACGCAGAGGTCGATGCGCAACCGGCCGCCCGCGGAATACAGGCTGCCGGATACCATCAGCCGGGCTCCCAGGCGTCTGGCCGCGGCGGTCAGGTCCTGTCCTCCGGTGGCCCGAAGCGCATCGGCGGCGCGCTCGCGCGAGAAGACCGTCAGACCGGAGCACTGCTTGAGCTCGGTGATGAGCATGTCCGGCACGCCGGCGCGAACCCACGAGAGCTGCTTCTCCTCACGGGCATCGACGCGGCTGGCCAGATCGAAGATCACCACACCCAGATCGGAGGTTTCCGGAGGAATCGCCGGCCCGACGATCGTGCCCTTAGGAGACTGGGGCGCCGGCAAGACCGGCTGGACCACGGGTTCGACCTGCGGCTGCTCGCGGCCGGAACGCGAAAGGTGGAATATCAGGCCGCCCACCGCGGCGAGCAGCAGCACAGAACCCGCGGCCGCAGCCAGCCGCGGCCATCTACCCTGCAGTCTCACCGGGCGTCGCAGCCCCGTGCCCGGACCGCGCTTCCAGCTGCCCAGCGCCACTCGCACGCGGCGCATGGCCGAGAGCAACTCCTCGGCGGTGGAGAACCGCTCGTCCCGGCTCTTGGCGAGCATCTTGCCGACGAGCGACGAGAGTTCCCTGGGCAGACCGGGTTGCACCCGGCTGAGCGGCTCCGGCGCCTCGTGGACGATGCGGTCGAAGAGCTTGAGCGGCGTGGCCGCTTCGAAGGGTACCTTGCCGGTGAGCATCTCGTATAGAACCACTCCCAGCGAGTACATGTCGCTGCGGCCGTCGAGCTCGGTGCCCTCGCACTGTTCCGGAGAGCTGTACTCGGGAGTGCCCAGATACGCGCCGGTCTGGGTGATGCGTTTTCCCTCTGAGGCAACGCAGGTGGCCAGTCCGAAGTCGGTGACCTTGACCTTGTCTCCCTCGCCCACCAGGATGTTGGAGCTCTTGATATCGCGGTGCACGATGCCCGCGGCGTGGGCCGCGGCCAGCGCCTCGGCCACCTGCCTGGCGATGTTCAGCGCCCTGAGCGGTTCGAGCCGTCCCTCGCTGGCGATGAGGTCGGACAACGGCCGACCATCGAAGTACTGCATGGCGATGAAGCACGGTCCGGGACCGGCCGCGCCTTCGCTGACCATCCGGCCGGCCTGGAATACCTGGACGATGCAGGGGTGGTCGAGCCTGGCCGCGGAGCGCGCCTCGCGCACGAAGCGCTTGACGAACTCCTCGTCACCGGAGAGGTGCGGGGGCAGGATCTTGATGGCCACGGTGCGATCGAGCGCCGTGTCGTGCGCGCGATACACCACGCCCATGCCGCCCTTGCCGATCTGATCGGTGACGCGGTACGGACCTATCCTGCGGCCGGTGAGCGGGCCGGAGATCTTGGCATGCTGCGCCGTACCCGGCTTGGCCGGCCCGGATGCAGGCCTCGGCGTGGTGCGCCCCGGCTCTGGAGCCGGCCTGGAATTTGGGCTGGGTCCGGCGTTGGTCATGTTCCCCTCCCCCGCCCACGTTAGACGCTTGGCCTGGGGGTC
The DNA here is from genome assembly GCA_022703445.1 of Planctomycetota bacterium. Taxonomy (GTDB): domain Bacteria; phylum Planctomycetota; class SZUA-567; order JAKLDR01; family JAKLDR01; genus JAKLDR01. The sequence continues at coordinate 1,481 of JAKLDR010000147.1, read as the reverse complement.
AGTTGCGGATTTTCCCCGGATTCATACCGGCCGCCACTGCAGAATCCCAGCGGCTGTATCCTGCCTGGCACAGGCCTCCGTCACGCCCCGCTCTGCTGACCGCCAGCTTCCTCTGGCCAGCTTACGACAGGCATCGGACTCCCACGTGCCGGCGGCCTGCACATGTGCAATTCGCTGCCGTGCGCTCGGAATCGGGCTCGCCCCTTGGTCTCTTCCGGGCCGTGCGTGCGCTGCAACCACAAAGCGACGCTTTGCGTGATTCCAGCCAGAACACCTGATCAAGTCATTCCCGCAACGGCCGATGAATAAGCCAGAGACGCACTGGGGATGGCCAAGGCGCTGAGAGCTCGGGGCCCCGCACAACCGGAACGGAGGTCGATCATGAGTCCGGCAATAGACAGCACGCGGGCACGGGTCCTGCTTCAGATCGAGAGGCTTGCCAGCCGCCTGGGAGCGCTTGAGCGTCAGCTCACCGCGGCCGGCCCGCACTCCAGGCCCATCCTCGAGGTCGGATGCAACGCCATCCGCCAGGAACTTTCGAACCTGTCGCGACGCCTGCGCTGACCCTCATCAAGCTCCGAGGAACTCCCGGCCCACTTCCTCCAGAAGGCTTCTGGCCTGGTCCAGTCCCATATCCAGCGCCAGTCCGGCCGCCGCCCGGTGACCACCGCCTCCGAAGCGCCCGGCAAGCTCCGAGGCGTCGACGCGGCCAGAACTCCTGACACTGACCTTGGTCTTCTTGCCGGCTTCCAGCTCGTACAGGAAGAAGCCCAGTTCCACGCCGGCCACCGATACGGTCCGCGCCGCAAAGTCCTGGGCGTCTGCCGGCACCGCGCCGAACTCGCGGAAGTCCCTGGCATAGATGGCGATCGAGGCCATCCGGCCGCCGTCGGCGATCCGGAGCTGGGACAGCGCCCGGCCCAGGAGCCGGAGCTCGCGCTCGGTCTTGGAGGAATACAGCCGGTGGGTCAGCTCCTCGGCGGACACGCCGCGTTCGACCAGTTCGGCAGCCGCGCGGAGCGCCCCGGCCGAGGTGTTGGAGTATCCGAAGCGGCCGGTGTCGGTGAGGATGGCGGCGTACAGCCCCGAACAGGCCGGCAGTGGCAGCGGCCAGTCACTGACTTTGGCCAGATCGTAGACCATCTCGCCGGTGGAGCTTCTGGCCGGGTCGACCCAGGAGACGTCTCCGAAGCCGTTGTTGGAGAGATGATGGTCGATGCTGATCACCGGCGCGCCCGCGGGCAGAGCCTCGCGCAACGGCCCCAGCCGCTCGAGGCCAGCGGAATCCAGCACGATGATCACCTCGGCCGGGATCGTCCCGCCCTGGTAGACCTCCAGGTCCGCGGCGCCGTCGAGGCGGCGGTAGCGCTCGGGGGGCTCGTCAGGCAGGACAACCCGCGCCGTCCGACCCAGGGCCGAGAGTATGAACTTCAAAGCCAGGGCCGTGCCGCAGAGGTCGCCGTCCGGACGCTCGTGCTCGG
>JAKLDR010000146.1 GCA_022703445.1 Planctomycetota bacterium | reverse complement strand
TTTCGCCCCGAGAGGCCACCGCGAAATCGATGAACCAGATCACCAGCGCACTGATCGGCATCGGGCTGGTGCTTTCTGCGGTCTTCGGCCCCATGGCCTTCTTCGGCGGGTCCACCGGCATCATCTATCGCCAGTTCTCAGTGACCATCGCCGCAGCCATGCTGCTCTCGGTGGTAGTAGCCTTGATCTTGACGCCGGTGCTGTGCGCTTCCTTGCTCAAACCTGTGCGCAAAGGACATGAGCCAGCGGAGAACGCCATCTTCTTCCTGCGTCCGTTCTTTCTCCTATTTGATCGAGTCTTCTTTCGGAGCAGGGACATGTACGTCAAAGTGGTGCGCCATTCACTCACCAGGAAATTGCGCTACGGCGTGATCTATGTGCTAATCGTCGGAGCTCTTGGAGGGCTATTCCTTCGGATGCCCAAGGCGTATCTGCCGGACGAAGATCAGGGGATCATGCTTGCTCAGATTCTCCTGCCGACGGGTTCCACCTTGGAGCAGACTCAACAAGTTGCGGATGAAGTCCAGCGCTATCTTCTTGAAGATGAGAAAGAAGCCGTGGATTCTTGCATGACTATTGTGGGGATGGGTTTCTCCGGACGGGCACAGAACAACGGCATGGTCTTTGTAAAATTGAGGGACTGGAAGCTTCGAAAGCGCGACGACCTGCGGGTTAAGGCTGTTGCCGACAGGGCTATAAGGAGGTTCTCCAAGTTCCGCAATGCCATCGCGTTTGCCTTCCCGCCTCCTTCTGTCGTCGAACTAGGCAATGCCACGGGCTTCGACTTCCAGTTAATTGATCGTGGCGGCATAGGCCATGCCGCACTGACAGATGCTCGGAATCAGCTAATGGGAATGGCCGCTCAGGACAAACGCTTGCTCCGCATCCGACCCAACGGCATGGAAGATGTGCCCGAGTATCGACTGGACGTGGATTGGGGGAAGGCGGGAGCGTTAGGCGTGCCGATCACATCCATCCACAACACCATCTCGACGGCATTCGGCAGTGCCTATGTCAACGACTTCATCCAGGGCGGGCGTATCAAGCGAGTCTACGCACAGATTGATGCGCCTTACCGCGTACTGCCAGAAGACATCAAGAGACTCTACGTGCGGAACTCACAGGGGAAGATGGTCTCGTTCTCCTCGTTCGCATCCGGCTACTGGACTTCTGGCTCTCCCAGGTTAGAGCGTTTCAACGGATTCTCGTCGATGAACCTCTGGGGTGAGCCGGCGCCGGGCAGAAGTTCCGGCGAAGCCATGGATGCCATGGAGGAACTTGCATCGAAGCTTCCACAGGGGGTCGGCTTCGATTGGACCGGCCTGTCTTACCAGGAGCGACAGGCAAGTGCCCAAGCGGCTCCGTTGTATGTCTTCTCCATCCTGGTGATCTTCTTGTGTTTGGCGGCTCTCTACGAGAGCTGGCCCATACCGACGGCCATTCTCCTCGTTCTGCCGCTAGGAGCTATCGGTGGCGTCATCGCCTCCAGTCTGCGAGGGCTGCCGAACGACGTGTATTTCCAGATCGGGTTGCTGACCACCCTGGGATTGACCACCAAGAACGCCATCCTAATTGTCCAGTTCGCCAAAGCCGGAGTTGAAGAAGGGATGGGGCTGATTGATGCGACCGTAGAGGGGGCGAAACTGAGGTTGCGGCCCATTGTCATGACCTCGCTGGCCTTCGGGTTCGGCGTCTTGCCCTTGGCGCTCAGCAGGGGTGCCGGCGCTGGCGCCATGAATGCCATCGGGACTTCCGTGCTGGGCGGAATGATCACCGGGACCGTGTTGGTAGTCTTCTTTGCACCCGTCTTCTACGTGTTGATCGAAAAGAGTTTCGGCAGGAAGAATCGTCCGGTCGCCGAAGGCGCCGCACCAGCTCTGTCGGGGAGTCGCTAACATGAGCAAACATAACTGCCTTCTGTTGGCCGGGACCGGGTTTGTCTTGTTTGGCTGTACCATGGCTCCGAGATACAGCCGGCCAGCTGCGCCGATCCCCGCTGAGTGGCCGAGCGGATTGGCTTACGGTGGAGCCGCAAGATACGCGAATGCCCCGGATGCCTCGCATCTGCGCTGGTTGGAGTTCTTTGCAGACGACAAACTTACGAAGGTAATCGAGTTGGCACTAGCTAATAATCGGGACCTCCGATTGGCCACCCTCAACGTTGAGGCCGCACGGGCCGCCTATGGCATACAGCGCAACGCGCTCCTGCCGACGATCAACGCGACGGGCGCCCAAGTCAAAGGGCGCGCCTCGGCCGACCTTACCCCACCTTTGACGCCGAGAGTCAGCGATACCTACAAGGTCGATCTTGGTGCCGTTGCCTGGGAAATTGATCTTTTCGGCCGCATCCGCAGCCTGAAAGACAAGGCTCTCGAGGAATACTTGGCCACTGAGCAAGCTCGCCGGGGAGCGCAGATTCTGCTCGTTTCGGCGGTGGCCAATGCCTACCTGACTGAGGCTGCAGACCGAGAGGGACTGGCCTTGACTGAGAGAACGCTCCAGGCCAACAAGACTGCCTACGATCTCGTGGAGCGACAGTCCAAGGCTGGAGTGGCCACGGAGTTGGACCTGCGGCGCGCGCAGACGCTCGTGGATAGCGCACGCCGCGATGTCGCTCGATATGCGCAACTGGTGGCGCAAGACGAAAACGCTTTGAATCTGTTGGTCGGCGCTCCACTTCCAAGTGAATTGCGACCTAGTAAGCTAACTGAGGTCAAGCCGCCGCGAGAAGTATCGCCCGGCCTTTCCTCCGAAGTCCTTCTCGAACGACCCGATGTGCTCCAGGCCGAGGGACTGCTCAAGGCGGCCAACGCCAATATCGGTGCCGCCCGAGCCTCGCTCTTTCCCAGGATATCACTGACCGCCTCCGTGGGCAGGGCCAGCACCGAACTCTCCGGGCTGTTCACGGGCGGCACCGACACTTGGAGCTACTCGCCTCAGATCATGGTGCCCATCTTCGATACCCGCGCCTGGTCAGCCTTGAAGGTCACTAAGGTGCAGCGGGAAATCGCCGTGGCACAGTACGAGAAGACCATTCAGAGCGCATTCCGCGACGTGGCCGATGCCCTGGCCTTGCGCGGCACCATCAGCCAGCAGGTATCCGCCCAGCAGTCCTTGGTCGATGCTGCTACCGAAACCGCTAGGCTGTCGAACGCGCGCTATGCTAAGGGCGTGGACGACTACCTTGGAGTTCTGGACGCACAGCGTTCTCTTTACGGTGCTCAGCAGGCATTAGTGAACCTCCAGCTCGTGCAACTGGCCAGTCACATACGCCTCTATTCCGCGCTGGGCGGTGGATGGCGTTAGGGCCAGTGCCGTGGGTTCTGCCGCAACACGCCAAGTCATAATGCGAGGAGTCGATCAGCTTCTCAAGAGCCGTCCTCTTGACAAGATCAGCGTCGCCGATGTTGCCAAGACAGCAGGCGTTGGGAAGGGCACGATCTACCTCTATTTTCCGAGCAAGACCAAGCTCATCCTCCAAACCATCACCGCCGGCGTCGACGAGATGAGCCGAAGTCTAGCGGATAGTCCCATGTCTCCAGAACCGTTTGAGCGGCGCCTATCCCGGGCCTGCTCGCGGCTCGGTGGTCTTCTTGAGCAAAAGCAACATCTCCTGACAGTACTGGCCTCGACACCTTCTCACAGGAGACCCCCACCCAGTCAAATGGGTACGATTGGCCGGAGTTGGAGGCGCCGCATCTGCGCCTCTTGCGCCGAACTCCTGCGTCAGGGAGTCCATGAGGGAAAGATTCGAGGCGATATCGGACCTGAAGTGCTGGCCGACATGCTCCTCAGCATCCTGTGGTCCAGAGCATCGAGTCTGGGGGGGCTTCCATGTCCCGCGGACCATTACGAGTTGGCGGTTCAACTGTTCCTAAGCGGAGCCGGAACCAGGATAGGCGGATGAACGGAACTCTGCGTTGCCCCAAGTGCAGTGCTGGCAACGAGAGTGTAGTCCGCGGCGGAGTATTCTTGCTCCGAGAGACTCGTGACATCCTCGCCCCGCAGAAGTACCGCTGCACGAAGTGCGGTTGCCGGTGGCTATTCTGGCCACGTCTCTATCGAGGGACCGGACTGGGCTCAAGGGTGCTTCGGCGCTTGCGGCTACTAGTCGGCGGCTGCAACAAGTGGGCGTTGCCACAAACGGATGCCGACTTGGGCAAGGTACAACCGTCGCGAGCACCACTAGACATCAGATCGCCGTGAGTTAGGTCCAGCGGCCTTCTGGCTGGCGTCGGTATCGGCCGCCGCAAGCAGGCGCCATGAGGCAACAGGCATGAGCTTCGACGCTCAGGTGATGCTCTACACCGTCATCGTCTTCCTGCTGCTCTTGGCGGTGTTGTGGCGCTTCGCCTGGGGGCCGTTGATGCGGGCGCTGGAGGAACGGGAACAGCGTATCGCCAAGAGAATCAGCGACGCCGAGGAACTGCGCCGGACTGCAGAGGACCGCCTTAGGGAGTATGAGCGGCGCATCGCCACCGCCGAAGATGATGCCGCCGCGATCATCGCACTGGGCAAGCTGGGCGCCGAGAAGGTCCGCGAGGAGACCATGGCCGCTGCTGTCGCGGATAGTGCTAAGACCATGGATCGCGTCAAGCGCGAGATCCAACTAACCAAAGAAGCTGCGGTCCACGACCTGCGCGAGCAGATGGTGCAGTTGGCCGGGGAGCTGGCCAGCCACGTGATCATGCGAGAGCTCAAGCTCGAGGATCACCGTCGGCTGATTGAGGAAGCCATGACCGAAGTCGAGAAGGCTTTTGGACAAGAACTGGCCAAGCCCAGGACACCGCCAAAATGACCGTGGAGCGGTCGGGGCTGAGGCGAGTTCCCCGAGATCAGCGTAAGGTCGATCCGCCAGTTCGAGCCGGTTACACTCGGCCCGCGAGCGTAACGGGGTCGTTAAATTTGAGGGGGGTATTAAACAGAGATTCTGAGAGTTCGAGAGCGATTTCTTGGGCATCGGGCGCAACCATGATGGTTTCACCCGCACCCCGGGCGCTCTCTCTCGAACCAGAGAATTTGGCCTTCCGGGCGGTGTCGGTAGCGTCCTCCATAGAGAGGGATACGAAAAGGCCCCGGACTCTCGCCGCGGGGCCTTGCGTTAACGGATTCGACCCGTCGGGTCGGTAGTTTTTGAGATGGCTCCCCGGCCTGGATTCGAACCAGGAACCTACTGATTAACAGTCAGCCGCTCTACCGTTGAGCTACCGGGGAAGCCTCGCGACGGAGCGGGATTCTAGGCCGGGGCCGGGGAAAATCAAGGTGCTAACCACGGTCTGCTCACCGGACGAGCACCCCATACATCCCATGCGCCCCGGGGTCCCGGGAATGATGAGGGCAGGCCCGCCCTTGCGCGCCACCGCCGGGCGGGGTAAGCTGACGGCGACAGGAGGACCGCGCCTATGCCCGAAAAGCCGGCCGAGTCCGACGGGAAGCTTGGCGCCTCCCCCGCTCACTCCCCCTCCCCCGCTCCCCACCCCGCTCCCGCCGCTCCCTCCACCCCCGCCCCCTGCCCCGCCCCCGAACCGGCTCGGGGGCCGGCTCCGGTGTCGGCCCCGGTCGCCCGCGCGCTGGTCTGCCCCGGCTGCCGCAGAGGCCGGCTCGACCCGGCCGGCAAACGCCCGGGCGATTCGACGACCTGCCCGGCCTGCGGCGCCGCCGCCAGAGTCACGCTGGAGATGACCCTGGGCGGGGAGCGGATCCTCCAGCGCCAGAGCCAGCGGGAGATGGCCAGGCGGACCTTCGGGGAGCTCGACGACTCGGAGAAGCTCGAGTTCATCGGCCGGCAGGGAGCCATTCGCCGGATCTACTACTTCCTCCTCTACCGCCTCGGCCCGCGGGGGCTGACCGGCCTGTATCTCGGGTGCCTGGCCCTCTTCGCCGCCCTCTTCCTGACCTACCTGGTTCGCGTCAAGGGCGTCACCATCAGCCCGGCCCCGTGGTGGGTGTGGCTGGCGACGGTCGGCGGCGGCGGGCTGATCGGGGCCCTGGGCTGGCTCATCCACACCACCGCGGTCCACTACTACCGAAAGCACAGGGCCGCCGCGGCGGGGGCCAGTCCGCGCAAGGGCCCGCCGGCGCATCGGCGCGCCGACGCCGTTCGGCCCAAGGCCCCGAGTCCCGCCGGGGCCGGGCAGCCCCTTCCGCCGGAACCCGGAGCCTGAGCCTCGGCGCGAGCCGACCCGCGCCGCCCCGCCCTACTCCTACTCCCCGATGATCTTCACCAGGACGCGCTTGCGGCGGAGGCCGTCGAACTCGTAGTAGAAGATGTGCTCCCATGGCCCCAGGTGGAGCCGGCCGCCGGTGATGGCCACCACCACCTCGCGGCCCATGACCTGGCGCTTCAGGTGCGCGTCGGCGTTGTCCTCGGCGCCGTTGTGGTCGTACTGGCCGTGGGGCTTCTCGGGCGCGAGCTTCTCCAGCCAGCGCTCGTAGTCGGCGTGGAGCCCCGACTCGTTGTCGTTGATGAACACCGACGCGGTGATGTGCATGGCGTTGACCAGGACCAGCCCCTCGCGCACGCCGCTCTCCGCGACCAGTTCCTCGACCTGCCGGTGGAGCGACACTATCATCCTCCGGCGGGGCACTTCCATCCAGATCTCGCGGGTCAGACTCTTCACGGCGCGCGCCCTCCCGCGGCGGGTCCGCCGCCAGACGCCGGGGAAGGCTCCTCGGAGGCGGCCGGAGCCCCCACCGTCACCTCCAGCTCGCGGCGCACGCCCACGGTGTGCGCCAGCGCCCGGCCGTCGCCCGCCGGCACCTGCGCGGCGGCGGTGACGACCAGCCGCCGGACGCCGGGGGCGGCCCTCCGGTCGACCGTGAACTCCAGGACCATCCGGCCCTCGCCGGGCAGCAGGAACTCCCCCGGCCGGTCGAAGACCAGGTCGGCGGGGCAGCGCTCGATCTCCGCGCGGACCTTGTCCAGGGGCACGTCGCCCAGGCCCGTACCGGGCGAGACCCGCAGGAAGAGCCGCGCGCGCTCCCCGGAACGGAGCGAGGCGGGCTCGAAGCGCGCCTCCAGGACCAGATCATCGGGGCGCAGGAACCAGGCCAGCGCGGCGGCCGCCACCGCCAGCAGCATGGCCCCGGCCAGCACCCGCAGCCAGGGGAAGCCGCGCGGCTCGTCCGCGTCGGCCTCCGGCGCGGACGGCCCCGTCCCGGCCGCCGGAGACGCCGGGGGCGCCGGGCGGGATGCGTCGGAGTCAGGCATGGCTGGATCCCTTCGTTTCTGGCCGGCCGGGCTTCCGGACAAACGGTCAGCCCCACAGCCGCCGGTTGTAGATGAACCACTCGAGCATGAAGACCGCCAGGGCCAGCACGGCGGCGTACTTCCAGTACTCCCGCCCGGCCGAGGCCTCGCCGCCGGCGGCGCTGGCCTGCTCGCGCGACCAGCCCGGGGCGTCCTTGACGGCGAAGTTCAGCGTCTCGCGCGCGGAGTTGTCGCTCTCGATCTCGTCGAGCACCGAGCAGGCGAAGAGCACCTCGCGATCCTTCGGGCCAACCGCCCGGTAGATGCCCGGCTGCTCGGTCGCGGAGTAGAGCCGCGGCGAGCCGGCGGGCACCTCCAGCCTCTCGGGCGTCCCGCCGCCGGGCGGCCGGATCTCCACCGCGGCGCCGCCGGCGGGAGCGGTCGGGTCGGCCCAGGCCGAGGCCGTCAGCCGCAGCGGCTGCCCGCAGCGCCCGGCCCCCGCCGACCAGAGCACGCTCGACGGCCCGGCCTCGGCCAGCCAGCGGGCGGCGTTGGCCATGAAGATCGGGAAGGAGACGCGCAGCGGCCAGTTGGACTCGTAGAGGTCGAAGCCCACCACCAGAACGCGGAGCTGCTCGTGCCGCCAGGCGGCCACCAGCGGCCCGGCCTCGGACTCGAGCAGGTTGATCTGCCCGGGGCCGAGCTTCACCGCCCTGGCCCGGACCACCCCGATGCCCTCCAGCGACGCGAAGCGGGTCAGCTGGTGGCTGCGGTCCCAGTCCACGGACTTGGGAGCCCTGACCGCCTCGCCCAGCGCCGCCGATTCCAGCGGCGGGCAGGAGTTGATGAACAGGTATCCGCCGGACGCCGGCAGGCTGCCCGGGGCGCAGCTGTCGAAGACGACCAGGTCGCGGTCGGCCCAGGCGGCCGGCGGCGCCTCGCCCTTGGCCGGGACGGCCGAGGCGTCCAGCCGCTCGCAGCGCGTGCCGGGCAGCCCGGTCAGGGCCTTGACCAGGAAGTTGCGGTCGTCGGTGTAGACCAGCAGCCGGAGGTCGCGCTCCAGCGGGAGCACCGTCCAGGCCTCGTCGTCGATGGTCATGGCGTCGGGGGCGCCGGAGGCCGGAACGACCTGCACCCGCGCCGGGGTCAGACCGGTCGGGGCCATGGCCTCGAAGACCACCGTCTCGCGGGCGCCGGCGGCCAGCACCAGGTCGCGGGCGTCGGCCGGCTCCCGGCGGTCGCCGAAGAAGAGCCGGGCCTTGACCCCGGCCTTCTCCCGGCCGAAGTTGGCGATCCGCGCGAAGACCTGGGTCGGGGCGCCCGGCAGCCGGCGGGCCTCCAGGGCGGTGACCGCCAGGTTGGCGGCCTCCTTCCCGAAGCGGCGCAGCTCCAGCTCCGAGGTCACCGGCCTGACCGGCCGGTTGGCGGGGACCGCCAGGTCGCTCATGACGATCAGCCGGCAGCTGTCGCGCCCGACCGGCCCGGCCAGGCCGTCGGCCACCTGCAGGGCTCCCTCCATGTCGGTGCCGGAGCCGCCCGCCTCGATGCCGCGTATGGCCTCCTCCAGCTCGGACTTGGCCAGGGTGAAGCCGGTGAGCACCTGCGGCGACGAGGCGAAGGCGATGACCGCGGCGCGGCTCTCCCCGGGCATGCGCCGGACCAGTTCCAGGGCGGTCTCCTTGGCGGCCTCCAGCCGGGAGCGGCCGCCGCAGTCGGCGGTGGTCATGCTGGCGGAGCGGTCGATGACCAGCACGAAGTGGTTCTGCCGGCCGGAGGCCGCCCCCGGCGCGAAGGGCCGGGCCAGGGCCAGCCCCAGCGCCAGCAGGACCAGCAGCTGCAGGACCAGCAGCAGGCTGGCCCGCAGGCGCTGGAAGGGCGCGTTTACGCGAAGATCATCGAGCGCCCGCCGCCAGAGCAACGTGCTCGAGACCACCTGCTCGCGGCGCTTGAGCTTCAGGAAGTAGAGGGCCACCACCAGGGGCACGGCGGCGGCCAGCCCCAGGGCCGCGGCGGTCAGGCCCAGGAAGTGGGCGTTGAGCCAGCCGCCGATGCCGGCGAAGAAGGCGCTCACGGGAGGCGCTCACCGGGGCCGGCTTTGGGCTTTCGGCTTTGGGCTTTCGGAACAACGGCCGTTGTCCCCAAAGCCCAATGCCCAAGGCCCAAAGCCCGCTGTTCGTTTCTCATTTCACCAGCCCCACCGCGCGGAGGTACGACAGCACCAGCTCCTCGAAGGGCACGGCCGTCGAGGTGAAGAGGTAGCCGACCCCGTGCGCGGCGCAGAAGGCCTTCATGCCCCCGCGGAAGAGATCGAGCTGCCGCCGGTAGGCCCGGAGCATTCCGCGGGTGGCCGAGACCTCCACCTGGGCCTCGGTCTCGACGTCGAGCAGCTTCAGGTCGCCCTGCAGCTCGGGCTCGACCTCCTCACGGGCCAGCAGGTGCAGCGCGAAGACCTCGTGGCCGCGGCCGGCCAGGGCCTTCAGGGGCTCCTCGTAGCCGGCCGGGTCCAGGAAGTCGCTGACCACCACGACCACCCCGCGCCGGCGGTTCTCCAGGCAGAAGCGCCGGACGCTCCCGGCGAGATCCGTCGTGCCCTGGGGCTCGACCTTCTCCAGGAACTCGAAGAGCCTCCAGACCTGGGCCTTGCCGCGGCGGGGCCGGAAGGCCTCGAGCGTCCCCCCGGCGGCGGCGGCCAGCGCCACCCGGTCCATGTCCGAGAGCGCCACGTAGCCCAGCGCCGCGGCCACCCGCGCGGCGTAGTCGATCTTGCGCGGGGCGCCGTAGGCCATGGAGTGGGAGCTGTCCAGCAGCAGGTAGATGAAGCGGTCCTCCTCCTCGAGGAAGAGCTTCAGGAACATGCGGTCGAGCCGCCCGTAGATGTTCCAGTCCACGAAGCGCAGGTCGTCGCCCGAGACGTAGTCGCGGTAGTCGGCGAACTCCACGGAGATGCCGCGCTTCTTGGAGCGCCGCTCCCCGCGCATCCGCCCGGCCAGGATCCGACGGTTGACCACCGACAGCTCGGCCAGCCGCCGGACGAAGGCCGGGTCGAGGCCGAGGTCAGCCATGGGAGCTCCGGTTCCCAGTTCCCAGTTCCCAGTTCTCCGTTCCCAGTTCCCAGAGGTGACGGTCAGCACCGGGCCGTGCGCCGGCGATCGTCTCCAGTTCCCGGGCGCTCCACTGGGAACCGGGAACCGGGAACTGGGAACCCGTCTTCACTTCTTCCCCGCCCCCGCCAGCACCTTCTCGATGTCCTCCGCCTGGCGCGGGGTCTTCTCGATGATCTCCTCGATGACGCTGTCGGGGCTGACCCCCTCGGCCTCGCCCTCGAAGTTGAGGATCAGGCGGTGGCGGAGCGCCGGCTTGGCCGCGGCGGCCACGTCCTCGAAGGCCACGTTGTAGCGGCCGTCCAGGAGCGCCCGGATCTTGCCGGCCAGGGCCAGGGCCTGGCTGGCCCGGGGGCTGGCGCCGTAGCGGACGTAGCGGTTGGTCTTCTCCGGGGCGAACTGGCCCTTGGGATGGGTGGCCAGCACCAGGCGGACGATGTAGTCCTTGACGTGGGGCGCGAGGATCACCTCGCGGACCAGGCGCTGCCACTGGAGGACGCGCTCGCCGTCCAGGACCTTCCCGGCGCGCACGCTGACGCCCTCGGTGGTCCGGCGCAGCACCTCGGAGAGCTCCTCGCGGGTGCTGTACTCGACCATCAGCTTGAAGAAGAAGCGGTCGAGCTGGGCCTCGGGCAGCGGGTAGGTGCCCTCCATCTCCAGCGGGTTCTGGGTGGCGAGTACAAAGAAGGGCTCGGTGAGCGTGCGGGTCTCGCCGCCGGCGGTCACCCGGTGCTCCTGCATGGCCTCGAGCAACGCCGATTGGGTCTTGGGCGTGGCCCGGTTGATCTCGTCGGCCAGCACGATCTGGGCGAAGACCGGCCCAGGCTGGAACTTGAACTCCCGCCGCCCGGGGGCGCTCTCCACCACCAGGTTGGTGCCGATCACGTCGGCGGGCATCAGGTCGGGCGTGAACTGGATGCGCGAGAACTGCAGCTCCAGCGCATCGGCCAGCGTCCGGACCAAGAGGGTCTTGCCGAGCCCCGGCACGCCTTCGAGCAGCACGTGCCCGCCGGCGAAGAGCGCGATGAGCACCCCGTCGACGATCTCGCCGTGCCCGACGATGACCTTGCCGACCTCGGCGCGCAGCCGCGCGAAGTCCTCGCGGAACTGCTGGGCCTGCCGGGCGATGTCGTTCTCTGCCATGGCGACTTCCTCCTAACCTTTCTTGTCTTTGCCTTCCTGGGACTCCTGGCGTTCCTTGAGCGCGCGCTTCTTGGCCTCCAGGAGCGCGGCGGTGTAACCGGAGATCCCCGCGGGCGGCGGGGGTGCGGCCTTCCTCGGGGCGGACCTGATGTCCAGCGGCTTCGGCGCCGGGCCGGACGCGGCCTGGATGTCCTCCTTGCGCGGCAGCCGCGGCCCGACCTCCGCCGCGGAGAGCTCCTCGGCGCGGGCCCGGGCCAGCTGCTCCACGAAGCGCGTGCGCACGTCCTCGCCGGCCGGAGGCGGGGCGGACTGCTTGATGCGCTCCTTCTCGGCCCGGAGCGCCTGCATGGTCGGAGTCGGCCCGCCCGCCGGCGCCGGGCGCAGCCCCGGCAGGAACACCCCGCCGACGGCCCGCAGGGCGCGCGCCACCTCGCGCCAGTCGATCATCACCCGGCGGATGGCCACGTCCAGCGGAAAGAGCGCCAGGGCCAGCCACAGCAGCCACTTCCAGCCGGGGTGCACCCGGTAGCCGGGGGGCAGGTCGCGCGCCCAGATGGCCTCGCGGTCCTTCTCCGGATCGCCGGAGAGCACCCGGCCGCCGGTGGCCCGGGCGACGTCGGCCAGCAGCCGCGGGTCCGGCTCGTCCGCCGAGAACTCCGGGGAGTAGTTGCCGGCCGCGCCGGCCAGCACGCTGCGCATCTGGCCCTGGGCGTCCTT
>JAKLDR010000145.1 GCA_022703445.1 Planctomycetota bacterium | reverse complement strand
GCTTGTCCATGTTGTTGTCGGTCTCGACCGTATCGGACTCGATCATCTTCTCGTGGACGACCACCGGCGCCTCGACCTGGGTGTCGGCCTGAATATCCTTTACGTTCTTGAAGATGTCGCGCTTCTTGTTGGGGTCATACTCCGGCGGCTTCTGCTTGACCACGTCGGTGCTGATGACCACCTCGTCCTGCTTGACCGGCGCGACCGCGGTGGCCAGCAGCGCGATGAGCAGGAAGAGCACCGCGTGCGTCGCCGCCGAGATCACCCACCAGGGCAGCGCCCCAACCCGGCGGGAGAGCCTCGAACTCCAGTCGCCGCCATCCTCCTGGATCAGCTCGCCCTCGGCCTGAAGCTGTCCGGCCGGCAGCTGCTGCTGGACTTCCTCGATGGCGGCTCGCAGGTCGGTTGAAGTGGCCATGTCAGTTCCTCCCAGACATCGCGACTGCGATGCCTCTGGTTCTGAGAACGAAGGCCCGGGACCTGGTTCACCATTCCGGTCGAAAGCGGCAGGAATTCACCGGCCCAAACGAACATTTCCGAACGTCAGGGCGGCCTCCGGCGCGCGCAACCTGCTATGCGGTCAGGCTTTGGGCGTACTCCGGAGGATCAGCGCCAGCAGCGAGGCGTGCGTCTGCGGATGGTCCCATAGCTTGATGATCTTGCGGGCGGCGTCGACCTTGGGACCGTCCGGAAGGATGGCGAACTTCCGGCCCAGCAGGGACATGCTCGACCGGGCGATCTCCAGTTTCTCGAAGTGCTCCAGCGCCGCCTGAACGGCGGCCTTGGGCTCGCAGACCACCTGGGCCACCTCGCCGGCCGAGCTGGTCTCCTTGCCGCGCTCGATCAGGTAGCGCAGCACGCTGAGGTGGGCCACGCTGGGCAGGGCGAACTTGACGAAGTTCTCCACGCCCTGGCCCAGCGGGACCTGCCTGGCCTGATTGGCGGCGCGGAAGTCCTGGGTGTACCCGGTGTTCATCTCCGGCATAGGTCCGTCCTCCGAGGCATTGTCACGGCTTCAGGTCAGGCCGTTCTCCAGCACCCACTCCCGGATGCGCTCGGACAGGGCCCGGCCCGGCGGCGGCCTGAACTCCACGCGGCTGTCCGACAGCCGGGCCAGCCGGTGGCGCACGAAGGGCTTGAGGCCCTCGCGGGCCATGACCACGCCGGTGCCGGCGCGCTCGGCCAGCTCGGTGAGCACGCAGCGGGCCGAGGTGTCGCAGTAGTAGGCCTTGAGCAGCCGCCGGTGGAGCTCGGTCCGGGTCAGGTGCTCCATGACCAGCTCGGCCTCGGCCTGCTCGACCAGCCCGCGGATCCTGGAGCGCTCCGCCTCGGCCAGGCTCACGAACTCCAGGCCCATGCCGGCCGGCGAATCGGAGACCCAGCGCACCGCGGCCAGGGCCTCGATCTCCTCGGCGCCGGAGGCCGGCCGGAAGGTGATCTCCATGATCGTGCCCACCGGCGGAGGTTGGTCGCAGGCCAGGAACAGCCCGCCCTCGGACATGTTGACCACCCGCGCGGCCAGCTGCTGGCGGGCGCCGGCGGAGAGCTCCGTGGAGCGCAGCTGGACCACCGACTCGGCCGGGACGCGGGTGTAGGCGCGGCCCTCCGGCCCGAGCACCTCGCGGATGACCGCGCGGCGCGCGGCCTCGGCCGCCGCGGCGGCGGGGCTGGCGGCCGGCGGGGCCGGCGGGGCGGGCGGGGCGGGTTGGACCGACGGGGTCGGCCGCGGCGGAGCGGCCGGCGGAGCCTCCGCGCCGGAGTCCGGCGGGCCGCCGCCGGCCAGGAAGCCGATCACCTCGGCCTCGGCCGCCTCCGCGGCCCGGCGCGCCGCGCTCATGCGCTCGAGCAGCTCCCGGCCGGAGGCCGGGCGCTCGGCGGGGCGCTTGCGCATCATCTCCAGGACCAGCCCGGAGACGGACTCGGGGACGCCGCCGGCGGCCTCGGAGAGCGGGCGCGGCGGCTCGACCACGTGCTTGCGGGCCACGTCCAGGGCGGTCAGGCCCTCGAAGGGCGGGTTGCCGGCCAGCATGTGGTAGAGCGTGCAGCCCAGCGAGTAGATGTCGGCGGCCGCGCCGGCCTCGCTGCCCTCGGCCTGCTCCGGGCTCATGTAGAAGGGCGTGCCCAGGATGGTCCCGTGGTGGGTGATGGAGGGGTCCCCGCCGAGCCGGGCCAGGCCGAAGTCGGTGACCTTGACCTCGCCGCGGCGGCTGAGCATCAGGTTCTCGGGCTTGATGTCCCGGTGGATGATGCCCAGTTCGTGGGCGCGGGCCAGCGAGGAGGCCGCCTGCCGGGCGATCTCCAGGGCCGCGCGCCAGGGCAGCCGGCCGCGGCGCTCGAGCAGCTCGGACAGGCTCTGGCCGTCGACGTACTCCAGGGCGATGAAGTGGTAGCCGTCGGCCTGGCCGACGTCGTAGACCTGCACGGCGTTGGGGTGGACCAGGCGGGCCACCGCCCGGGCCTCGCGGGTGAAGCGGGCCAGGTACTCGGCGCTCCGCGCCCGTCCGCCGGAGAGCACCTTGAAGGCCACCGGGCGGGAGAGCGCCACCTGCTCGGCCAGATACACCGCGCCGACCGCGCCGGAGCCGATCTTCTTCTCGATGCGGAAGCCGGCCAGGGTCCGGCCGACCAGGTCGGCTTCCTCGCCCAGGAAGCGCTCGACCGAGGGCATGCCCGCCGTCTCGCGGCTGCGGCTGGCCGAGGCGCCCGGGGAGCGGCCCGCCGGCCGGCCCGGATCGGGCAGGTCGGAAGGAGAGCTGCTGAGGTACCTGTCCAGGTCAGGCAAGGCTTCCCCCCGGCGGGTGCACGCCCCCGCCACGGATGGGGATTCTATGCCGGCGGCCGGGAAATCTCAAGGCCCCCGCCTCAGGGCCTCACGGGAGCGGCGGGCGACCTGCGCAGGCGCATGTTGACCAGCAGCCCGGCCAGGCAGAAGAGCGCTCCGCAGGCGGCCGCCGGCCAGAGCGCCTCGGCCGGGGCGGTCCTGGCGGTGGCGCCCTGGTGGCGCGCGAAGAGGTCGATGATCGCCCCCAGGAGCGGGGCCAGCGCCGCGGTGGCCAGGCCCTTGGCCTGGCTCTGGATGGAGAGCGTGGTGGCCGCCGAGCCGGCCTCGGCGTGGCAGTAGTAGCGGGCGGTCAGCGTCGGCTGCCACACGTTCTGCAGCACGGTGATGGCCACGAAGCCGGCGATGGCCGCCGCGCCGAACCCGGAGAAGAGCGCCGCGCCGATCGCCAGGTACAACCCCAGGACCGCCAGCCACAGGCGGAAGGCCAGCCGGTCGTCGCCGCCGCAGGATTGCGCGGCCCGGTGGCTCTGGCGCGAGGCGAAGCTCGCCAGCAGGTTGGTCGGCAGGAAGACGACGGCCATGAGCAGCGCGGTGAAGACCATCCCGTAGTCGCCGGACCCGCCGCCGCGGCCCTGCAGCCAGAGGCCCACGGCCGCCGCGGCCACCGCCGTGACCAGCGGCTGGAGATAGTCCCGGGCCGCCTCGTAGACGCCCTCGAAGCACATCGACTCGGCCACCAGGCCGCGCAGCTCGCGCTTGCCGGCGGCGAGCCTGAAGCCGGCCCAGAGCGTCCGGGCCACCTCGGCCGGCATCCGGCCGGTCCGGCCCTCGCCGTCCAGGTACTTGGGGTAGAAGAGGAAGTTGACGATGCCCAGCGCCAGCGGGATGGTGGTCAGGACGAAGAGCCACTTGTAGTCGCGGGTCGCGATGAGGATGCCGGCGGCCAGGACCACGGCCAGCGCCGAGCCCAGCTTGCTCCACGAGCGGGTGATGCCGTAGACCCGGGTCTTTTCGGCGGCGCGGCCGATGCGCGTCAGCCAGTCGAAGATCATGGCCTTGTGGGTGCCCTCGCGGAAGGCCTCTCCGCCCGCGAAGAGCACCATCGCCGGGAAGAAGGCCCAGTAGGACTGCGAGAGACCCAGCATCCCGAAGGCCGCGATGTAGCAGACGAAGGAGGCGATCATGGTCCGCCGCCGGCCCCAGACGTCGGCCACCGCCCCGGCGGGGATCTCCAGGAGGTTGTTGCACACCTTGCTGAAGCCGATGAGCAGCCCCCACTGCGTGAAGGACAGCCCCCTGGCCAGGAGCGCCAGCATGAAGAAGTTCTCGAAGTACTGCTGGTTCTTGAGGAACCCGTAGAGGCAGAAGCGCCACAGCTGCCGGCGCTCGGCCGGCGAGAAGGGGGCGGGCTCGGGACTGGCGGCGGCGCCGGGTGTACCGGCGGCTTCCGGGCTCATGGCTGCATTATACAACTGGCTTGGCCGGATGGACAACCGGGACTGGAACCGGCTTTCGGCCTTGGGCCTTCGGCTTTCGGAACGGCCGGAGATGGTGGCGTCGACTACCGCCGTTGTTCCGAAAGCCCAAAGCCGAATGCCGAATGCCGGTCTACCGGCCCGCCAGCCTCCGCCCGGCGGCCAGAGCGGCGGAGATCACCTCCGGCCGGGCCGCCAGGTCCGGCTCGCGCCGGCACCCGCCGACCACCAGCGGCTCCTGGCACTCGATCGACCAGTATTTGCGAAGCACGGCGGTGATCTGCCCGAGCTGGGGGAGGTAGTGGCCCTCCGCCGGCCGCCCCTGGGTGGCGGTTACCAGGCAGCGCCGCGGACCGCGCCAGCGGTTCTCGAGCTGCGGCGCCGGGCCGATGAAGCAGTAAAGGCGGTTCAGGAAGGTCCAGGCCTGGGCGCTGATGTGGTCGAGGTAGATGGGGCTGCCCACCACCAGCAGGTCGGAGACCGCGAGGGCCTCGTAGATCGCCTGCATCCCGTCGCGCTTGACGCAGCGGACCGTGCCCTTGCAGGCCATGCAGGCCGAGCACGGCTCGATGCCGTTCATGCCGAAGACCCGGCCCTCCGCCCCGGTGCCCTCCAGCACCCTGCCGACGACGAAGGCGGTGTTCCCGTCCATTCGCGGGCTGGCCACGATGCCGACGGCTTTCATGATTGCGACCTCCTGGGCCGGCTTTGGGCTTTCGGAACGGCCGGAGAAGCTAGTCGCCTGCGTCGTCGTTGTTCCGAATGCCGAATGCCGAAAGCCGATGGCCCTTTCACACCCGATACGGCGCCAGCAGCTCCGGGGCCGGCTTCCTGACCGGCTTCTCCCAGTCGAAGGCCGAGTAGTAAGGGCCGAAGACCATTCCGTCGAGCTTGAAGAGCGCACTGGCCGCATAGGCGGTGACGCGCGTGTTCACGAACTCGAGCGGGTCGGAACCCTTCGGGCCGTAGTACTCGGTCGGCTCGTCCTCGCCGCGGAAGGCGCCCTCGACCGCCGGGTCGCCGGAGCCGGCCACCTGGTTCTTCAGGAACATGGGCGCCAGCCGCTCCTCGGCGAACCTGGCGAAGCGCTTCTCGCCCGAGGCCCGGGCGGTCTCGAGCAGCGTGAGCGCCCGCAGTCCCAGGGCGGCGTGGTTGGGAACCGGGTACTCGTCGGCCAGCATGTACTCAGCGTAGGCCACCGCCCGGTCGAGGTAGACCTGCTCGCCGAGCTCCTTCCAGGCGGCCACGCTGGTGACGCCCAGGGCGTCGTCGTTGACCGCCAGGCCGGCCCAGCGCTTGCCCTTGGCGTCGTGGTGGCCGGTGCCGGCGGTGACCTTCTCGCCCCTGGCGTGCGAGAGGATGGCGCCGTCCTCGCGGGTGTACTTCTCGAGCTGGTGGCGGGCCAGCGGCCTGAAGCCCTTGTCCATGTACTTGGCGTCACCGGTGGCCTTGAAGAGGTTCGAGAAGAAGGGCGTTCCGCCGCCCAGGCAGAAGGAGTGGTTGGGGTTCTTGGCGCGGTGCTCCCCGGCGTCGAGCCAGAAGCCCCACGGCGCCCAGCCGGTCTCGTCCATGGCCTGGTCTATGAACCAGTCGCCGAAGATCCGCGCGCGGTAGAGCCACTCGCCGTCGCCGGTGGCCCGGGCCAGGAAGACCAGGCCCAGGCCGGCCTCCATGGCGTCGCGCGGGTAGACGTACCAGGCCGCCGGGCACTCCTCGCGGATGGCGCCGAAGCTCCGCGGGTCGCGCTGGTCGAGCACCTGGAGGTGCTTGATGTACTCGCCGGCCTGGATCGCGGCCTTCAGGTACTCGCCCTTCCCAGTCGCCTCCCAGGCGGCGAGCAACGTGATGATCCCGCGGCCCTGGGTCCAGGAGATCCCGTGCACGCGGTTCCTGGTGGGGATGTGGTAGGTGTAGACCAGCCGGCCGTGGTTGCCGTCCCAGTGCGGCTTCTTCATGAGCAGCTGGGTGGCGACGAACCAGTCGGCGGCCTTCAGTGCGGCGGCGAGATGCTTGCTCGGGGCCATGAGGGTCCTCCTTGGGAGGGAAATGGTAGCACCCCCCGGCGCGGCGTCAAAGGAAGGTCGACCGGCCGGAAATGCAGAATTCTGAATGATGAATGCAGAAACACGCGCGCAGATTCCCGCCGTTAGCCCAGGGGTTTCGTCATTCATGATTCATCATTCTGCATTCCTCCGTCTCCGCTTGTCGCCCGGCTCTCCGCCGCGATAATGCCGCCTGGCAACGGAGGACGCAGCGAATGCCCCTGAGCGCCGACGAGAAGATCTCCGCGGCGGTTGCCAAGCTGCGCGAGTTCATCCTCTACAACCACGCCCCCGATGGGACGTCCTACGAAGCCCCCGGCGATGACTTCGTCCCTCCGGTCGGGAGCCCGACCACCCGGATCTACTGCGGGGAGATCCTCCGGGCACTCAAGGACGGCAGCCCGCTGCCGCCGGGTGTCGACGGCGCCGAACTGCAGGCGGCGGTCTACGCCGTCAAGCACAACCCGGGCGGCTTCGATCGCGAAAACGTGGGTTCCACCCTGGCCTTCGCCTGGCAGGCCTACATCGCCTGGCACCTGACCACCGGTTCCTCCCGGCGCTCCGAGCTCCTGGCCATGGTGACGCGCACGGCCGAACTGCTCGCCGCGCGCTGGGCGACCCCGGTTCCCCGCAACTCCGGCAGCCTGGAGGAGACCGCGGCGGCGCTCTCCGCCATGGTGGCGACGCGCGGCGAGGGGCGCATTCACGGGGGGATCGAGGCCGGCGAGCTGCGCGAGGTCTGCGCGGAGATCAGCACCCGGGCCTACGCCCCGACGGAGATCGACCGGCTCTGCCGGATCTTCGAGACCTTCGTGACCGCGCTGGAGACCGCCCCGAACGCCTGACGCGCTCCAACCTACAAGACACCAAGACACGAAGGAGCCGCAGAGGAAGAGGGCTTCCTTTCCAGGTGGACCGTTTGTGTCTTGGTGTCTTGGTGGCTGAATCGCTCAGTGCCGCGGCTTCACCGACTCCTGCTGCACCGACAGCCGCACCCGCTCGGCCCCGGCGCGGCGGAGCACGTCGAGCACCCGGACGGCCTCGCCGTAGGCCGCGCCGCGGTCGGCGTCGAGCGACACCCTGAGGTCCGGCTTGGCGGCCAGCCGCGACTTGACCTCGGCGGCGAGTTCCTCGGCGGTCACGCTCCGCCCGTCGAGGGAGATGGCCCCGCTCCGGTCCACGGTGACGGCCAGGTGATCCTCGCGGTCGACCGGCGCGCCGGCCGCGGCGGGCAGGTCCACGGGCAGCGCCCGGTGGACGGTCATGGTCATGGCCGCGTAGACGAAGCTGACCATCAGCAGGAACATCAGGTCGATGAGCGGAACGATCTCGATCCGCGAGGGCTTCGCGACGGCGCGGGGTATCTTCACGAGCTTGCCTTCCCGACCGTCTCCTCGGGATCCCTGACCCCGTGGGACTCGTTGCGGGCCAGGCAGATCTCCAGGCAGCTGGCCGAGGTCTCCATCTCCGCGGCGGCGCGCTCGGCCTGGCGGCTGAAGAAGTTGAAGGCCAGCAGGGTCGGGATGGCGATGACCAGCCCGGCCGCGGTGGTGATCAGCGCCTCGGCCAGGCCCTTGGTGGCCTTGCCCGGGTCGGCCACCCCGGCATCGCCCATCAGGTTGAAGCAGGCGATGATCCCGGTCACCGTCCCGAGGATGCCCAGCAGCGGCGCAATGGTGACCACGGTGTCGAGCACCGAGAGGAAGCGGCGCATCCGGCGATAGCTGTCGGCCGCGGCGGCCTGGAGCGCGCCGGAGGCCGAGTAGTTGCGGTGGACCAGGCCGGAGTGCAGCACCCCGACCACGTAGTCGCGCGAGCCTTGGGCAGAGCGCGCCGCCTCGGCGTAGCGCGCCCCGTCGGACAGCTCCAGGAATCTCAGGACCAGGGCCTTGTCGCGCCCGGAAGCCACCCGCAGCCAGAAGATGGTCCGCTCGATGATGAAGGTCAGCCCCACCAGGCTGGTCAGGAGCAGCGGCCACATCACCGGCCCGCCGCGGAGGAAGAGGTCGATCATGTCAGGCTCCCCATCAGCTGCCGGACGGGCTCCCATCCGGAGCACTTCGCGAGCTGGGACCCGGCGGCCGCCGCAGCCACCAGCAGCGCCGTCTCCACCAGTTCGCTGCCGGCGCCGAGCAGGTCGCCGGTGACCCCGCCAACCCGCCGACGGCACCACAGACCAAAGAGCCGCCCGAACAGCCAGCCGGCGGCCAGCGCCGCAGCGCCCAGCGGCCCGAAGATGCCCAGGAGGATGACCAGGACCGCGGCCAGCGCGGCGGCCAGGTGCCAGCCCCTGGCCCCCTGGACGAAGGGACCGGCCTTGCCGCCCTCGGCCCGGGCGTAGGGCAGAGAGACCATCAGGTCGACCTGCACGGTGCGCGATACGGTGGCCGCCGCCACCAGCCACAGCGCCGTGCCGCTGGCCGCCAGGCGCGCTACCGCAGCGAACTTGAGCAGCAGCACGGAGGCCAGGGCCATGGCCCCGAAGGCCCCGATGGCCGGGTCCTTCATGATCCGCAGGGTGCTCTCCCGGTCGCGGCCGCCGCCGAAGCCGTCGGCCCAGTCGGCCAGGCCGTCGAGGTGCAGGCCGCGGGTCAGGACGATGCCGCCGACCACCGCGGCGGCCGCCGCGCCCATGGACCAGCCGTAGTCGGGCAGCTGCCCGCAGGCCTCGACCAGTCCCCAGATCGCCGCTCCGAGCAGGGCCCCGACCAGCGGGAAGAAGGGCAGCGCCGAGCCGAAGCCCTCCGCGTCCCGCCCGGGAACCGGCAGGATGGTCAGGGTGCGGAGGGCCGTCACCAGGCCGCGGAGCATGTCACCTTCCGCCGGAGGGAATTATGAATGCAGAATGATGAATGGTGAAACTCGAGAAGCCGAGCACCGGCGGCACGCCGGCGTTCGCTCCCGGGTTTCTGCATTCACCATTCTTCATTCTGCCTTCTTCCCCGCCACGCCCGCCGAGCGGAACGTGGCCATCTCATTGTAAACCCTGACCGCCGCCTCGACCAGCCCCATGGCCAGGGCCGCGCCGGTGCCCTCGCCCAGGCGCAGTCCCAGGTCGAGCAGCGGCTGGGCCCCGAAGAGCCGCAGGAAGACGGCGTGGCCGGCCTCGTTGGACCTGTGGCTGAAGAAGAGGTAGTCCCTGGCCGCCGGGCACAGGCGGCAGGCGACCAGCGCTCCGGCGGAGGATATGAAGCCGTCGACCACCACCGGCACGCGCCGCGAGGCGCCGCCCAGCACCAGCCCGGCGATCCCGGCGATCTCGAAGCCGCCGAGCGCGGCCAGGGTCCCGAGCGGGTCGGAGAGCCGCTCGCGGTTGGCCTCGAGCGCGCGCTTGATCACCGCGATCTTGCGCGAGAGGCCGGCGTCGTCGATGCCCGTGCCCCGGCCGGTGATCTCCTCCACGGGGCAGGGCAGGAGCGCGGCGAAGAGCGCCGAGCTCGGGGTGGTGTTGGCGATGCCCATGTCGCCGGTGCCGAGCAGCCCCACGCCTTCGGCCGCCGCCGCCTGGGCGAGCTCGATGCCGGCCTCCAGCGCCCGGACGGCCTCCTCGCGGCCCATGGCCGGCCCCCTGGCGATGTTGTCGGTCCCGCGGCGGATCTTGCGGCGCACCAGTCCCGACGCGCCCTCCAGCGGGTCGTCCACGCCCATGTCCACCACGCAGCTCTCGGCGCCGGCGTGCCGGGCGAGCACGTTGATGGCCGCCCCGCCGGCGAGCATGTTCCGGACCATCTGCGGGGTGACCGCCTTGGGGAAGGCCGAGACGCCCTCGTCGGCCACTCCGTGGTCGCCGGCGAAGGTGAAGATCTTCTTGCGGCCGAGCCGGAGCGGCCGCTCGGCCGACCCGGCGATCAGGCAGCAACGCGCGGCGACGTCCTCCAGCCGCCCGAGGCTGCCCGGCGGCTTGGTGAGGTTGTCGAGCTGCGCGCGGGCGGCCGCCTCCAGGCCGGCGTCGACCGGCGTGATCTCGGCCAGGGTCTTTTCAAGCAGGCTCATGTCATTCTTCCTCTATGTGTCCTCACCGAAGTGTCAGGCCAATGCAGAGTGATGAATTATGAATGATGAAACCGGAGGAGCAGCCGCCTCCCGGCCCCTTTCTGCATTCATCCTTGATCATTCAACATTCCTCTTGAGGACGAGGGGGATGCCGCTCACCACCAGCACCACCTCGTCGGCGACCTGCGCCACCGCCTGGTTGAGCCAGCCGGCCTGGTCGCGGAAGCGCCGGGAGAGCTCGCTGTCCGTGGGGATGATGCCCATGCCCACCTCGTTGGTGACGGCGATCACGTCACAGGGCGCGGCCTTCAGAGCCGCGACGAAGGCGGCGATCTCCGGGTACTCCCGCGCGCCCTCGCCACGGCGGTGCATGACGTTGGCCAGCCAGATGGTCAGGCAGTCGACCAGCGCAACCGTCGTGCCCGGCGGCACCCGGCCGAGCGCCCCGGCCAGGTCCACCGGCTCCTCGATGGTCGCGAAGGCCCCGGCGCGCTCGCGACGGTGACGTGCGATCCGCTCGCGCATCTCGTCGTCGAACGGCTCGGCGGTGGCGATGAAGGCCCGCGGCGCGGGGCGGGCCATGGCCAGTTCCATGGCATGCCGGCTCTTACCGCTCCGGCCTCCGCCGGTGATCAGGGTTATCCGGCCCATTGCGCAAGCCCTTCCATGATGGCCAAAGACTCGTCCAGGTCCGCCCGGCTGAAGACCTCCAGAGACACGATCCGGTCCGCGGCCCCGCGGCCCGAGAGGCGCTCCACCATCCGCGCGAGCATCCCCGGCTCGAGCCCGGCCAGGCCGCGGTGGTCGCGACCGTCGACCACGCCGTGGAGGTGGACGATCCGGCAGCGCTCCAGGTGCCGGTCGAGGAACTCCTCCGGGGAAAGGCCCATGAGCAGCAGGTGGCCGACGTCCATGCAGACCGCGAGGTCGTGCTCCAGCACCACCGGCTCCACGGAGTCGAACGGGAAGCCCAGGTTCTCGACGCACAGGTCCCTCGGCCGCACGCCGGCGGCCACGAGCTCGCCGACCGAGCGCGAGAGCCGCGCGCGCCAGCCGTCGGGGTCGGCGGGCAGGCCGCCGCGCCCGTCCCAGTCGAGGTGGACGGCGGAGGCCAGCGGCGCCAGAGGCCGCAGGCGGGCGATGACCGCCAGGCACTTGGCCACCGACCGCCGGCGCACCGCCTCGTCGGCGTCGCCGAGCCGTGCGTCCAGCGGCAGGTGCAGGGTGTAGCTCAGGCCCCGCTCCCGGCCGAGCGCGGCCAGGCGCCCGATGGTGCCCGGGTCGGGCAGGTTGGACTGCTCCTCGGACTCGAAGAGCACCAGCTCGACGTCGTCGACCAGCGGCGCGAGGAGCTCGACGTTGGGCAGGATGTCCGCCGGCACGATGTACGAGGTGGTGCCCAGCCGGAAGGGGAACCGGCCCTTGCGGCCGGAGGTGGTAGTCACCAGCGGCCTCCGGCCGGGGACGAACACGCAACATTCAACATGCAACACGCAACAGGCAGAGACGGGGGGCACTCCGCCCGGGTCTCCGCGTGTTGGATGTTGGGTGTTGTGTGTTGCATGTTGCGTCGTTTTCTCAGAACTTCGCCGTGTATCCCAGCCCGGCCATGAAGCTGCTGCCGTTCCCGGTGATGCCGGCGGCCTGTTCGACCTCGGCGTCGGCCACGTTGTCCCAGCGGCCCAGCAGCCGCAGGGAGTGCCGCTCGGTCCGGACCAGCTCCCAGGACAGGCCGGCGTTGAAGACCGTGAAGTCCGGGAGCATGACCCGCTCGAAGGCGTTCCAGTCTACGTCCACGGTGTCGGCCTGGTGGACGATCTCGCCGAAGAGCGACAGCCGCCGGGCCCACTCGGGTGCGCCGGCGGCCGGCGCCAGCGGCTCGACCTCCAGGATCCCGGCGATGACCCGCTGCGGCCGGCGGAGGAGCGGCTTGCCGTCCTCGAAGTTGATGGAGCTCGAGCCGGTGATCGCCTCGGTGTTGGTCACGGTGAAGGAGCCGCGCGCCCGGGCCCACTTGACCGGCGCCAGGCGCAGCTCGTACTCGACGCCCTCGGCGCGCGCCCGGCCGGCGTTGACGTAGGTGCTGTTGGGGAAGCCGAACTCGAAGTTGATGAAGTCCTTGAAGCGGTTGCGGAAGACGGTCGCGCCGGCGACCACCTTGTCGTCGGAGAGGTGCTGCTCGACCCCGGCGTCCACCGAGTCGACCCGCTCGGGATCGAGGTCGGGGTTGCCGTTGGTGTAGGTGACCAGCCCGCCCAGGTCGTGGTAGGAG
>JAKLDR010000144.1 GCA_022703445.1 Planctomycetota bacterium | reverse complement strand
GGGCTTCGCCCGCCGGAGATCGCCGCGCGGGTCGCCTGGCGGACGGATGCGGTCCACGTGGCCCTGAGCCGCGCCCGGCGGGCGCTGCGCGAGTGCGCCGAGCGGCGGCTGGCCTCCGGCGCCGGCGGAGGGGACCGGCCGTGAGCCCCCTGCGGCTGGAGGAGCTGCTCGAGGCCCACTTCGACGGGCGCCTGGACGGCCCGGGCCTCGCCGAACTGGAGTCGGCCCTGGCCGGCTCCGCGGAGGCGCGGGGCCGCTACTGGGCCTTTGCCGCGCAGCACGCCCTTCTCCGGGAGATCCTGACCGAGGCCCGCGGCCTGGCGGCGGCCCGCGCGGCCCCGGCCGGCGGGGCGCACCCCGCGGCGCGGGCCGGCCGTCGCCTCTTCTGGACGGCTGCGGCCGCCGCGGTCGCCGCCGTGGCCGCCGCGGCGCTGCTTGTGGCCGCCCCCGGCGGACGCCTTCCCTCCGCGCTGGCCAACCCGGGAAGCGCACCGCTGGTCCGCACGCTGCCGGACGGCACCACCCTGGTGCTCGCCCCCGGGGCAAGGCTCGAGCTGCTCGGGCCGGACCCGGCCCGCCGCGTCCGCGGGCGCATCCGGCTGGAGGCCGGCTGGGTGGAGGTCCGGACTCCGCGCTCGCCCTCCGGGGAAACGGCCTGCCGCCTCGAGACGCCTGACGGGCTCTGGCTGGAGACGCGCGGCACGGTCTTCCGGGCCGAGCGGGCCTTCGAGGACGAACGCGGGGCCCGGGTGCCGGCCGCGTCGCCCTCGGGGGCCGCCCTGGCCGGACTGCTGCTGGTCAGCGTTGCGGACGGGGCGGTCGCCGCCGGCCGCGACGAGGTCGCCGAGAAGCGCGTGGAGGCCGGCGGCTCGGCCGAGCTCAAGGCCCTCACCGAGTACTTCCGGCGCCGGCGCGCCCATTGGATGAAGATCGCCCAGGAGGACGAGGCCCGCCGCAACCCCGCGGAGATGCTGGAGCTGGCCAGGGACTGGGCCGAGCTCGGTGAGCACGCGGAGGCCCGCGAGGCCTGCCGCCGCCTGCTCGGCCGGTTCGATCCCGACGGCGACGGGACCGGCGTGCCGGACGCGAAGCTGCCGGAGTTCGCGCGGCTCCAGTCCGCTCTGGTCTCCAGCCCGGAGTTCCCGACCGTCGAGATGCTCGCGACCGGCCGCCGGCGCCTCGAACGCATCCGGCAGGCTTTCTACGGTCCGGGCGGCCAGGCGGCCCGGGACTACCCGGAGGCGGCGCGGCAAATCGCCACCTTCCTCGGAGAGTTTCCCGGCTTCGGCCGGGCTGAGCCGGACGCGGAGGTCTCCTCCCGGGCGGCGCTGGAGGACCTGCGGCGGGAGGCTGAGCTCCGCGCCGTCCTGCTCTGGTCCGCCGGGGACCTGGCCTGGTCCTGCCTGGAGCTGGGGCTGCGCGCCGCGGCTGAGGGGCGCGGGGACGAGGCCCGGGAGCTCTTCACCGAGGGCGCAGCCCGGGCGGAGCAGGCCGCGGCGGGCTTCCCGCGGGACGCGGAGCTCGCCTTCCGGGCGGCCGCCTGCCGGCAGGGGCTCGGCGGCCGGGAGAACCTGGAGCGGGCCGTGGCCGCCTACGCGCAACTGCGCCGGTCCCGCGAGGAGGACGACCTCTGGTGGCGCTCCACCCGCGGGCTGGTCGAGTCGCTGGCCGCCCTGGACCGGCGCGACGACGCCCGCGCGGTGCTCAAGCCTATCCTGTTAACCACCGACCGCGCCAGGCTGGAGCGCCTCTGGCCGGGAGCCTCCGCAACCGCCACCCGGCTGGGCCTGGCCGAGGGCGCGGCCCCGGCGCCGTGACGTTCAGCGCCACGCAGGCTTCTCACCGCGGAGCACGCAGAGGCACGCAGAGGACCGGGGTCCAGTCCATTGCGGCTTTCGGCTTCCGCAGCACAGGCAGTCCTCTGCGCTGCCCCACGTCCTCTGCGGTGCTGGACCCCGTCAGTAGACTTTGAACATCTCGCCCATGCGCTTGCCGAGATATGCCGCCGCCGATATCAGCGACGCGGCCAGGAGCAGCATGGCCAGCAGCCCCATCGCCGAGGCCACGCCCTCGCCGTCGCCGATCCGGCCGAAGAGGGCATAGATCACCTTGGTGATCGGGTAGAACTCCTTGCGGAGCGCCAGGATCATCGAGTCGGAGACCTCCAGCATGGCGTAGCTGAAGGCGAGTATCGCCCCGGCGGCGAGGTTCGCGCCGATCAGCGGCATGGTCACGCGCCGGAGCGTCCGCCACGGGCCGGCGCCCAGCGACGAGCTCGCCTCCTCGAGGATCTGCGGGCACTGCTCCAGCCCCGCCGTCGCCGAGCGGAAGACCAGCGGCACCCTCCGGACCGCGTAGGCCAGGATCAGGAGCGCCGCCGGGTTCTTCCGGGGGTCGATCGCCTCGCCGACGGCGCGGAGCCACGCCGGCGAGCCCTCGGCGCCGCCGATCCCCGAGTAGACGCCCAGGTAGCCGAAGGCCAGGACCAGCCCGGGCACGGCCAGCGGCACCATCATCAGCGAGTCGAGCACCGACCCGGCGCGCCCGCCGCCGCGGACCACGAGGATCGCCGCGCCCAGCCCCAGGGTCAGCGACAGGGCGGTGCTCCCCAGGCTGTAGAAGAGGCTGTTGCGCACTCCCGAGGAGACCAGTTCGTGGCCGTAGGCGGTCGAGAGGTGATCGAGCGTGTAGCTTTCGGGAAGCGGCGTCAGGAACCAGCGGTCGGCCACCGAGGTCAGGACCACCGCCAGGTGGGGCAGGAGGGCGACCGCCGCCACTCCCACGAAGAGCGCCGCCGCGCCGATCGCCGCCGGGCGAGAGAGCGTCCGGGGCCGGGCCCGCGCCGCCACCTTGACCATCGCCGAGGACGACTTGAGCACCTTGCGCCCCAGCCAGAAGAGCACCGCGCTGAGGACCAGGATGACCACGGTCAGGGCGTGGCCGGCGGGGTTGACCTGCTCGGCGGCGGAGAGGTCGTAGATCTTCTTGGCCGCCACCCCGTTGTAGTCGAAGATCAGCGGCGTCCCCAGGTCGGTGAAGGCCCAGATGAAGACGATCGACGCGCCGGCAAACAGCCCCGGGAAGGCCAGCGGCAGCGTGACCCGGGCGAAGGTCCGGACGCGGCCGGCGCCGAGGGAGGCGCTGGCCTCCTCCAGGGTCGGGTCGATGTTGGCCAGGGCCGCGGCCAGGTTCAGGTACATGATCGGGTAGAGGTGCAGCACCTCCATGATGACCACGCCCCAGAACTTGGCCGAGCCCAGGAAGTCGACCGGCTCGCCGACCAGCCCCGCTCCGAGCAGCCAGTCGTTGACGATCCCGTAGTGGGAGAGCAGCCGCTTCATGCCGATGGCGCCGACGAAGGGCGGGGCGATCATGGGCAACAGCAGCAGCGGCGCAAGCCAGCGCTTGGCGGGCCACTCGGCGCGCGCCGACAGCCAGGCCAGGGGCAGGGAGAGCGCCAGGGTCAGCAGCGTCGAGACCGCCGCCAGGTTGAGCGAGGTCAGGATCCGCCGGGCGTCGTCGCCGGCCAGGACGTTGACCATGTGCCGCAGCGTGGGCCGGCCGCCCTCGGAGAAGGCGCCGGCGAAGGTCCCGGCCAGGGGCACGGCCAGGCCCAGGACCAGGAAGGCCCCCACCGACATCCAGATGATGAGCTTCAGCGTGCGCGTCAAGGCCCCTGTTCTCCGCCTCCGGCCGGGATCTTATTGCCGGGCCCCTCCGGCCGCCACTGCCAGATGGTCACGCCCACGCCGTAAGCCAGCAGGGCGGCGTAGAGCCCGGCGTGCGCGCCCATGGCCGCCCCGGCGACCAGCTGGCGGAGGCCGAAGGCCCCGCGGTGTGGGCCCATCATGGTCAGCCCATGGGCCATCCCCAGCATCAGCGGCACGAGCACTAGGCCCGCCCAGATTGCCGCCCGGTCCCGTCGGCCGATGAACGACGGTGGCGCCGCCCCGGCGGGCGTCCGCCGCAACCACCACCACAGGGCGGAGGCCAGGACGGCCAGGCCGACCGGCGTCCCCAGGTACTGCAGCAGGCCGTAGCCGCGGACCCGAAGGTCCCCGACCGTGAAGAGCAGGTGCTCCAGGCGCGGGAAGAGCTTCGTGCCCCATGCGCCGTAGTGGGTGAAGGAGTCCCAGGCCTGGTGCGTGAACGCCCCCAGGGCGACCGCCAGGACGATGAGCGGCAGGCGCCACCAGGGCAGCCAGCGGAAGCCCCAGGCCAGCGGCAGGAGCCGGCCGCGCAGGGCCTCCGGCAGGATCTCGAACATCGGTCGCTTTACGGCCACGTGAAACAGGAGGAACGCCACCAATCCGGCCGGCACGCAGAAGTACAGCCCCGACAGGGTGTGCGAGAAGCGGTTGCCCGCGCCCCAACGCACCAGGTACTCGAAGTCCGGAGTCAGGCTGCCTATGACCAGCGCGGAGACCGGCAGCCACTTCCGGAGCGCGAAGCAGAACGGCAGGACCGCCGCGGGATGGACCAGGGTCGCGGGCATGCCGGGTCAGCGGGCCGCGGCCGCGAACCGCCGGACGAGTTCGCGGTCCTTGAGCCCCGGCGCGCGCTCCAGCGTGCTGGCCGCGTCGACGAGCCAGAGCCCGCGCCCGGCCCCGCGCACCGCGCGCGCGACGTTGCCGGGCGACAGGTTCCCGGCGATCCCGACGCGCGGGTGGGCGGCGAGCGCCGGCCGGGCCTTCCGCCAGTCGGCGGTGCGCGCCGTGCCACGCCAGGACTTCGGCACCGGCTTCTCGAGCAGGAAGGCCCAGGCCGCCGGGAAGCGGCCCATCTCACGGACTGCGGCGCGGCCCAGGCGCTTGACCACCTTCAGCACCCGGAACCCGCGGCGGGCGAGCTCCAGCGCGTCGGCGGGCGGCTCGGCGCCGTGGAGCTGGACCAGGTCGAAGCGCGCGCGGCGCGCGGCACGGAGCACGGCGGCGGCCGGGGCGTCCTTGAAGACCCCGACCATCAGCGCCCGGCGCCCGTGGGGCGTGCGCCGGAGCGCGGCGACGAGCCGGGCGGCCTCTGCGGCCGTCACCTTCCGCGGGCTCTCGGCCAGGATGAACCCGAGCAGCCCCGCGCCGGCGGCCAGCGCCGCGCGGCCGTCGGCCTCGTTGGTGATTCCGCAGATCTTGACGAGCATCAACCGCAGTCCGGCCTTACTTCCAACGAACGACCGTCCCCTCTGCCGAATAGGCCCCTGCAGCCACGGTGCCCGCTGGGGCGCGGTGGCTGCTGTACTTTATGATGGCGTCTCCGCCCATGGCGCGGGCCCTGGTCTTCATTGCATCTATGACCACCTGAGCGTCGGCCGCTCCCCAGAAAGCGCCGCCCCTGCAGCTGATGTCTCCGATGACGATGTGGGGCTTGTCCGGCACCTTCATGATAATTTCAATCGGGTCAGACGGTTGCTTGGCGGGATATTGCTCGGCGGCAAGATATGCGGAGTCCATGCTGATGCAGCCGGACATGACGGCGCCGCCCAGCACCACTAGCGCCAGCAGCCCGCGGACCAGCGGAAGACGGCTGCGACAGGATGATCCTCCGGAATGGCTCATGGTTTCCTGACTCCTTGACTTGGGCCAGACCTCGGCCGGGCGAAACGTTCGGCGGACGCCCGGGCCCGGCTCACTTGACCGTGACGAGCGAGAATATCTCCCGCCCCGCCAGCCGCTCCCTCGGCTTGAGGAAGGCCAGCTCGATGAGGAAGGCCATGCCCACCACCTTCCCGCCCATCTCCTCGACGAGCTTGGCGCTGGCCTCCATGGTGCCGCCGGTGGCGATCACGTCGTCGACCAGCAGCACGCGCTGGCCGGGCTTGACCGCATCGGCGTGCATCTCGATGGTGTCGGAGCCGTACTCCAGCTGGTAGCTCATCTTCCGCGCCGCGCGCGGGAGCTTGCCGGGCTTGCGGATGGGCGCGAAGCCGGCCTTGAGCTCGACCGCCACCGCCGGGCCGAAGAGGAAGCCGCGGGCCTCGGCCGAGGCCACCAGGTCCACCTTGGCGTCGCGGTACCTGGCGGCCAGGCCCTTGATCGCCGCGGCCAGCGCGCCGGGATCGGCCAGCAGCGGGGTGATGTCCTTGAAGACGATGCCCTTCTTGGGGAAATCGGGGACATCGAGGATGAACTTCTCGAGCTGCACGGCGGCCATGTGCGATCCTCCGTAACCCGTTAGCCGCGGCGGAAGGCAGGCCGGCTCGGGCCAGCCCGGCCCGGCATCAGCGCCCCTTGCGGCCCGCCTGGAGCCGGCGCCTGACCGGCTCGGCCACCACCGTGGCCGGCTTGTGGGTGCCCGCGCCACGGAGCTTGCGGCCGGTCAGCATGGTGAATATCTCGCGCAGCCCGCGGGCCTCGATCTGCCTGACCCGCTCGCGGGTCAGGTGCAGGCGCTTGCCGATCTCCTCCAGGGTGTGCACCCGCCGGTCGACGCCGTAGCGCAGGCGCATGACCTCGGCGGCCCGCGCATCCAGGTGGTCGAGCAGGGCCTCGATCTCCAGGTCGGCCAGCTCCGGGGCCAGCGCGTCGCTGGACTTGCTGTCCTCGAGCAGCTCGACGTCCCCGGCCGGGGCGGCCCCCGAACGGGAGCTGTCCATCACTGCCAGGGCCTTGGCGACGGCCTCGGCCTGGCTGCGCTTCAGGCGCATGCGGGAGGCAATCTCGTCGATCTCCGGGTCGCGGCCCAGCTGGGCGCGCATGGCCAGCTCGGTGCGGCGCCACTTGACCACCATCTCCTGGACGTGGCCCGGAACCCGGATCTGGCGGCCGTGGCCGGAGAGCGCGCGGCGGATGGCCTGGCGGATCCACCAGGCGGCGTAGGTGCTGAAGCGCACCCCCTGGCGGGGGTTGAAGCGCTCGACGGCGCGGAGCAGCCCCAGGTTGCCCTCCTCGATCAGGTCGAGCAGCGGGGTGCCGCGGTCCAGGTAGTTCTTGGCGAGGGCCACGACCAGGCGCAGGTTGGACCGGATCATCCGGTCCCGGGCCTCCTGGTCGCCGGCCCGCAGCTTGGTGGAAAGCTCGCACTCCTCGGCGGCGGTCAGGAGCGGAATGCGCCCGATTTCGCGGAGGTAGAACTGTAGGTCGCGGTCGGTGGCGATGGTTCTGCTCCTGCCTGCCTGGCCCGGACGTACCGGGCTCCCCGGCGCGGGGGTAGCTTAATGGGACCGGCCGGCGCGGTCAAGGGCAGACGCCCGGACTGTGCGGCATTGGCCTTTTGCCGGCCGGCGGTGTATGCTCGAGGGACTGGGACCTGTGGAGGATGAGGGGATGAAAACGCTCTTCGCAACGGCGCTGGTCTGCGTCTTGGGATTCGCGGCGGCCGCCGCCGAGCCGGCCGCTCCGGCCTTCGTCAAGAAGCCGGCGGTCGCCCGGGACGGTGACAGGATCACGATCAGCTTCGAGCTCAGCCGCGAGACCGACGTGGCCGTCTTCGTCGAGAACGCCGCCGGCGAGGTCATCCGACACCTGGCCGCAGGCGTGCTCGGCAGGAACGCGCCGGCGCCGCTCAAGGCCGATTCACTCGCCCAGGCGGTGACCTGGGATGGCAAGGACGACTCGGGCCAGGCGGCCGGCGGCGGGCCGTTCAAGGTGCGCGTCGCGGCCGGCCTGGGCGTCAGCTATGACGGCACGGCCTTCGGCTCGGAGGCCACGCCCAACGACCTGACCAACGTTCTGGGCCTGGCCG
Source organism: Planctomycetota bacterium (assembly GCA_022703445.1). GTDB lineage: Bacteria > Planctomycetota > SZUA-567 > JAKLDR01 > JAKLDR01 > JAKLDR01. Next base: position 4,921 of record JAKLDR010000144.1, on the reverse strand, counting down.
CCGCCCCCGACGGGCGGGTCTACGTGCTCAGCGAGCGGCTGAGCTGGGCCTGGTGGAAGCAGACCAGCATCCATGTCTTCCGCCGCAGCGGCGAGTACGAGAAGACCATCAAGCCCTTCCCGGCGACCCTGCCGGCCGAGCGCGCCGCCAGGCTCACGCCCTTCAGGACCGACGACGGCCGGCCCATGCCGACCATCTACCACGTGCTCTACATGAACTTCTACCCCCACCAGGACATGCCCTGCCAGATGACGGTCAGCCCCGACGGCAACCTCCACCAGGTGGTCAACCGCAACGCCTACCACAAGGAGACCGAGAAGTGGCTGGCCAGCCTGGCACCCGACGGCGCGGTCGCCTACGACCAGTATGCCGGCGGGAAACTGCCCGAGGCGACCTTCGCCGGCGACCCGCATCTCGCGGCCTCGAGCGACGGGAAGAGCGTCTACGCCACGGGCCTCGAGCGTCTGAGCGCCGGGGAGAAGGAGGCCAAGCCGAACGCGCCGGCCGTCTGGCGCATCGACCTGCCCGAGCGCAAGGAGGCCAAGCTCCTCTTCGGCGACGCCAAGGAGGCCGGCGCCGGCGAGACCCGGCTGAAGGACCCGCGCGGGCTGGCGGCCGACGGCAAGGGGCGGCTCTACATCGCCGACACCGGCAACAACCGGGTGGTGGCCGTCGACGAGAAGGACGGCAAGTTCCAGTCCGCCTTCGAGGTGCCCGAGCCCCGCTGGGTCGGCGTGCACCAGAAGACCGGCGCGGTCTACGTGGCCTCCAAGGGCGAGGTGATCAAGCTCCTGGTTGGCGCCGACGGCAAGGCCGCCGAGAAGGCCCGCCTCAGGCTCCCGGCGCTGCCCGGGAAGGAGGCCGCCGGGGCGCGCTGGTCCTTCGCGCTCGACTCCTCGGCCGAGCCGGCGGTGCTCTGGGTGGGTCTGTCGCGCGGCGGCGAAGCCCTGATGCGCTCCGAGGAGCAGGGCGACAAGTTCTCCGACCTCCAGAAGGCCGGCTACCGCCCGGCGCGCTTCTACTGGAACCTGTCCGCCGGCCAGGACGGCCGGACGATGACCTGCAAGGCCGGCCACTACGGCCTGCGCATCCTCGACGAGAAGACCGGCCAGACCCGCGACCTGCGCCTGGAGGGCGACTCCGGCCAGACCTACCGGCTGGGGCCCAACAACCAGATCTACGGCATGGACCACTGGAAGTGGGGCATCCGGCGCTGGGACAAGGACGGCAAGCCCCTGCCCTACTCGGCGACCAAGGACCTGACCGACGGCGGCAAGGGCCGGACGCCCAGCCACGCCTCCGGCACCACCGCCTGGGAGCGCGACTTTGACGTGGACCGGGCCGGCAACGTGTACGTCAAGCAGCGCGGCGAGGTCTACCACGGGCGGATGACCGTGGACAAGTACGACCCTGACGGGAAGCTCCTGGGCACGGTCATCTGGGTGGTCACCGACGGAGCGCTCGGCCCGCAGCTCGACGCCGCCGGCAACCTGTACATCGCCGACATCGTCAAGCCGGTCGGCGAGCCGATCCCCGACTACTTCAAGGACAGGCTGCCCAAGGCCTGGATCGAGAAGGACCAGGACGTCAACCAGCAGTACCGCTGGATGTACGGCAGCGTCATGAAGTTCGCGCCGGCCGGCGGGGCCATCTGGTTCCCCAAGCCCGCGCCGGAATTCGCCTACGCCTTCAAGGGCGAGCCCCGGCTGCCCGCCGACCAACCCAGGATGAAGGTCGAGACCTGCTTCGGCGACCGCTGCCCGATCGTCCCCGCCGAGGTCCAGGGCGCGCTGTGGATGAAGTACGGCGTCTCCTACGTCCTGGACATGCACCCCAGCCACAACCGGCGCTGCCACTGCGTGGCCACCGAGTTCAAAGTCGACCCGTTCGGCCGGGTCTTCTACACCGACCAGGGCCGCTTCCGGGTGGTGGTTCTCGACACCAACGGCAACGAACTGCTCACCTTTGGCCAGTACGGCAACCAGGACTCCAAGGGGGAGCTGGCCTTCAGCTGGTTCACCGGCCTGGGCGTCTCCGACCGGTACATCTACGTGGCCGACGGCTCCAACCGCCGGGTGTTGCGGGTCAGGATGGACTACCAGGCGCAGGAGACCGTGGCAGCGCCCTGACCGTGCGCCCCTCCCGGTGCAGGGCCGCGCAGCTCCCGGCGGCGGCGGCGTCGGCCCCGGTCATCGGGCGCGCCGACGGCAATTGGACGGCCCCGGGCTACTTCCCGCAGCAGCGCTTGAACTTCCGGCCCGATCCGCAGGGGCAGGGATCGTTGCGCCCGGCGGCCGGGACGGGACGGGGCTCGCCCGCGGGACGCGCCAGGGCCTCGCGCCGGGCAGCCTCCTCGAGCCGGCAGCGCTCGGCCAGCCGGCGGCCCTCGGAGTCGAACCAGCCGGCCGCGGCCTCGAAGAAGGCCCGGTAGCCGGCGCAGAGCGGGCTGGGCCGGTCGAAGGCCCCGACCGCGGCCCGGTCCTTGGGACAGCCACCGTGGCAAAGCCCCCACCACGGGCAGTCCCCGCAGGCCGCCCGGGCCGAGGCCTTCAGCCCCGCGAACTTCGCCCGGAGCGGTGAGGCGGCCAGTTCGGCCAGGCCGGCCCCGGCGGCGCTGCCCAGCAGCCATTCAGGCCGGGCGAAGAAGTCGCAGGGGTAGGCCTGGCCCTCGCGCTCGATCAGCAGGTAGCTCGAGCAGTCCGGGGCGAAGGTGCACAGCCCCGGGTCGCGCCCCGCGGCCCGGGCCAGCATGGCCACGAAGGTCCGCTCGCTGACTCCGCGCCCGTAGCCGGAGGCGCGCCACTCCTCGAAGGACTCGGTCAGGAAGCGCCCCAGGGCCGCTCCGCTGACCGAGAAGTCCGCCAGGCGCGCGTCCCAGCCCGCCGGCCGGCCCAGGGCCGCCGGCTCCACGCAGGGGATGAACTGCAGGTCGGTGAAGCCCTCGGAGACGAACCAGCGGTAGAGCTCGGCGCCGCGCGCGGCCGACTCCTCGGTGAGCACGGTCAGCACGTTGAAGGCCACGCCTCGCCGGCGCAGGTGCTCAGCCGCGTCCATCGCCCGCCGCCAGGACTTCCGGCGGTTGGCGTCGTGGACCGGCTCGGGGCCGTCGATGCTCAGGCCCACCAGGAAGCGCCACTCGGCCAGGAACTTCGCCCACTCGTCGTCGATGAGCAGGCCGTTGGTCTGCAGCGCGTTGCCCACGCGCTGGCCGCGCGAGCCGGTCCGCGACTGGATCTCCACGACCCTCCGGAAGAAGTCCAGCCCGGCCAGGGTCGGCTCGCCGCCCTGCCAGCCGAAGACCGCCACCTCGGGGCGGGCGGCGAGCGCCTCGGCGACGATCTTCTCCAGGAGCTCCGGGGCCATGGCCGCGCCCGTGGCCGGCAGGTGCGCGGCGGCCTGGCGGTAGAAGCAGTAGGAGCAGGCCAGATTGCAGGCCGCCCCCACCGGCTTGATGAGCAGGTGTCCGGGCGGGGGCATGGCCGCTACCTGGTCACCTCGGTCACCTTGACCCCGGCGGGCGCCTTGAAGCTGAAGAGCGCCTCGTCCAGCTTCCCGCCCAGGCGCACGTCGGAGAAGGTCTCCAGGCGCACGTCCCCCGTGGAGTTGGTCGTCTCCATCCGCTCGGGAAAGGCCGCGCCGGGGCGCAGCCACAGGCGCAGCCGGGCGATCCCAGCCACCGGCTTGCCGTCGAGGGAGGTGAACTCCAGCCGGACGGCCTCGCCGTCGTGGGCGGCGGTCATCCGGAAGCGCCTGCGCAGTCGCGCCGCGTCGAAGGAGGTCACGTCCTCCAGGAGGCCGGAGATGTCCTGGGAGCCGCCGGCGCCAGCGGCGTCCTGGCCGGGCCGGGGCCCGGGCAGGCTGTAGTGCTCGGCGGCCTTCAGGTCCGGCACGTAGACCCAGAGGTCCGGCGGCTTGAGGATCATCAGGCCGCGCACCTCGCCGGTCCCGGGGTCGAGCACCGTGCGCCGGTAGCCGCCCGGGCGGAGGATCTCCAGCCGTCCGCCCGTGACGCGCGGCCTGACCAGCATGGCCAGGTTCTCGGTGCAGGAGAACTTGCAGACCACCGTCCGGCTCTCGGCCTGCCGCGCCTTCCAGCCGGCCAGCAGCCCGTCGAGCTCGGCGTCGGCGACGGGCTTGCCGGCGGCCTCCTCGCCGGCCGCGGGGGCCGCGGGGGCCGCGGGGGCAGCCGGGGCCGCGGGAACCTCGCCGGCCGCGGCGCGCGCCGCCAGCAGCATGACCGGGATCATCAGCAGCAGGGCTCGGCGCATCGCGGATCGGACCTCCCAACCTGGACCGGCGCCATGATACGCCCGGCCCGAAGGCCGGTCAACCGCCACCGCCGGACGCTCCCGGCTTCCGCCGGTCGAGCAGCACGAGCGCCGCCGGCACGAAGAAGAGCGCCCCCAGCAGCGCCCCGGCCATGCCCGCGGCCGTGACCAGCCCGAGGGAGCGCATGCCCCAGTGCGGCGGCGACATGAACGGCACGTACAGGGACAGGAACCCCCAGATGGTGGTCAGGGAGCACAGCACCAGCGCCCGGCCGGTGTCCAGCACCGCCGGCCGCACGGCCCCGTCCTGCCGCGCGCGGACGATCAGGTGCACGGCGTTGTCGACCCCTATGCCCGCCAGGATGGGCAGGGCCAGCACGTTCACGTAGTTGAAGTCGATGGCCAGCGCCCGCATGAAGACCAGCATGACCGCCGCGCCGATGGCCACCGGGCTGGCGGCCAGGACGACCAGCAGCGGCCGGCGCAGCGCCAGCCACAGGGTGAGCAGCACCACGACCAGGACCGCGCCGGAGACCAGCAGCACGTCCCCGGCCACGCTGTCCCGGAGCTCGTGGGCCATCAGGATGTGGCTGGTCATCCTGACGCGGTCGCCGTCGACGCCCAGCTCCGTCCCCAGCCTCCCGTAGACGTCC
>JAKLDR010000143.1 GCA_022703445.1 Planctomycetota bacterium | reverse complement strand
AGTACATCTTCCGGCAGAACGCGCAGCGCTGGGCGTTCTTGAGCATGTCTTTGAGCTGCTTGATCATCTCCTCGGTGGCCTGAACGCGCTCGCCCTCGGCGTCCAGCTCCTGGCCGTCATCGACGCCGTCGGCGCCGAGCTCCTTGAGCAGTTCGGCCAGCTCCTTCAGGTCCTCCATGGCCTCGGCCAGCTGCTCCAGAGCCTGCTCCCGGTCGCCCTCGCCCAGCTCCGCGGCGGCCTTGGCCAGCTCGTCGGAGAGTTCCTTCCAGTCCCCGTCCATCTTGGCCAGGCGCTCGAGATCGCGCTTGAGCTCTCCGGCCTCCTTGTCGGTGAGCTTGCCGTCCTTGAGCTTCTCGGCGAGCTTCCCGAGCTCCTCTGCCGCCTTCTTGAAGTCCCCGCGGGCCATGGCCGCGGCGGTCTGCTCGGCCGGGCCCTTGGGCAGGTCGGCCTTGTCGCCGAGCTTCTCGAGCTGCTCCATCTGGCGGACCAGCTTCTCCATGCCGGCCAGCCGCTGTTCGGCGAGCTTGGCCTCGTCCAGCAGTTTGTTGAGCTGGGCGATGGCCTGCTCCCGGTCGGCGGCCTCCTTCATTTCGTTGACCAGCTTGCTCATGTCGTCCTTGAGCTTCTCGCTGGGCAGGTCCTCGGGGCGCTGCGGCTCGCCGGGCTTACGCTCCAGCGCGGCGATGCGGTTCTCCATGAGCTCGGCGATCTGGCGGATCTCCTCCTTGTTGAGGGAGCTGGGGCTGGTCCCGCCGCCGCCGGACGGCGTGTGCTGAGGGACGAAGGCCAGGGCCAGGCCCAGGGCGATGAGCGCCGGCGGCAGGAAGAGCGCAGGCCTGGGCAGGCGCAGCGGGAAGTCCCGCCGGACATCGAGCGCCGAGGCATGGCTCCAGGCGTCAGCGAAGAGCGCCGGGCTCATCGGGCCGCCGCCGGCCGCCGCTTCCAGGGCCACGGCGCTGGACAGCCGCGCGCGCAGGCCCAGCCGCTCGTCGGCGGCCAGGGCCGCGGATATGGCTCCGTGCCGCGAGCGCAGGAACGCGGCCAGGCCGGCGGCGGCCGGGATCAGGGCCAGGCCGAGCATCGCCCAGAGTGCCCAGGCGGGCATGTGCAGGAAGGCGAGCGGACCTTTTCCGGAGGCAGTCGCGGGGTCGAGCAGGAGGCGTTGGACCAGGACCAGCAGGACCATGGTTGCCAGCGCGCCGAGCATTGCCGCGCAGCAGGCCCTGAGCGCGTCGTTGATGCGGAGCCGCCGCGCGGCGGCCGCGAGCACGGCCGGGAGATGCGTGACGGCGCTCGTTTGGTCGGACATGCCCGGTCCTCCCCGGCGGGGGCGGATGGCCGCCCGCCTCGCCGGCACATGATATTGGACGTGCCCGGCGGACGCAAGGTTCGGGGAATTCTCAGTCCGTCATGTTGGCCTTGGCTCCGAAGTTCCAGCGCAGCCAAAGCGTCTTGTGGGCTCCGGCGTCGTAGACCGCGTGCAGCCGGCGCTCGGCCAGCACCCGGCCGGAGCCCTCCTGGGAGACGGTCCGGCCCAGGACGTAGACGTGGAAGAACCGCGAGGTGAACTTCACTTCGGCGCCCCAGCAGTCGCCGGGCCCGGTCGCATCGGTGGTCCCGGAAGCCTGGCCGGCGTAGGCCCCGCCGGAGAACTGCACCCTGTAAAGGCCGCTGTTCCCGGTCTTCCGGGTGGGCACGTCGCCATCGGTGGCGTAGATGCTCGGCTCGGTGCCGTTCAGGCTGTTCAGGACGTTGTTGAACTCGGTCTCGCTGAGCCGGTCGGCGGTGATGGGCAGGGTCAGCGCGCCGGCCGGACCCACCGCATACAAGGCGTCCTCCAACTCGCCGCGCCCCCCGAAGGGGCGTCTCCCCGTCAGGTGGGTGGCCAGCGCGGCGGCGTGACCGGCAGCCAGGTTGGGAACCTGGGACAGGATCGCCGCGAGCACCTCGATGCGTGCCGTGTTGACGTTCACGCGGCTGTTCGCCAGGCTGATGCTGCCGGCGGCCAGCGGGTCCGGAGCGGTGACTCGCGGATAGACGGTAAGGAACTTCTCAGCATCGTTCCATTCCGCGGCCGGCACCACCGGGACAAGCGGCAGGCGCAGCTCGCCAGGCGCCCTGCGGGGGTGATGATCCCCCGCGATCACCGCGACTGCGCCTGCGGACAGGCCCATAGCGGCAAGCATGGACTGGGTTCCGGCGCCGTCCAGCAGATTGGCGATGCTGGCCGGGTTGCAGTGCAGCTTCCCGTCCAGATCGGCGACGGCCACGTAGTACTTGGCCCGGAAGCCCTTCTGGCTCTTGAGCTTGTCCCCGGGTGTCAGCTCGAACTCCCTGGCGACCATGGCGCCGTTCGTGAAGGAGGTTCCGTAGTGGTCGACCCAGGACGGGGGACACAGGTCCGGTCCGGCCGCGTTGAAGAAGTGGCTGTGCCAGTCGGGCAGGTGTCCCGGATCGGCTGCGTAGAGCCCGGCGGAGATCTCCACCCGGTAGATCGCCGCAGCCAGTCCCGCCCGGCAGGCGGCCTCGGCCTGGCCGCCGCGCAGGGTGTTGGCCGCCGCCTGGCCCTCAACCTGCGTGGTGATCAGGAAGGCGGTGGCCATCAGGGCCAGCACCGCGGCGATGACCAGCGAGAGGATCAGCGCCGATCCGCGCCGGAGGTTGGCGGTTGGAGGTTGGCGGTTGGAGGTTGGTCTCCGCGACCTGCGGAAGTCTCTGCCCGCAACCCGCAACCCACAACCCACAAACATCTTCAGTTCTCCTCCGCGCCGGGCCGGACGGTCATCGTGAAGCGCCGGTAGGTTGCCGGCGACGATGTGTTCCCGTCGGGGTCGGCCATCTGGAGGGTCACCTCGACGTACTTGGGCAGCGCGCCGGAGAAGGCCGGGAACGAGAAGGCGACGTGCTCCACCTTCTCGGCCAGGGCCACTCGTTCCGGCCAGACGGCCGGGGCGGCCGGGGCCGCGCCGCCCAGCGTGTCGGAGGCCTCCCGGTAGAGGGTGCCCCCCAGCACGAAGAAGCTCACTGTGCAGTGGTCGGCGCGCCCGCTGTTCTCGGTCGCGGCCAGGAAGGTCAGCTTGCGGAAGGACGAGCCGTCCAGGTCCGCCGGCTGCCAGTACCTGTCCAGGGTCTCGCCTCCCGGGTAGAGTCCCTGGAGGTCGCGGCCGATCCGGGTCAGCGCCCCGTTGGCGTCCTGGGCCATGAAGAGCAGCTTCTCGCTCCGCGACTTGTACTTGTTGGCCTTGACGAAGATGACTGTGCAGATGCCGAAGAGGATGGTGGCCACGCCGATGGCCACCATGATCTCGACGAGGGTGAATCCGCGGGAGCCGAGTCCGGCCGGCGGGGGCCGCCTTCCCGAAGGAGTCAACGGACGGCTCACGGACCCCTCGCCTCCACCCTGGTCTGCAGGTAGAGCAGGGTGCGCTCGCGCCGGACATCGGGATCAGGGGCGCGGCCCCAGTTGACGGGCAGCTCCGCCGGTCCCCGGTAGACCCAGACGTCGAGGCTGTAGGCGCCTGCCGCCGGACTGAACGTGTGCATCCGCCAGGCCCAGCCGACCGGAGGGGAGACGCGCGGATCGCGTCGCTCGTAGCACGCCGGGAAGTAGGCGTCTGCAGGCTTGATCTCTATCCCGGCGGCGGCGGCCTCCGCCGGCGTCCAGCAGGGGATGCCCCCATGCAGGGCCCGTGCCGTCTCGGCCGCGTAGGCCGCGTCGGCCAGGGCCGTGCGGGACAGCTCCTCGGCCAGCAGGCGGTCCCGGGCCGCGTTGGCACTGCGGCCGGCGGTCACGATGACCCCAATCGCCCCGGCTGCTGCCAGGGCCAGCACGAAAGTCGCGACCAGCAGCTCGGCCAGGGCGAAGCCGCGGCGGCCGTCGGCGGGTGCCGCGATCACCGCGAGCCCCCCGAGACCGAGACCCGGCCGCTCGCCACTTTGGCTTCGATGGTGCGCTTGTCGCTCGCCTGGTCCCGGTCGCGGATCACCACGACCAGGCCGGAGCACGAACCGTCCGGCTGGAAGCTCACGTACGGCGCGCTCAGGCTCTCGCGCAGCACCCTCTCCGGCAACTGGCGCGTTTCGTAGACCATATCGGGAGATGCGCAGGCCCCGCCCCCGGAGTAGATGCGGATCCGACCGGCGTCGGGGGAGTCCACGCCGTAGGCCGCGCTCTGGGCTATGGCCAGGCTGCGGGCCAGACGCAGGCTCTCAGCCACCGTTGCCGCACCGACGCGCAGGCGCCCCTGGCGGCGCATCGGCTCGATGGTCGGGACGACCATGGCGGCGAGGATCATGAGGACCCCCAGGGCCACGACCAGCTCGACCATCGAGAAACCGCGGCTTACGCGCTGCAACCCGCCTCCCTCCGTCGGAGCCATCTTCGGGCTGGTGGCAGCACCGGATGGCCCCGATGATTGAAACCGCCGGCGGTCCCGGCCGGTCAAGAGGGCTTTGCGGGTTTGGCTGGCCTGAGTTCGACGAGCCCGTGGCGCTCCAGGAAGCGGAAGAAGCGGACCGGCTCGAAGGACGAGCCCACGTCCGGCTTGCCTGAGTCGAGCGTGCCCAGCCGGCAGGCCTCGGCCAGCGTGCGTCTGCCGTCGCATCGGAAGAGAACGTTGGCCAGCCAGGTGCTCCAGCGCGGGCTGTAGAACCCCTCGCGCTTGGCCATGGGCACGGAGTCCAGGGTGATGGTCCCGGGCACCAGGCGCGTCGGGATGACTCTGCCGGCCTCTTCCCACCAGGCCGGCCTGGCCGGCGCCTGGGGGAGTGGTCGTCCTTCCTCGGTCTCGGAAGCCAGTCTTTCGGCCAAGCGGACGAGGTGTCCCTGCTCCAGGCGCGTCTGTTTCTTGATCTGGCTGATCATCGGGCGGAGCGCCGCGCGGAACTCGCGGCGCTCGGCGTGGGCTGCGAACTTCTGGGCGCTGCGCACCCTCTCGGCAGCCACATCCTGGCAGTGCTCCAGCGCCTCGACGGCGGCGCCGAGAACCCGGCCGCGTTCGGCGGGAGCGGCGCGGCGCAAGTCGCCGGCCAGGGCTCCGCCCAGCCTGGCCAGTTCGGCCCGGCCGTCGGCCGCGGTCTCCTCGGCCAGCCACTCGGCCTCCTCGGAGCCGGCGGCGGCCAGGTAGTACGCGTAGCTGGCGGCCAGCACCGCCACCCGGGCGGTTGCCTCGGGGTCGATCTTGTCGATGGTGTCGGCGGTTGTGTGCCAGAAGCGGTCCTTGCCCCCGAGGTAGACCACCGGAATGCCGATCAGCGGATCGCTGATGGTGCTGTCGCAGGGGGTGAAGGCGGCCGTCGTCCAGGCGAAGAACGGGTCGCGCCAGCGCAGGTATCCGCGGCACAGGCGCAGGATCAGAGTGTCGGCCACCGACGGGTTGGATGGCGGGGTCAGCGAGACAGGCAGTCCCATGTCAACCTTGCGCTGGTCGCCGCCCACGCAGTCCAGGTTCATGCCGGCCAGCGTCCTGCCCGCCAGCTGGGGGTTCATGACCGCGTAGGCCATCGAGCCGTAGCACTCGCTCATGAACAGGAAGCGGATCGACCGCCTGGGCTGAGGCAGCAGCCCCCGAGAGACCAGCCCGGAGAGGATCCTGGCGGCCTCCAGCATCACCGCGCAGCCGGAGGCGCTGTCGTCGGCCCCGATCTCGAACTGGTGGCCCAGGATCAGTATCTCCTCGCGAGACTGTCCGCGCAGGAGCCCGGTCGCCGCGGGAAGGACGCCCTCGTAGATGCGGCTGTCCACCGAGGCCCTGGCCTGCACCGGTCCGGCGGCCAGGAGCGACGCCAATTCCTCGCCCTGGCGGGGGGTGAGCATGAAGCCCCACATGGGCGTGTCCTGGGCCGTGAAGGCCCAGCCGCCGGAGTCATCAGCCCAGCCGTTGACCCAGAAGCGGTTCTCGGGCAGCGGCTGGTTCCGGGGCATGAAACTGGAGATCACCCCGGCGGCCTTCTGTTCGGCCAGGAAGGTCTTAACGTTGCGGGGGTTGAGAGTGGTGAACACGATCTTGCCGGCGAGTTCCCCGCCCTTGATCGGGCGGCGGCCGCCGCGCTCGGCCAGCATGAACTCGGGGCCGGTAGCCCCATTGGCCTTGCCGTTGTTGAACTCCAGGGGCCCGATCACGGCGGCCTTGACGCCTTCGGGCGGCGTTGGGGCCGACCACATGACGGTGCAGTTGGGGTCTTGGCTGCGTTTGCACAGGACTCGACTGACGGAGCCGTCGGGTTTGAGCAGCTCCAGCACGGCCTCCCGGCAGTCCCAGGCCATGGGCATGGTCCAGTCGCCCATGCGGGTCGTGCCGTCGGCCGGCTGTTCCAGCACCCGACTGTCCAGGCCGGACCCGGACAGCCTGTGCTCCACCCAGCGGGCGCTCTCCATGAACTTGGGGTACGTGAAGTGGCGGTCCATACCCTGGATGGCCTCGATGCTGGCTACCAGTTCGGAGGTGGAGACTTCGGCGTCGATCAGGCGGGTGAGTTCGTCAAGGTGCACTTGGGCCTCCTGGTTGTCCGCGGCGGGGAATGGCGCATCCGAGCATCTCTGATGCGCACCTGATTCTAGGGTGGAGCGAAGGGGCGTCAAGCACAAGGGATGCGCCCGGTCCGGATAACTGACGGGCGCTGCGCGGACGCGCGGGTTGGCCCTACCCGTCGATTCCGGCGCGGCCGTGGCCGATGATCGGCCAGCGCGTCAGGCAGTCCTCTTCGGCGGCCTGGCCGATGTTGTGGATCACCAACGGCAGGCCGGAGCGGCCAGGGCGGTCCGAGATGACGCCGCAGTGTTTCAAACCGCCGGGCAGGTCCCAGAAGACCACGTCGCCCGGCCGCCAGCCGGCCGCGTCGGCGCCGGTCGTGCCGGTCGGCAGCCAGCGACCCTGGCGCCGGAGGAAAGTCATCAGGTTGGGCACGCGGCGGTGGTCGATGTTGGCGTCCGGCCCGCCCGCGCCCCAGAGTTGCGGGTACGCTGCGAAGTGCGCGCCCATGTCCTCGTGGACCTGCTTCTGAAGATCGATCCCGGCGCCGCGGAAGGCGCGGACCACGAGATCGGTGCAGACCCCGCCGCTCGGCACATCGCCGCCGGGATAGGGGATCCGGTGGTAGCCGGGCTGGTATGGAGTCCGCCGTTCGACCTCGCGCCGGGCGGCGGCAACGATCCGTGAGGCAGCTCCCTGGGCCCGGTGCGTCGGGACGGCTGGCGTTGCAGGCGGCGCTGGCGCGGCAGTCGGTGCTGGGCGCGGCGGGGCCGGTTCCGGGAGCGTTGTTGACGGCTCGCGGCCGCAGCCGCAGGCCGCCGCCGCAAGGATCAGCAGTGCCCTCGTCGTCAAAAGTAGCCCCTCCCCAGGTCTGTCTGGGGAGGGGCCGGTGTTCCTTTCGGCAATTCCCGGGAAGGTGGCTACTTCTTCTTTCCTCCGACCACCTCGGCCACCGCCTCCTCGAAGACCGCCAGGCCCTCGGCCATGGCCTCCTTGGTGGTGATGAGCGGGGGTGCGATCTTGACGGTCCCGCCGCCGACGCCGACGGGCGCGAACATCAGCAGGCCCTTCTCCATGCAGCGCTCGATGATGCTGAAGGCCGCCTCCGGGTCGGGCTCCAGTTCGGTGCCCGGCTTGACCATGTGCACGCCGGCGACCAGCCCGCGGCCCTGGACCGCGGCGATGTTCTTCGGGTACTTCTCGCGGATCTTGTTGAGCCCGCCGATGAACTGCTCGCCGATCTTGGCGCAGTTGTCGACCAGCTTCTCCTTGAGGATCAGGTCGATGCTGGCTAGCGCGGCGGCGCAGCACAGCGGGTTGCCGGTATGCGTGCTGGTCATGGAGTTGGGAGGGAACTGGTCCATGAGCTCGGACTTGCCGATCACCGCGGACAGCGGCAGCGAGCTCGAGATGCCCTTGCCCAGGGAGAAGATGTCCGGGGCCACGCCGTAGTACTCGAAGCCCCAGAGCGTGCCGCAGCGGCCGAAGCCGGCCTGGACCTCGTCGAAGGCCAGGACGATCTTGTTCTTGGTGCACCAGTCGCGCAGCTTCTTGGCGAATTCCTTGGGCAGGAAGGCCGCCGAGCCGCCCTGGTAAGTCTCGGGGAAGACCAGGCAGATGTTCTCGGCCGTGGCGCCCTTGGCCTCGAGGGCCTTCAGGAACCCCTCGAAGGTCTGGTCCTTGGTGCGGATGTTCGAGGGGAAGTCGACCTGGGCGAAGCCCTTGTCGACGGTCGGGCCGACCCATTCCTTGAGCACCGGGGTCCCGCCGGCCAGCTGCGATCCCATGGTCCGTCCGTGGAAGTCGCCGTTGAAGGTCACCACTACGGTCTTCTTGGGGCTGACCTTCTGGCCGTAGGCGCGCGAGATCTTGATGATGCACTCCACGCCCTCGGAGCCGGTGGTCAGGATGAAGGCCTTGTCCAGGCCCTTGGGCGCGAGCTCAACGAGCTTGGCGGCGAGCTTGGCGCGGTACTCGCTCGGGAAGCAGTAGTTGTGCAGCAGAGGCTTGTCGAGGGCGCCCTTGACCGCCTGGATGATCTCCTTGCGGCTGTGGCCGGCGGAAGCCACCAGGACGCCGCAGGACCAGTCGAGCCACGTGTTGCCCCACTTGTCGTGGACCTGAAGCCCCTCGGCGCGGTCCCAAAGCACCGGCGGCTGGCCGGTCATGGACAGTGGCTCGGCCTTGCGCAGGGCCTCGAGGATCGGGATGGACTCCGGAGCGGGAATGTCCGTCGCTATCTTGCGGAACTTGGTGTCTACGCGCTCGGTTTTCTTGGGCTTGACGGCGAACTGCTTGGCCATGGAGAACCTCCTGGTTTCTGAGTCTCTGGGCCGCGACATCCGGGGTCGACGAGGCCCTGCGGGTGCGTCCTCTGCCGAAGAAGGTTAATCCCGGAAACCGGTATGTCAAGAGAACCGGGATTGACACGGTCCCTGCCAGGGAATAGAAAGGCGCCCGGCTGTTCGCCGAAATGGCTGTCTGGCGGCGGCCGCCTCGGGCTACATGAACAGGGGAAAGGGAGGCCTTGGCGGGAAGGAAGGATCCGGGCGGAGCCAGCGACGCCGAGCTTGCCAGAAGCGCCCTTTCCGGGAACCGCGGGGCGTTCGGCGAGCTCGTCGAGCGGCATGCGCGCCAGGTTGTGGCTCTGGCCTACGCCATGATCGGCGACCGCGAGAAGGCCCGGGACCTGGCCCAGGAGTCGTTCCTGGCCGCCTTCCAGTCGCTGGGCAGTTTGCGGGAGCCAGGCAGGTTCGGAGCCTGGCTGGCGGGCATCGCCCGCAGGCAGTGCATCTACGCGATCCGGCGGGAGCGCCGGGCGGCCAGGGCGCTGGAGGTGCGCCGCGACGCTCCGGTGGTGGTGCTGCCGGACCCGGAGGGAAGCGCCGCGCGATCCGACGAGGAGGCCAGGCTCCTGGCCGCGCTGGGCAGGCTGGGGCGGCGGTACCGCGAGGTGCTGGTGCTGCGTCACCTGGAGGGGCGCAGCTACGGGGATATCGCTGAGGCGCTTGGCCTGAGCGCCGCGGCGGTGGAGAAACGGCTGACCAGGGCGCGGGTCATGCTGCGCAAGGTCTTGGAGGTCGGGAAGTCATGAGCGGCTGCGATCACCGGCTGGGGGCATTGCTCGACGGAGAACTTGGCGCCCAGGAGCGCCGGGCGGCCGAGGAGCATCTGGCCGCGTGTCCCGCCTGCTGCGAGGAGTTCGGGCGCATGCGCTCCGGAGCCGACGCGCTGCGGCGAGCGCTCGGCGGGCTGCTGCTGCATGTCGACCTCCCCACCATGGTCATGGCCACGCTGCCCGAGAAGCGCCGCTCCGCGGTCATGGTGCGGACACAGGGCGTGCGCCGCCGGCTGGCTCTGGCGGGTTTCGCGGTTGCCGCCGCCTTCATGGCTGCCAGCTTCTTCACCACCGGTCCGGACTATGTGCTGAGAATGCTCAACGACTCGCAGCGCACGGCCCTGATCCTCGACTGGGCGATGGCCTTGGCCGCCGGCTCGATGCTCATCTGGCCGGAGAAGATCGCCTGGATCGAGGCGCGGATGCTCGCCCCCTTCCGCGGATCCGGCGCGGATGCCTCGCCCCGGGAGCGCGCCCTGGTGCAGGGCGTGGGGCTCCTCTTCCTGAGCGTATCGACGGCCGTGCATTTCCTGTTGCTGAAGATCATGGTCCTCTGACGCTCGAGGGCCGGGCGGCTCGGCCTCTCCGGCTGCGCCTGAATTCCTGCATGCTCAAAAAGTATAGTGGCGTCACAACCAGGCTCCTCTCCCTGGTCCAGGCGCGCGATGCCCTAAGCCACTCTGTCGAGAAGTCAACCAGGCTGTATGAAATCAGCTTTTGAGGCGATATTGAGCGTGTTTTACGGAATGTCCATGGATTGGTAGTTGCACAAGTGCAAAACACAAGATGTTGGGTGTGCGATTGTATCCCCTTACAATTCCTGGGGGAACGGACGGATTTTCCATGGTTTTTTCGTTGACTTCAGCTTATCTATCGCTAGATTCCGCGCGATAGCAGTAAGTAGTGCAAGGTAGCAGAGAGGGCCGGAAGATGTTCTTCGGGAAGTTCGAGCACCGACTGAACAGCAAGAACCAGGCGACCATTCCGGCCTCCTTCCGGGCTGCCATTGACGAGAGCAAAGAGGGCAAGGGCTTCTTTCTGTTCGTCGCCGAGAGCCGTTGCCTTTACCTCTTCACGCCGCGGGGCATGGAAGAAGTCGTGGAGCGGGCGCGCTCCAAGTGGGGCGGGAGCGACCAGGACTTCCTGCACCTCTTCTACTCCAAGATCGTCCAGGTCGAGTGCGACGGGCAGGGGCGAATCGTCCTGCCGGCGCACATGAAGGCGGCAGTGGGCATCGGGCAGGAAGTGGTCTTCGTAGGCGCCCATCGCCGTGTGGAACTCTGGGATCCGGAGAAGTGGCAGGAGTACGAGAGTCAGCACGGCGCCGAGTACCAGAGCAAGCTCGGCGCGGTCGTCAAGGACGTCTTCGGACTTTGACCCCGATGGGGATGGCATTCTGGGCAGCTAGGAGGTGCATGGTGAGGTCGCCGGTTCGCAAGTCGGGGGGGGCAGGTTCATTGGCTGCGGTCAAGAGGTTTCTCAGGAACTCGGGTGGAGATCCGGCGCGGATCTCGGCCGAACTCGCCGACCTGATTCGCCGTCTCGAGCGGGTCAAGGCCCTCACCGGGCGGCGCATTGCGTTGAGCCCCGCGGTGACGGCGCTGCTGGAGAAGGCCCGTCGGGCGGAGGTCGTGGAGGGGCGGCTGCATCCCGCCAGAGCGTGAGACACGGGGCGAACCGCCCCGGCATCTCCCGGTCATGGTCGGGGAGGTGCTGGGGCTGTTGGCCCCCAAGAATGGAGAGTTGGCAGTTGACTGCACGTTGGGTCTGGGCGGACACGCTGAAGCCGTTCTGCGGCACCCCGGATTCCACGGCAGGCTCATCGGCCTTGATCGCGATGCCGACGCCTTGGAACTGGCCCGCAGCCGCCTGGCGGAGTTCGGCCCGCGCTTCACGGCGCGTCAGGCCTGCTTCAGCCGGCTCGGAGAGGTGCTCGCGGAGGTCGGCTGGGGCCGGCCGGCGGTCATCCTCTTCGACTTCGGAGTCAGCTCCCTGCAGTTCGATGAGCCGGGGCGCGGGTTCAGTTTCCGCGCCGACGCCCCGCTGGACATGCGCATGGACCGCAGTGCGGGCCCGACGGCAGCCGATCTGGTCAACGGGCTCGATGCCGAGTCGCTGGCCGACATCCTGTGGCGTTACGGCGAGGAGCACCGCAGCCGCCGGATCGCCCGCGCTGTGGTTGAGGCGCGTGATGGCGGTCCGATCGGAACCACTGGGCAGCTGGCTGAGATCGTACGACGTGCGTGCGGTCGTGGCTCAGGTCGGATCGACCCGGCCACCCGCACCTTTCAGGCCTTGAGGATAGCCGTGAACGACGAACTGGGCGAGATCGAGAAGGGGCTGGAGGCGGCCGCGACGGCGGCCACTCCCGGCGCGCGGCTGGCGGCCATCAGCTTCCACTCGCTGGAGGACCGGATCGTCAAGCGCTTCCTGCGTCGGCTGGCGGTCGGAGGCTGTGCGGAAATCATGACCCGCCGCCCGCTGCAGGCTCTTGAGGCCGAGGTGTCCGGCAACCCGCGGGCGCGGAGCGCCAAGCTGCGCGGGGCTCGCCTGATCACGGCCGGAGCGGAGGCCTGAACATGCTGGCCGCGCGCTACCTGGCCCTGGTGCTGGTCCTGGTCGCCATGGGGCTGACCACGGTCTGGTGGAAGAGCCGGACCCTGGCCATGGGTTACGAGGCCGCCCGGCTGGAGCGCCAGGTGGCCAAGGCCGTCGAGGAACAGAGAGTCGAGGAACTGCGTCTTGCCCGTCTGACCGCGCCTGAGCGGGTGGCGGAGAAGGTCAAGGAGATGGACCTGAAGCTGGAGAGCAGGGCTGAGAAGATCATCTCGGGTGGCCGGCGGCCCGTTGCGGGGTCGATGTTGGCCAGTGCCGGGAAAGGCGCCCTCAAGAGCGGCGCCAGATAACACGGAGTCTGCGGCCGGGCGGAAGATCCCCCCCTTCCGACCCGAGCCGGCAGGGGGTGCCGGCCTCTTGTGAGGCCGGCCCCTTTTGCCGGCGGAAAGAAAGGGGGCATACGGGTGACCCCGAGCCGGGCTGAGCGCCGTCGCCACAACTGGGTACTCTTCGGCCTGGCCGCCGTCCTGGTGGCTCTTGGTGGACGGCTCTACTACA
>JAKLDR010000142.1 GCA_022703445.1 Planctomycetota bacterium | reverse complement strand
AGGGTGTCGACCACGTCGCTGGCCTCGAAGACCACCGAGCCACCCAGCCCGCCGTCGCCGCCGCCCGGGCCGCCGCGCGGCCGGTACTTCTCGCGCAGGAAGGCGACGATGCCGTCACCGCCGCGCCCGCCGGCGACCTCGATTTCACACTCGTCGACAAACATCATGGGGCAGCCATCCCTTTCTGAACGGCTGCATTATAGGGCGCGCGGCACGCCGAACAAGCTGCGCGGGCACTATAGG
The DNA here is from genome assembly GCA_022703445.1 of Planctomycetota bacterium. GTDB lineage: Bacteria > Planctomycetota > SZUA-567 > JAKLDR01 > JAKLDR01 > JAKLDR01. The sequence goes on along the minus strand of JAKLDR010000142.1, from coordinate 12,469 downwards.
TCCTATAGGTCGTATAGGACCTATGTGGCCTCTACTTCAGCTCGGCCGCGTCGGCCGCCTTGGCGTCGAGCCTGAGGACGAAGACATTGCTGTTGGTGTCCACGCCCCAGACGAGCTTCCTGCGTACGTCGTACATCACGCCGCATGAATGGCCCAATGGCACCAACGCGGACTTCTTGTCGCCGGCTGTCTGGTAGCCGATCTTGAGCGCGACCCACTTGTTCGTCGCACAGTCGTAGGCCGGCGTGCGCCCGACGCCGTCGGCGCCGGCCGGCAGCAGCGTGGCCATGAGCACCAGGTCGGCCTCGGGGTCGTAGACCGCCCGGTCGATCCCGAAGCGCGGCCCGCCGGGAACCACGGCCATGTTGACGGGCGAGAGCTCTGCGGCGGCAAGCGTCTTGAGATCGAGCGCCCAGACCTGCCCGCTGTAGGGCGCGCCGTAGCCGGTGCAGAAGATCAGCAGCCGGTCGCGTTTGGAGTCGTAGACGCTCACCGAGTTGTCCACCGAGGCGCCGGGCAGCTTGCCGGTCACCTTGAGCTCGGTCCACTGGTTCTTGGCCGCGTCGAAGCGGTGCACCTTGGCGTTGGCGCCCCAGCAGACGATGCCCTGGGGCGTGCGGCAGCAGTTCAGATTATAGAAACACCCATCGTAGATCATCCCGCCGGGCTTGACGAATCGGCCGGTCCAGTCGGCCAGATCCGGATCGTAGACGTAGCAGTTCCGGCCGTGGCCGACGAAGAGCATCTTCTTGGCGACCGGGTCGTAGTCGTAGCCCAGGTAGGTGTGGCCGGTCACCCAGGGGCGCAGGTTGAAGTTGAAGGTGTCCGGGTAGCTGGTGTTGGAGTAGAGCTGCCCCAGCGGGAACTCGATGGGGAAGGCCAGCTCCCAGCGGTTGGTCGAGAAGTGGTAGTGGGGCACGTCCGAGCCGCCGTGGGCGCTGTGTCCGCCGGACCAGCGCAGGATCATGTCCCGGTCCGGGTCGATCACCGCCGTGCCCCAGTCGCGGTTGAGCGCCGGCTTGTGCGGCGGATTTGGCAGCACCCAGGTGTTGACCGGCAGGGCCTTGAGCTTCTCCTCGAAGGCCGCGGCGTTGGGCTTCTCGCCCGAGAGATACAGGTCCGGGTGCAGCCGGCCGGTCCGGTAGGCGCGCGCGTCGGACGTGCCGGGCTTCCCGCCGCCCGAGGCGGTCCAGGTGTCGGCGGCGATATCGTAGACCCACTCACCGTCGCCGACGTCCTTGTACTGCCCGCCGCAGTAGTCGGTCGTGGAGGTATAGGCGTACCCGCCCGATAGCGTGGCCTTGCCGTCGGCGGCCTTGAGCCGGTGGTTGGCCCGCGGCGATGGCGCCGAGGCCGGATGCCGCTGCATCCACTTCTTCTTGGCCGGGTCGAAGGCCCAGGTATCGGCCGTGAGATAGTCGAGGTGGTCGCCGCCGAAGAGCACGTAGAGCTTGGTCTTCGCGTCGTAGGCGATCGGCGAAAGCGCCCGCGCCGGCGGCTCGCAGTCGAGCGCCTCGGAGGCCCGCTCGAGCTCGACCTGGGCGGCCGAGAGCGTCTTGATCTGGTCGGCGGTGACGCCGCCGGCCAGCGCCCCGGCCAGCGGCTTGATCTTGCCAGCCGCCGACTGGACCAGCGCCAGGGCAAGCTTGGCCTGGGCGGCCTCGTACTCCTCGAGTTTCAACCCGCCGAGCTCGGCGACGAGCGCGTCGAGGTCCTTGGCGACGGCCTCGACGAGCGGGACAGCCTCGGCCTTGAGGCGCTTGGCCTCCTCGGCGGCGTCGAGGCCCTTGAACCAGATCGCCCGCGCCCGGGCGGCGGCGTTCTTGGTGCGGCAGCGCAGGTCCCAAGTCCGGTCGAAGTGCTTCTGAAGAGGGTTCTTCGCGCGCAGTTCGTCGACGATCGGCTTCCAGGCTCCGCCCTCCCGGACCTTGGTGTGCTGCCGGCCGTCGGCCGCGGCCTGCTCGCAGCCGCCGAAGGCCAGACCGGAGCCCTCGGGCTCGAGGCACTCTGCGCCCCACAGCACCGGCTGGCGCAGGTCGGCGCCCGGCGGCCGGGAGCCGGCGTCGCCGGCGGCGGCAGACAATCCCGAGGCTGCCAGGGCCAAGGTTGCCAGGATAGTCGCTATTCGCATGGATCCTTTTCTCCTATTCCAGATCCTTGGGCTCGGCGCTCTTGGGGTCGAGCCGAAGGGCGTGGACCACGCTGTTGGTGTCGACGCCGAGCAGGAGCTTCCTGGCCGGGTCGTACATCAGGCCGTTGGAGCAGCCGAAGCCCGGGCTGCCGGTGAGCTTCAGCGCCACCCAGGCGTTCTTCTCGCAGTCGTAGACCGGCCAGGGCTTGTCCTTGGCGCCGACGGTCACCACCACGACGTCGTTGGCCCCGTCGTAGACGCACTCGCGCCAGAAGACCCCGCCGGCGGCGGCCCCGGCCATGCCCTTGGGCGCGAGCTTCGAGGCCGCCGCGGTCTTCAGGTCCACGGCGATGACATTGCCCGCAAGGCTCTTGCCGACCAGGATCAACCGGTCGCGCTTGGAGTCGTAGCACATGCTGGACTCGTCGCAGGCCGTGCCGGGCAGCTTCTCGCCGGAGACCTTGACCTCGCTCCACTCGGCCTTGGTGCCGTCGTACTTGAAGAGCGTGCCGAACCGGGTCCAGGCATAGGGGCCGGCCGGCGTCGCGCAGAGCGTGAGCTGGTAGAAGTTGTCCTCGCGCATGCCCTTGGGCTGCGGCTTGTGGCTCCAGAGCCCGGTCTCCGGATCGTAGGCGTAGGAGAAGCTCTCGTGCCCGCAGCAGATCATCCGCCTCGAGACCGGGTCGTAGGCGTAGGAGTGGTAGGTGTGCGCGCTGATCCAGGGCTGGCCCAGGAAGGTCCCGCGCGAGGGCTGCGAACCGCACGAGCCGATGCCGTCGAGCGGGAAGGCCGGCGGGTATTTGAGGTGGTAGCGCCCGGTGCGCATCGAGAAGACCGGGATGTCCGACCCGCAGTGGGCGCTGTGTCCGCCCGACCAGCGGTAGATGGCCTGGCGGTCGGGGTCGTAGACCGCCGTGCCCCAGTCGCGGTTCTGGCGGGGCAGGCGCACCTCCTTGGGAGTCAGCAGCGTCCAGGTGTTGGCCGGAAGCCCCTGGAGCTTCGCCTGGAAGCCGGCCTCGTCGGGCGCGCCGCCGTCAAGGTACCAGTCCGGGTCGTAGGGCCCGGTGCGCCACTCCACCGCCCCGGGTTTGGCCCCGGCCTTGGCCAGGGCGGCGGCATCGGACTGGGCCGGATCGAGCTTGCAGGCCAGGGTCACGGCCGTGCCGCGCTCGCCCAGGCGCTCACCGCCGAAGGTGAGGACCACGTCGCCGGCCCCGGCCGCGGCCACGAAGCCCGCGCCCTTGCTGCTCATGAAGGCCGGATAGGGCTTGCCCCAGTCCTTGACGAGCGCCCATTTGTCGGCCGCAACGTCGTAGGTCCAGGCCTGCATGGGCAGCTGCTGGTAGAGCGCACCCCAGTAGCCGGTGTCCGAGAAGAACTTGTAGCCGCCGAGGAGCACCAGCTTGCCGCCCTCCGGCAGGCGGAGGAACGCGTGTCCGGCGCGGGGCGATGGCGCCGGGTCCGGCCGGCGCTCCTGCCAGGTCCGTGTCGCGCAGTCGTAGACCCAGGTGTCGCCGTAGAGCATGTCCAGGCGGTCGCCGCCGAAGAGGACGATGGACTTGGTCGCGGGGTCGTAGACCATCTGCGAGTGGGCCCGCGGCGGCGGTTCGCTCATCAGCGCGGTCCGCGCGCGCCAGAGGACCCGCGAGAGTTCGAGGGCCGTCTTGATCGACTCCGGTGAGGCCGCGTCGCCGAGCCTGCCGGCCAGTCCCTCGGCCGTCGCCAGATCGGCCGCTGCGCGCTCGCAGTGGGTCTTGGCGTAGCCCGTGCCCTTGCCGTCTAGGTCCTTCTTCAGCCCCGCGATGCCGGCGGCGAGCTTCTTCCCGGCTTCGGCCAGGCCGGCCTTCTCGTCGGCGGGGAGGCCGGTCCTGAAGTGGCGGTTGGAGTGCGCGCCGTGCAGTGCCACCGCCTCCAGGCGGAGCGCCTCGGCCCGCGCCTCGAAGCCCTTGACCGGCTCGGCCGCCGGGTCTATGCGCTTCCAGGCGTTGCCCGAGACCGAGTACGCCCAGGTGCGCGTGTCGTTGAACTCGCCGGGACCGTTGTTGCCGCCGAAGAGCAGGAACTCCTTGTTGTGGGCGTCGTAGCACAGGGAACCCCACCAGAGTTTGTGGGCCTCGCCGCTGGGCGTGCCCGGGCCGAGCTCCTTCCACGCGCGGGCTGCCGGGTCGTACTCGACCAGCCGGTTGTGAGTGTAGGCCACGAGCTTGTTGCGGTCGGTGTCCACCGCGTACTGGAAGTAGGCCACGAAGCCGCCCTCCCAGAGTCCTAGGCGGCCGTCCTTGAGGCGGTAGCCGTGGCTGGGCAGCTTCGGCGCGTCGCAGGGACCGATCTCCGGCTTCCAGCCCTTGCCCTCCGGAAAGCGGTTCTTCCAGAGCCGCTCCTCCAGCGAGAAGGTCTGCTCGTCGTAGCAGAAGGGGCCGTGGTCGTCCCAGTTGCCCACCGCGCCCATGGCCAGGACGAAGCTCTTCTCGGCCGGCAGCCAGAAGAGCGCCCCGCCGTAGCGCCGGGCGGCGCCGTGGGACTCCACCTTGACCCACTCGTTGGCCTTGAGCTCGCCCTCGACCTTGGTGGAGAGCGGCCACTGGAACTTCTCGCCGGCGGCGGCCGGAGCAGATGCCAGGGCGGCCGGGGCCAGCGCCAGGCAGAGCGACAGGGCGCGGGTGAGGCTCATGGGCTCCTCCTTACCTGACATCGCAAATGGCTTCCGCGGCGCAGGTCAGCTTGACCGCGGCGATCCGGCGGTTGATGCGGTCGAGGACGTAGGCCGTATCGCCGGCCAGGCACACGCCGGTGGGCCAGGCGAAGGGGATCTCCGGCGACGGGATCGGGCCCTTGGCGCCGACGGAGTCCACGTTCCCATAGCCGCCGAAGCGGGCCAGCTCGTTGGCGTTGGCGTCGATCACGCCGATGGAGTAGCGCAGCACGTCGGGCACGAAGAGCCGGCCGTAGCCGTCCAGGGCGAAGCGCCCGTTGCTCCAGCAGGCGCAGCCCGGGTCGCCCCAGCCCTCGGCGCGGGTGGCCACCGGCGCGAAGCCGCTGAAGCGCCAGGTCGCGCCCTTGATCCAGACCGCGTGTCCGAGGTAGGCGGTGCGGTACTCGACGGCCTCGGCCGGGACGCCCGCCGGCCGGGGGACGTCGCCGGTCTTCGGGGGCATGGCGCCCATCCAGACTTGGCCGCCGGAGGGGCCGAACTTGAAGATCGATCCGCCCAGGAAGATGTAGAAGTTGAGGTACGGCCGCTGCCAGCGTGGCTCCTCCGGGATGCCGTGCAGCGGCCGGTTGTACCAGGAGCTCTTCAGCGTGTAGGGCATGTACCAGGCCAGGTTCGGCACCTCTGTGCCCAGGCCGTCCGGGTAGGACTTCTTCGGGTCGTGGAAGTTCATCCCCGCATAGATGTTGCCGGCGCGGTCCACCGCCAGGCAGCTGGCCGACTCCAGGGGGATGTCCTTGATGAGCGCCTCGTTCTTGACCTTGCCGTCGGGCCCGAAGACCGTCAGGTTCTGGGGGTTCACCCCCTGGTTGACGTAGATGTCGCCGCTCGGCGCCACGGTCAGGCCGTAGAGCCCCACGTTGGGGTGGCCGGCGCGGTAGTTGACCGTGATCTTGTTGCTGCCGGTGCCGGAGAAGGGCAGCGGCTTCCCGTCGGGCGAGAAGCGCAGCAGCGCGTTCGTGCCGTAGCCGGCCAAGACGTAAATGTTGCCGTCCTTGTCCAGGGCCGGGTCGCATCCGCCCAGGAACTTCCCGCCGATCTTGCCGGTCTTGAGGTCGATCGTCCGGATGGCCGTGCCCTCGGGGTCCTGAACGTAGGCCAGCTCGCGGGCCGGGTCCACGGCCATGAAGAGCGGGTTGGTCAGGCGGTCGCCGCCGGCGGCCTTGAGCGCGTTCTCGCCGGGGACGAGCTTGCCGCCCTCGTCGGTCAGGGGCACGAGCGGCGCCCCGGCGCCGTAGGACGGAGCGTAGCTCAGCCAGACCCGGGCAGGCTCGGCGGAGGCGTCCAGGGCCATGAGCGGCGCGTAGCGGTAATTGCTGAAGTCGTGGCGCGCGACCTCCTTGCCGTCGACGGCCTTGTCGAACTTGACCACCGAGTGCGGCCTGGCCGGCTCATGCTTGCCGGTGAGCGGCTGGGGGGAACTGGTCACGTAGAGCGCCCCGCTCTTGGGGTGGACGCTGAGCTGACCGGGGTTGGCCACCTTGGTCTCGCCCAGGAACTTGCCCTTCTCGTCGAAGACCGCGACCCGATTGTTGCCGGCGTCGGCCACGCAGATGTTGCCCTTGGCGTCGACGGTCAGGCCCTGCGGGTCCTTGAGGCCGTCGGCGCCGGAGCCGGGGGACTCGAGCTTGCCGATGAATGGTTCGGGGGCGCCCTTGGCGTCCCAGCCCATGCGACATACGGCGTGGCCGGCGGTCTTGCCGGAGATGACGCCGATGACGTAGACGGTCTTGCCGTCGGGGCTGACTGCTACCTGGGTCTGCGGCTGGCCGCCGCCGATCGACGGCCCCACGAAGCCGACCTCCGGGGGCGTGCTGCCGTCTGGCTTGATGACCAGCACGTGGCGGCGCGGGACCTGGTCCTCGTTGGTCCGGCCGCCGGAGGAGAAGACGATCCAGCCCTGGGCGGTCACGAAGAGCTGCTGGCGGATGCCCAGCCCCGCCATGAAGGGCATGAGCGACGCGGAGTGGCCGTTGTAGACCACCGGCACCTCCGAGCCGTCGGCGAGCTTGATGGGCTCCAGGCCCTTGAGCTGCTCGCGCTTCAGGTTCGCCGGCGGTGGCAGGATGGTGCGAAGGTACTTGCCGCTGCGATCGAGGACGAACATCCGCGGCGGGATCCACATGGAGCCGGCGGCGAGCACGTAGACCTCGCCGGTCGGGCCGACGCCGAGGGCGCCGGGCCCCTCCAGTTCGCTGCCCGGCCCCTGGATGAAGCGGTCGAGCTTGGCGCCGATCCCGAGCCGCACCCGGGCCTTGAAGGGGCCGCCGGCAGCCGGCTTCCCCGCGTCGTCCTTGCCGTCCCAGGCAACCTCCTGGGCGAGCGAGTCCTTCTTGAGCGGCTCCGGCGCGTTCTTGCCGAGCAGCCCGGCGACCAGGTGCCGCACTACCGCGCCCTTGGCGTCGAGCACGGCGACCTCGACGTCGGTCGGCGCGGAGACGGCGAAGGCGATCTTCGCCGCGGCGCCGTCATTGGCTGCGCTCGGTTTGGCGGCGAAGCCGATCTCGCCGGCCCCGGCCAGGCTGCCTGCGAGCAGCAAAAGGAGAAGGCACTGAGGGACTAAGGCACTGAGACACTGAGCGCGCTCCCCGCAGGCCACCGGACTCATCAGCCGCTCCATCATCGTCGCATCCTTTCGCCTTAGTGCCTTAGTGCCTCAGTCCCTCAGTACCTCTCACTTCCCCGCCGCGAGCTTCAGCCTGGTGGGGACCTTGATGACCGTCGGCGCATCGGCCGGACCAGCGCGCAGTTCGGCCAGCCGGGCGATGGTCGCGCGGGCCAGCGTGCCCACCCGCCAGACCACCGCGGGCGGCACCGGGCCGCCGTTGAAGTTCGGCAGGAAGGTGCGCTCGTAGTCCTCGTCGGTGGACCAGCCGACCATGTCGAAGTCGCGGCCGGGGACGAGGCCGAGCTCCCGGGCGGCCTTGACCAGCGAGGCGGTGCAGCCCTGCCAGAGGGCCAGCACCGCATCCGGCCGGTTCTTGCGGGAGAGCAGCCGGCGCGCCCCCTCGACTCCCTTGGGCGACTCGGGATCGTCGAGGACCACGCGCATCTCCGGCGGCAGCTCGATCCCGGCGCCGGCCAACGCGGCCGAGGCTCCACCGAAGCGCTCCAGGCCCTGGCGGCTCACGCCCACCGGGCCGATCCAGCCGATCCGCCGCCGGCCGCGCTCCGCCAGCCACTTGCCGGCGAGCAGTCCGCCGCGGAAGCCGTCCTGGACCACCGAGTCGATTTCGAGGTCCTCGCGCCAGTCGTCGACGGTGATGGCCGGCATCCCGGCGCGGAGCACCGCGTCGATCAGCTCGCGCCCGGGCGTGTCCAGGATCGCCCCGCAGACCCGCGCGGCGCGGAGCTGCTCGACGACCTGGTCGAAGCTCAGTCCCTCGCAGCCGACCGCGAGCAGCGTCCAGCCGCGCGCGGCGGCGGCCTGCTGGAAGCCGGCGAGGAGCGCCCGGTGCAGGTCGTCCCACAGTTGGGCGCCGGGGTGGGGCGCCAGGACGTAGGCCAACGGCGCGCCGCGGCCCGGGTCGTGCGCCCGAGCCATCACCCGGTAGCCGCGGCGCGGTTCGGCGGTGATCAGCCCCTGAGCTTCGAGGGCCTTGAGCGCCCGGCGGGCGGTCATGCCGGCGACCCCGTGATTGCTCGCAAGCTCCCTTTCCGTAGGCAGATAGCCACCGGCGCTGATCTTGCCGTCGAGGATGTCCTGCCGCAGCTTGGCGGAGAGTTCCGCGGAGGACCGACCGTGTCCCATAGACCTTGCTGCTCTTGCAGTGCCTGACATGCTGCCCTCCTGGTGCTCTACTATACACCGAAGGGCAGGAGTTGTTCGCCTGGAAACCGGAAAGCGCTGGCGCTGAAGCTCGGAAGCCGTTTAGATGTGGCTATCCGCCCAGTTCCACGCAGCGGCGGCGGTAGTGCAGGTAGTCCTCGAAGGCGACCTCCTCGGGCACGCCGTGGTCGCAGGTCGGCACGTAGCCGCCGCGCTCGCGCATGACGGGGAGGACGCGCTCAAGCTCGCGGTCGATGGCCTCGCGTCCGGCGGCCAGCACCCGCTTGTCGATGCCCCCGAGCATGACCAGCTCCGGGTGCTCGCGGCCGATCTCGACTACGTCGCAGCCGGAGGCGACCTCGAAGGGGTCCATCACGTCCATGCCGATGGCCCGGGCGTAGAGGTCGATGGCCGGGCGGCAGTCGCCGTCGGTGTCCACGTTGACGTAGAGGTGGCGCGACTGGTCGATCTGCCGCGACCTCACGTTGGCGATGAGCTGCTGGTAGTAGGGGAAAATGAACTCGGCGATCATCTCCGGCGAGATCAGCAGCCCGTGGTTGTAGCAGATGTCCTCGCCGAAGAAGATCTCGTCGAAGGTCACCTGTTCCTGGTGCCGGGCGGTCACCGCGTCGGCCAGCGCCAGCCACGAGCGCATGCAGTCGTGGAGCACCTCGGGCATGTCGTACACCGCGTAGAAGAGCTGCTCCGGGCCGATCAGGCTGCGCAGGTACATGTAGCCGCCGATCACCTGCTGGGTGACGATCAACCCCTGGGCGGCTGCCGCCCGCGCCTTCCCGATGCGCTCAGGCAGACCCGAGTCGCGGCCGGGCGCATTCGGCGCGAGCCGCCACTTCACGTTCTCCTCCCAGGTCCGGCGGTCCTTGACCGGGTGGTCGAGATACTCGGGCATGAAGCCGCTGCGCCGGCCCTTGAAGCAGAGCACGTGCCGGCCGGCCTTGTCCTGAACGACCTCGTGCTCACCGCGGTCCTCGACGATCTTCTCCTCGAAGGCCGGGCAGAAGGCGGCCTCGCACCAGCCCAGCCCTCCCAGGCTGAAGCCGCCCGGCGGATCGTACTGGAAGATCTCCCGCAGTTGCTCCGCAGTGACGTCGGCGGGCAGGTGGCCCTCGCGCTTCCACCGGTCCATGACGTAGAAGCCGAACTCACGGCGGAAGAGGGGGGCGCCGGGCACCCGCGCGTAGTTGTCGCGGAGCTTCCGGGCCGCCGGGGCCATGGCCTCCCGCGGGACCATGGCATGGACGCCGTCGGCTTGTTCGGCTGAATACTCACGGAGTGACTGTGGTGCGGTGGTTGCCGGGGTGGCCGTAACCTTGGTCTGGGGGGCCATTGACGTCCTCCTTCCCTTGTCTTATGATAGCTTACAGCGTGGGGTTGCCCGGCGCGGCCCTCTTCCTGTGAGAAGGATACTCATTCTATGACCGCGAATGTGGAGATGGAGCTCTGGAGCACCGCCTTCGATGTGGTGCGTCCGCTGGACAGCCTGCCCCGCCCGCAGCGCGCCGCCACCAGCGTCCAGACCAGCCCCAGCTACCGCCTGGAGGGCCGGCGCCGCCGTGCCGAGAAGCACTGCATCTTCGTGCACGTCTTGGGCGGCTGCATGGAGATCTGGCGCTCCGGGCGCACTTGGCGGGTGCCCGCCGGCCAGGGCTTCCTGAACATCATCAACGAGCCGGGCAGCGGCTACGGCTACCCCGCCGACGCCCGCGAGCCACTCTACCTATTCTGGTTCGGCTTCATCGGCGGCCCTTCGCGCGAGATCGTGCGCGAGATGCTCGATCGTCACGGGCCGGTCTACACCCTCTCACCGGAGCGGGATCCCCTGCGCCGGCTGCTCGCGCTCCGGCGGCCCGAGGGAGAGAGCTGTCGGATGGGCGCCTACTCCGGCGCCCGGCTGGTGGTGGACGTCCTGGCCGCCCTGGGCGAGAGCGCCGAGTCGCAGTGCGGCGAGCCCCGCGAGCACCCCCTGGTCGAGCGGCTGGGAGCCCGGCTCGGGGCCGACCCGGCGGGCTCGTGGAGCGTCAAGGAGCTGGCCCGAGGCCTGGGCGCTTCGCGCGAGCACCTCTCCCGGGTCTTCCGGGCGGAGCGCGGACAGCCCCTGGCCGCGCACCTCCGCAAGCAGAAGCTGGCCTCCGCCTGCCGGATGCTCAAGGAGACGGACCTGACCGTCAAACAGATCGCCGCACGGCTCGGCTACGACCGCCCGGACAACTTCGCCCGGATGTTCCGGAGCGGCCTGGGCATGACGCCCGGGGAGTACCGCCGGTCCGGGCCGGCGGCCTTCGGGCCATGACGGGGAGGAGCGCGGGTATTGCGCACCGGCCGGACTGAACTCCCGCTGCACGGCGGCAAGGCCCCGCGCTGGCTCTTCGCGCGGATGACGAAGCTCTCCGCCGGAATCGTCGCCGCGCTCGTCGAGGAGCACGGGCCCGCCGAGGTGCTCGCCCGGGTCAGCGACCCCTTCTGGTTCCAGGCCTTCGGCTGCGTCCTGGGCTTCGACTGGCACTCCAGCGGCGTGACCACCACGGTCTGCGGCGCGCTGAAAGAAGGCCTGGTCGGCCGCGAGCGCGACCTCGGACTCTGGGTCTGCGGCGGGAAGGGTGCGCGCAGCCGCAAGACCCCGGAAGAGATCGAGGGCGCCTGCGAGTCGCTCGGCCGCGACGCGAAGCCGCTGGTCTACGCCAGCCGGATGAGCGCCAAGGTCGACTCGGCCGCGGTCCAGGACGGCTACCAGCTCTACGCGCACAGTTTCCTCTTCACCGCCGATGGCCGCTGGGCGGTCGTGCAGCAGGGCATGAACGAGGAGACCCGCCTGGCCCGGCGCTACCACTGGCTCTCGAGCGGCGTCGAGGACTTCGTCAGGGAGCCCCACGCCGCGGTCTGCGCCGACAGGCCGGAACAGCTCACTCTCAACATGGTCGCCGCCGAAGGCGACGGCGCCCGCTCGGCCAGCGCCGAAGCCGCGCGACTCAAGCCGGAGAAGCTCCTCGCCGAGGTGGAGCCCTACCTCGGGGAGAACCTCTTCATGCCCCGCCGGCACGACATCCGCCGGGAGGACATCAACCCGAAGAACCTGCGCAAAGTGCTGCTCTCGACCTACGAACGCCAGCCGGAGGGCTTCGAGCAGCTCCTGGGGATGCCCGGCGTCGGGGCGCGGACGGTGCGGGCGCTGGCGCTGATCAGCGAGCTGGTCTACGGCAAGCCTCCGAGCTGGCGCGACCCGGCGCGCTTCGCCTTCGCCCACGGCGGCAAGGACGGCCACCCCTTCCCGGTGGACCGGGCGACCTACGACCGGTCGATCGAGATTCTCAGGCGCAGCCTGGAGAGGGCGAAGATCGAGCACTCCGACAAGAGGAAGGCGTTCGGGAGGCTGGCACAGATACAGAACGAGAAGAATGCAGAATCATGAACGGTGAATGTAGAAAGAAAGACGTCGCCTAGCAACCCGTTGAAAAGGTGCCGGGGTCGCGACACTTGAGATCGTGGCCTCAGGCGAGGAACGACGACGAAGGCGTGTCCGAGAGACACGCCGAGGAGGAGTGACGAAGCATGAGGCCGCAAGATCAAATGTCCCTTCGGGCCTTCGCCGCGCCGAAGGGGCTTCGGCCCCGCAGGCGGGTTGCGATCGGACGGCCCGTCTGCGGCGTTGCCGTTCGACAGGCTCACGGCCTAGGCTCTGAGCGTAGTCGAAGGGCCCTTCGACTCGCCATCGGGCTCGCTCAGGGCCCCGAGCATGGCCGAGGGGCTCGTCGTCGCCGTGTCGCTGCGGACACGGCTTCCTCCTCGCGCCTTGCATCCGGGCCATCCGGTCGCAACGCGATCCCCGGCACTTTTTCAACGG
>JAKLDR010000141.1 GCA_022703445.1 Planctomycetota bacterium | reverse complement strand
CGGTCTTGGAGTGGCAGACGCGGGTGGTCATCCGCAGCAGGATCGGCAGGCTGAAGCGGTGCGACAGCTCGAACGCCAACCGCGTGAAGTCGTACGCCTCCTGGCTGTCGGCGGGCTCGAGCATCGGCACCTGGGCGAACTTGGCGTAGAAGCGGTTGTCCTGGTCGTTCTGGGAGCTGTGCAGCCCCGGCTCGTCGGCGGGGACGATGACCAGCCCCCCGTTGACCCCGGAGTAGGCCAGGGAGAAGAGCGCGTCGGCGGCCACGTTGACTCCGACCTGCTTCATGCTGACCATGGCCCGCGCGCCGGCCAGGCTCGCGCCGATGGCCACTTCCATGGCCACCTTCTCGTTGACCGACCACTCGGCGTCGATCTCCGGGTAGGTTGCGCAGAACTCGTTGATCTCGGTGGCCGGCGTGCCGGGATAGCCGGTCGACACGGTGCAGCCGGCCTCCCAGGCCCCGCGGGCCACGGCCTCGTTGCCGGACATGAGCCGGCGGTCGCTCTTCTTGCTCATGGCCGGTATCCTACTTTCCCGGGCGTGGTAGTCAAACGGCGGGGACGGAGGGCCGAGTGTGCGGCCTCCCGGCCGGGCTCAGCCGGCCCGGCCGCTCATCAGCACCCCGAGCGCGATGGAGTTGAGCCGGTCGCGGGCGTCGTCGGCGCGGGAGAGGAAGACCACCGGGGCGGCGGCGCCGGCCACGTAGCCGCCGGCCTCGTCGCCGGCGAGATGGATGAGCGCCTTACACATGGCGTTGCCGGTGACCACCCCGGGAACCAGGATGATGTCCGCGGCGCCGGCGACCGGGTCCTTGATGCCCTTGCGCGCAGCGGCCTCGGCCGAGACACAGCCGTCCATGGCCAGCGGCCCGCCGACCGTGCACCCGGCCAGCCGCCCGTCGCGGTTCATTCTGACGAGTTCGACGGCGTCGAGCGTCTCGGGCATCTTGGGGTTCGGCTTCTCGATGGCGGCGAGGACCGCCACCTTGGGCGCGTCGAGGCCCAGCGCCGCAGCCAGCGGCAGGGCGTTGCGGATGATCTGGGCCTTCTCCTCGAGCGATGGAGCGATGTTGATGCCGCCGTCGGTGACCAGGAGCAGCCGCCCCAGCCGCCGGCACTCAGCCACGAAGACGTGGCTGATGAGCCCGCTGCCCCGGAGCCCGCGGTCCTTGTCGAGGATCGCCTTCATGAAGGTGCCGGTGTCCACCGTGCCCTTCATGAGGATGCCGCAGCGGCCGGAGCGCACCAGCTCCACCGCCTCGGCGGCGCCGGGGGCGACCTCCGGCTCGGCGATGCCCAGTCGGGCGGCCTCGCGCAGGCTCTCCTCCAGGTCGGCGTCTCCGCCGCCGGCCACGGCCACGCGCCCGGGGCCGCGGGCGCGGGCGACCTCGCGGACCGCCGCGAAATCCCTGAACATCAGGCCTCGTCCTCCTCGCCGCCGGGATAGACCCGCGGCTTCTCGGCACCGGACAGCACCCGCATGGCGGCCAGGCACAGGGAGAGCATCTCGTTCTCGCCCGGGTAGACCGCTACCCGGCCGAGGAACCCGACGCGAGCGCTGATCTGCTCGACGAGCATGCCGCTGCGCGCCAGGCCGCCGGTGAGGATCACCGCGTCCACCCGGCCGGATACGGCGGCGGCCAGGCCGGCAATGTGTTTGGCCACCATGTAGGCCATGGCCTCGTAGGCCACTCTGGCCTTCTCGTCGCCGGCGGCGATGCGCTTCTCGATCTCAATGGCGTCGGCCGTTCCGAGATGCCCGGCCAGACCCGAGCCGCGGGTCAGAAGCCGCTTCAGGCCCGCGCGGTCATGCTGGCCGGAGAAGCACAGGTCGACCAGATCGTCGACGCGCAGCGCCCCGGAGCGCTCCGGACTCATCGGCCCCTCGCCGTTGGCGTCGACGGAGTCGATCATCCGGCCGCGGTGATGGACGGCCACGCTGATCCCGCCGCCGAGGTGGGCCACCACCAGGTTGAGCTCCTCGTAGGGCCGCCCGGACTCGGCCGCGAAGCGCCGCGCAGCGGCCTTGATGTTGAGGGCGTGGGTCAGGCTCCGCCGGGGCATGCCCGGCAGGCCCGACACCCGCGAGATCGGGTCGTACTCGTCGACGGAGACCGGATCGGCTATGAAGGCCGGCAGCCCGTGCGGCCGGGCCAGGGCTTCGGCTATAAGGCAGCCAAGCCGGGAGACGTGGTCTATGTAGCGGTCGCCCCGGGCGTCGGCGAGCATAGCCGGGTTGATCCGGTAGGTGCCGGCCGGAACGGGGGCCAGGGGCGCCCCCCGGCCGACCACCGCGGCCAGGTCGGAGATGGCCAGGCCGGCTGCGGCCAGTTCCGCCTCGACCAGACGGAGGCGGAAGGGCAGTTGATCGAGGGTGGTGCGCGCCGCGGCCAGGTCCTCGCGGCGGACGGGGATCTCGCGGGACAGCTCCTCGCGCCCGTCCGCGAAGACCGCCACCTTGGTGGTGGTCGAGCCGGGGTTGATGATCAGGATGCGCGCCGGCGCCGTCGGCACGGTCTGCTAACCCCGGCCGCCGGGCTCGGGCGGCAGGCAGGTGAACACCCGGCTGAGACCGGTCCGCTGGAACACGTCCGAGACGTGCTGCGATACCACGAAGCGGATCTCCTTGTTGCGGCTGAGGGCCTCCACCCAGGCGTAGGAGAGTATCCCGACGGACAGGCTGTGGATGTAGCTCACGGCCGACAGGTCGATGATCGAATCCCGCTCGGCCCTGGCCAGGAGCTGGTCGCAGCAGCGGCGAAGCTCGTCCTCCCGGCCGGGATCCAGATTGATTCGGACGGTGAGCCGGCTTCCTTCCAGAACGAATGCAGGCGCGGGCATGGTGGTCTCCAGGATTCCGCTCAGCCGCTGGCCAGCGGACAGCGCCCCGCGGACTTGATCCGTCCGAAGAGCGCCCCGGCGGCCGCCTCCATGGCCGGAGGCATGGCCGAGTACGTGACGACGAGAGTCCCGGCTTCCGGCAGGAAGCGGTCATCGTAGATGTTGTTGGAGACGACCGCCACCTTGTGGCCGGCGGCGACCAGCCGGCGGATGATCCGGTGGCTGGTGGCCGGCCCGCGCCAAACCTGGTTGAAGGCCACCACCAGGTCGAAGTCGCGGGCACGGCGGATGACGTGCTTCTCAGCGTCGGGCGCCAGGGGGACGGCGAACTCCACCAGTTCGGCCTGCGGAGCGTATGCCCGCACGGCCTGGTACAGGGCCAGCGGCGAGTACCAGAAGTCGTTGCCCTTCTCGTGGTATTCCTGGCGGATGGGCAGGAGCACCATGATCCTCTTGCGGGGCGAGAGGGGCAGCAGCCTCCGGCGGTCGCGGACCAGGGTGAGCCCGCGCCGGGCGGCCTCGCCGGCCAGCCGGACCACGCCGGAGTCCCGCAGCACCGACTCGGCGCGCTCCGGGCGGACGAAGCGCTCGGCGAAGATGCGGTACTGGAGCTTCATGGCCAGGATGCGGCGCACCGAGGCGGCCAGCTGGGCCTCGCTGATGCGGCCCTTGCGCACGAACGACCGGATGGCCTCGAAGCTCGCTTCCGGTATGCCGCTGAAGTCCTTGACCAGCACCAGGTCGTTGCCGGCCTCGATGGCCCGGGCGCAGCCCTCCGGCGTGGAGCAGACCGCGCGCAGGCCGCCCATGCTCATCGCGTCGGTGGTGACCACGCCCTGGAAGCCCAGCTCTCCGCGCAGCAGGCCGGTGATGATCGGCCGCGAGAGCGAGGCCGGCAGCCCGGAGGGGTCCAGGGCCGGGTAGGCGTTGTGCGCGGACATGACCGCGGGCAGTCCGCGGGGGATGAGTCGCGCGTAGGGCAGCAGTTCCACCGCGTCGAGCCGCCGGCGGCCGGCCTTGAGCACCGGCAGGCAGTGGTGGGCGTCGACGGCGCTGTCCCCGCGCCCGGGGAAGTGCTTGCCGGTGGCGATGATGCCGCCCTCGCGCAGCCCGTCCATGAAGGCCCGCCCGTACTCGGCGCAGATCTCCGGTGAGTCGGAGAAGCTCCGGCAGCCGATCTCCGGATTGCGGGGGTCCACGTTCACGTCCAGGACCGGCGAGTGGATCATGTGGAAGCCCGCCGCGCGCAGCTGGCGGGCCACGGCGCGGGCGCACTGCCGGGCGAAGGCGGCCGGCCCGGCGGCGACCAGGCCCATCTGGCTGGGGAAGAAGTTCACGCCGCCGTGCAGGTAGTCGACCGACAGGTCGCCTTCCTGGTCGGTGACCATGTGCAGGGGCAGGCCCAGGGGCCGGCCGGCGGCGATCTCCTGAAGCTGGTTGAGCACCGCGGCGTACTGGGCGGGGGTGTTGTAGGGGGCCAGGCGCCGCACCAGGTCCGGCGAACCGGAGGTGTTGACGTGCGGGGTGAGCCGCAGCCCGCCGCAGTGCAGCTTCTCGATCAGACCGGTCACCTCGGAGGTGACCACCGTGCCGTAGTAGGCCAGGGTCATGCACTGGCCGACCTTCTGGTCGAGCGTCATCCTGCGGACCAGACGGTCGACGTCGGCCAGGGTCCTTACCGGCGGGGGCAGTCTTCTCATGTTGCGAGATCCTGAATGAGGCCCTTTGGTCAACTCAGCCCGCTATGGTATCCAGGGAGCGGCGACTGGCAAGTTGAGGCTCGCCGTCGGCAGCCTGCTACTTCCGCCCGGGACGCTTCTCGGCCGCCAGGAGGAACCCGTTGGCAGTCAGTCGGTTGATCAGCCCCCGCGCCTCGGCGTTGCGCGCCTCGTTGAGCGGCACGGCCCGGACCACCCGGAGGCCGGCGCGGCGCACCAGGCCGGCCAGTTCGCCCAGTGTGAACGTGTGCAGGTAGAGGTCCTGGATGCCGCGGTAATTGCGCATCACGCAGTCGCCGAAGGGCGCGCCGCCGGCCAGCCGCCGGATGAAGGCCTCGGCCAGTTCCCGGCGCCCGGCGGCCCAGCGCAGGAAGTGCAGGCGGTTGTGGACGTGCAGGACCAGCCGCCCGCCGGGCGCCAGGCAGCGGGCCGCCTGACAGAGCGCCCGCTGGCGCAGTTCGGCGCCCTCCAGCATGCCCAGCGTGCTGAACATGCAGATGACCGCCTGGAAGGAGCCGGCCGGCAGGAAGCTCAGGTCGAGCAGGTCGGCGCGGTAGAGTTCCCATCGGGCCCGGGCCAGACGGCCGAGCTTGGCGGCTGCCCGGCCCAGCATGGGCTCGGAGAGGTCGACGCCGGTGACCTGCCATCCGCGCCGGGCGAAGTGCTCCAGATGCCGGCCGGTTCCGCAGCCCAGGTCGAGCAGCCGCCCGGGCGGCCCCAGCGTCTCCTCGGCGAAAGCCACGTCGCAGCGGAAAAGCTCATTGTCACGAAAGTGATCGTCGTAGCCGTCGGCCAGCGGTTCGCTGCGGAAGTAGTCAAGGACCGTCGGGTGGTGCAGCTGATGCGGGCCGGAGACCAGCCGCCACGGCCCGCCGGGCGCGCTGTGGCCGGGGGGGGCTGAGTCGCCGGGCCCCGCGGGGGCCTCGGCGGCTTCCGGGGACGTCAAGGCCG
Source organism: Planctomycetota bacterium (assembly GCA_022703445.1). GTDB lineage: Bacteria > Planctomycetota > SZUA-567 > JAKLDR01 > JAKLDR01 > JAKLDR01. Next base: position 7,269 of record JAKLDR010000141.1, on the reverse strand, counting down.
CAGCTCCCCGAGGAGCCTCCGGATATACTCCAGGTCGCGCCGGAGCTTGGCCTCCGGCGCGATGCCCGTCTCGAAGTTCTCGTTCGAGATGTAGCCGTCGAAGCCGGTCGCCAGGAGGTCCGAGAGCACGCCGCGCCAGTCGACCAGCCCCTCCGCGGGGGCGCAGGCCTGGAACTCCCAGGCCGCCGTGCCATCGGGGCGGCGTTCGCTGACTCGCGCGGCGTTGTTCTTGTAGTGGACGTGGGAGAGGTAGGGGCCGAGCATGCCCAGTCCCATGCGCCAGTGCTCGCGGCCCTCGGTGACCATGTTGCCCGGGTCGAAGATCACGCCCACCCGCTCCGGCGACTGGCCGCCGAGCAGGCGCATGCAGGACGAGGCGCTGGGGGTGATTGTGCCGTGGTGGGTCTCGAAGAGCAGGCGCACCCCGAATGGCGCGGCCACGGCCACCGCGGCGGGGAGGTCGTCAACGGCCCTGCTCCAGACATCCCGAAAGTCAGGCGGATTGGCGGCGTTGTAGTGTGGCGACCAGAGGCGCAGACCGCGGACGCCCAGCGCGGCGCAGCCTTCGCAGGCCGCGGCCAGGTCGTCGCGCTCGTGCATCTGCAGATAGCCGGCCACCGAGAAGCTTTCGACCCCGGCGTCGGAGCAGATCCGCCGCAACTCCGGGGCGCGCCTGGTCAGGTCGCGAGGTCCGATCGGATCGACGAAGTTGCCCCAGAAGGACGGTGGCTGCCCTGCGGCGTCCGGCCTCGGCAGGCGCAGCCGCCACTCGATGCCGTCGTAGCCCAGCCCGGCGAGCAGGGAGACCGTCCCGGCGGCATCCCGGTCCGGGACCACCACGTTGAAGACCCCGAATTTCACGGCCGTTCAGCGCTCCGTGTCGACCAGCAGGCCCTCGAGCCCCTCCAGGCGGGCCAGCCACTCCTGCAGCTGCCAGCGCCGGATGGCGCGGCTGACGCATCGGGTGGGGCTTCCGTCGGCCGCCGGCAGGCAGACGGCCACGCGGTCGGGCACGTTGCCGCTTCCGGGGATGAGTTCCAGCGTGATGCGGTGTCCGCGCTTGGCAAGCACCTCGTTGCCGTGCTTGATCTCGGCCTGAAGCTCGCGGCGGGCCTCCTCGGTGCTCAACCTCAGCATGCGCGACGACTTGTGCCGCTCGCGGCGCCGCTCCTCCCGGGGGCGCGCGCCGAGCGGCGGCAGACGGCCTCCGATGTCGGTGGGTCCCAGGGAACTCTCCACGGGTTCATCAGCCACGGCCGACCCTCCTGAGCGTTACGGCTAGAGATGATAGCCGCCGCTCGCCGGGCTTAAAGGGCAGAATCCGGGGGCGCCCGATGCTTGCTTCCCGGCTCCCGGTGTATAGACTGGGGCCAGTCAGCAGGAGGGTGATACCCCCCATGAGCCCCCGCGAACGCGTCATCCGAGCTCTCCAGCACAAGCCGGTCGAGGTGGTCCCCTACAATGTGGGGATGACCTTCCCGGCCCGCCGCAAGATGGCCGAGTTCTACGGCGACCCGAACTTCGAGACCAAGCTGGGCAACTGCCTGGCCTCCTCCCCGTCGATCCGCATCGAGTACGGCAAGCGCGACGCGGACGGCTTCTACGTAGACGACTACGGGACCCGCTGGAACCGCCAGATCGACGAGGACATCGGCAACCCGGCGCCGTGCCTGACTCCGGAGACTATGGACAAGTTCAGGTGGCCTGATCCCAAGGCCCCGGGGCGCTTCGACGGGCTGAAGAAGGCGCGCCAGAAGTACCCGGACCGCTTCCTGCTCATGTCCGTCGACTTCTCGCTCTTCGAGCGCGCCTGGGTGCTGGCCGGCATGGAGGAGTTCATGGTGGCCATGGCCGCCGACCGCGGCTTCGCCGGCGCGCTCCTGGACCGGATACTCGAGGTCAACCTGGGCATGGTCCGCGAGGGCCTGGGCCAGTGCCCTGAGGCCGACGGGGTCATCTTCGGCGACGACTTCGGCACGCAGCTCGGCCTGATGATGGGCCCGGAGCTCTGGCGCGAGCTGCTCAAGCCGCGGCTGGCCAGGCAGTACGCCGCGGTCCGGGAGCGCGGCAAGAAGGTCTTCATCCACAGCTGCGGCAAGGTCGACGAGATCTTCGACGACCTGGTGGAAATCGGCCTGGACTGCTTCAACCCGTTCCAGCCAGAGGTCATCGACGTCTTCGCGACCAAGGAACGCTACCGCGGGCGCCTGGCCTTCTACGGCGGCATCAGCACCCAGCAGCTCCTGCCCTACGGGAGCCCCAACGAGGTCCGCGAAAAGGTCGCGGAGCTCATCGAGCGTCTGGGCAAGTCCGGCGGCTACATCGCCTCGCCGGCCCACGCCATCCCCGGCGACGCGCCCGCCGAGAACATCCACGCCATGATCGAGGTCCTCAAGGGCCAGAGGCCGGGCTGAAAGAGGGACAACCATGACCTTCCTGCTGAGTGACTGCCGGCGCCTGAGCGCGCCGGCCGGCGCGGCTCTGTTGCTCGGGCTCCTGCTCGCGGCAGGCAACTCCTTCGCCGCCGAGCCGGGCGATCCGACCGGCGAGGTCCTCCAGGCCTCCGGCGTCACCGGCGGCTTCTGCGTGCAGCTCGGTTTCTCCTCTCCGGCGATGATGAAGAACCTGGCGAAGTCCGGAAAGTTCCTGGTCTTCGGGCTCGCGCCCAACCGCGAGTCGGTCGCCGCCGCGCGGACGACACTGGCCGCCGACGGCCTGAGCGGCCTGGCCTCGGCGGAGTGCTCGCCGCTCAAGGAGATACCCCTGGCCGACAACCTGGCGGGGCTGCTCGTGGCCGAGGACGCCGCCGCCCTGATCAAGGGTGGGCTCCCCGCCTCCGAACTCGCCCGGGTCCTGGCCCCCAACGGCGTGGCCTGCCTGGGCGCCGACGGCGACGCCAAGGCGCTCGAGGCCCAGCTGACTGCGGCGGGGATGGCCGGAATCCAGCAGGTGAAGAAGTCCCGGCTGTGGCTGGTCTGGAAGAAGCCCCGGCCGGCGGGAATGGACGAGCGCACCCACACCCGCTACGGCCCGGACGGCAACATGGTCTCCCGCGACCAGCTGATCGGCCCGCCCAACACCATCCGCTGGTGCGCCGGCGCGGTCCAGCCCAACCCGGAAGTTGCGAACGTCCCGGCCTACGGCGGCGTGATCCAGATGGTCTCGGCCGGAGGCCGCAATTTCTACCTCATGACCACCGGGCACATCGTCGCCCGCGACGCCTTCAGCGGCCTCATCCTCTGGACCAAGCCGATGGCCATGGGCGCGAGCCACCTGATGAAGCTGGTCGCGATCGGCGACCGGCTTTACGCTTCGGGTGGCAAGGACGTGGCGGTGCTCAACGCCGCGACCGGAGAGTCGGTCCGCACCATTGCGACGTCGGCCTGGGGCATGTTGGTGGTCGGCGACCGGCTCATTGCCCAGAGCCAGTCGGCACTGAACTGCTTCGACCTGGCCACCGGAACCTCCAAGTGGACCATGCCGGTCAAGTGCGACCGTCCGGACGTCAACTCGCCGGTGGCCGCCGCCGGGAAAGTCTACCTGCTCAAGGGCGCCGAGCTCTGCGCCATCGACCTCGACAAGGGCGCGCCGGTCTGGACGACCAGCGTCGCCGAGAAGGTGGGCGACAAGGGCTTCCTGTGCTTTGTGCAGGGTGACCTGCTGCTGGCCAGGAGGATGAACGGCGAGACCGCCGAGTTCCACGCCTTCGCCGCCAAGGACGGCGCCTGGCTGTGGAAGTGGACCGGCTCGGCCAACAAGCCCAAGGGGGCCAACTTCCCGAGCGACCAGGCCTACCTCGCCTCGGGACTGGTCTGGGTCGTGGACTGGGACGAACCGGCGAAGAAGAACGCCATGCTCTGGGTGGGGCTCAGCCCGGCCGACGGCAAAGTCCAGAAGACCTGGACGTCGACGGTCGGCGGCATCGGCTGCCACCCGGTGGTGGTCTCCGACCGCTACGCCATCGGCCGGCGGCCCTGCAACTTCATGAGCTGGGAGGACGGCAAGGGCTACGAGAACCGCGGGGCGCGCGGCGCCTGCCACGGCGTGGCCTTCGGACTGGCCAACGGACAGTTCTACATGCTGCAGACCAACGTGCCCTTCGGTTGCGTCTGCGGAGCGTTCATCCCGGGCATCGCCGGCTGGGCCTCCGACAAGGTCTCGACCGAGCCGGACGAAACCGACCGCTGGGAGAAGGGCCCGGCCGCGGGCTCCGGAGGGGGCGGGGGAGGGGCCGCGGCTCCCGGAACATCCTGGCCGATGTTCCGCTACGACGGCCGGCGCTCCAACTGCACGACGGCGGCCGTGCCGGCCGCGCTCGAGACGCTCTGGTCGAGCAAGCTCGAGCCCGGCAAGTGGCCCGAGGCTCTGATCCGCGACGACTGGAAACTGCGCGCCCCGTCGGGCCACGTCATCTCCGGGCCGACGGTCGCCGAGGGACGGGTGATGGTCGCGCTGACCGATGCCGGCGTCGCCGCGGCCCTCGACGAGAAGGACGGCAGGCCCCTTTGGACCTACCCGACCGGCGGGCGGCTCGATGCCCCGCCGGCCATCACCGGCGGACTGGCGCTGGTCGGCAGCCACGACGGCTGCGTCTACGCGCTCGACGGCGCCAGCGGCAAGCTCGCCTGGCGCTTCCGGGCCGCGCCGACCCAGCGGAGGATGCTGGCCTTCGGACAGGTGGAGTCCTCCTGGCCGGTGGTCGGGGGCGTTCTCGTCGAGGGCGACCTGGCCTACGCCGTGGCCGGACGCTCCACCGAGATCGAGGACGGGCTCTTCGTCTACGGCATAGACGTCAGGGGCGGCAAGCTGGCCTGGTCCTCGCGACGGCCGCTGCCCGGGGACAAGAGCCCGGGATGGGACATCTTCAAGGGGCCTGCCGACCTGCTGGCCTCCGACGGCGAGGCCATCGCCATCTCCGGCGTGGCCCAGGGGAAGTTCGACCCCAAGGTCGGCGGCGTCGCCAAGCGGTCGGGGCTGCCCAAGTTCAACTCGCCGGTGCGGGTCAGCTTCAACTACGTCAGCCGCAACATCTGGGGCAACGGCCCGGGCGAGTACCCGCCGTGCCCCTCGGCGTTCGACAGCGCCAACCGGTACTACGCCAGCTTCCAGTTCGACGGCGCCAAGCCGCGCGGGCGCCAGACCGTCCTGGTCGCCCGGGCCCACGCCGCCAAGAAGCCCGAGGAGAACCTCTGGACCCAGGTCATGCCGGTCGGCAGGGTGGTCGAGTCGCTGATCCTGGCCGGCGACAAGCTCGTCGTCGGCGTCTCGGTCACGGCCGACGGCAAGCGCACCGGCGAGGTCCTGGTCCTCTCGGCCAAGGACGGCGCCAAGGCGGCGAGCGTCGCGCTCCCGGCCGCCCCGGTCTACGAGGGCCTGGCCCTGGCCGGCGGAAAGCTCTATGCCAGCCTCGAGGACGGGAGGGTGATCTGTCTGGGGGCGAAGTAGGGAGTGCCGCGGGCTTAGCGGACGTGGAGGACGGGCCGCTTTGATGGCGCCCTTTCGTCGTCCACGGTATCCCAGGCGCATATTTCAGGAGCTAAGTTCGGCCGCGAGTAACCAGTCTATAGTGGTGCAACCCAAGGGATGGCGCTGAGCGCAGAGGAGGAAGAGGGCATGGCCGGCATCATGCGCTGCGCTTGGCGGTCCCTTGCGGCTTTTGCCTTGGGCGTTGCCTGCGTCTCCGGCTGTCGCGGAAACCTCGACTCGCAGGCTCCGGCCGACGAGCCTGCCTGGAAGACCGAGCTTCGCGCCAAGCTCGACAGGCCCATCTCCGTGGACATTCCCGGTACCCTCTCGCTGGCTGACGCGGCAGCCACGCTGCAGCGCGCATCCGGCATCAGCATCGTCGTTGATCCCAAGCTGAAGGAGCACACTGGTTACCACAACGTCCAGCCACAGATGAGGAACTGGCCGGTCCGGTGGGTGCTATGGGCGCTGCTCCGCCGCTATGGCCTGGAGATGGAGCTGCGCGACGGGGCGGTCTTCGTCTCCGATCCTGACTCGCTTCGCTCGACGACGCGCACGGTGATCTACGACGTGGGCGACCTCCTGGCCATGGACTCCGACCAGCCGGCCCCGGCCATGGACCTGCTCGGCCGGCGCGTTGAGCGCAAGGAGGATGAGGCCTCCTACCGCATTTACCCGACGCCCAGCTTCGGAGGCACGGACAGAGATACGCTTCTTAGTCTGATCTGGTCCCGCACCGGCCCGCGCAACTGGGAACCGGGCCGGGGAGCGAACCTGTCGGAAGACCGCGGGCAGCTCATCGTGACCCAGTCCGAGGACGGCCACCGCAGGGTCCGGGAGGCCCTGGCCGAACTGCGGCGGGAAGCCCGTCTGTCGCTCGAGACGCGCCTGCGTTTTCTCGCGGTCGAGCCCGGCAAGCTCAACTCTGCCGGGACGGCCGGACGGCTGCTGGCCGAGGCCGTGGTTTCAGGCGTCGACGGCCAGCGCGTCCACAGCTTGCGCGGCAGTGACCGGCCGCTCAGCGGGGGAGGCAAAGCCTCCTTCACCGGGGCGCTCCTGGACTGTCGCCCACTGCTGGCCGCCGACCGGCAGTCGATCGCCTTGGCCGCGCGAGTGGCCCTGTGGCTGCCGGCGGAAGCCGACGGCGGCCGGTCGGAGAACGTCGCCATATACATGGCGCCGCTTGACCTGCGCGCGGAACTCGGCAGGCCGGAGCGGGTTCCGCTGGGGGCATTGCGCGGCAAGAGCGGCAAGACTGAGCTGGTGGTTGCCGAGTTGCTCGTACGTACGCCGGAGCCCGAACGTCTGGCCAAGGCGCCGGTCGAAGAGCCCGAGCCGCGCTGGCGGTCGGAACTCCGCCAGGCCCTCGACAAGGAAGTGGACATCGACTTCCGGGGGCTCCCCCTTTGGGAATGCATCGAACGTCTTGCGCGCCTGACCCGGGCCCCGATCGTGGTGGATCCGAAGGCATTCGGCGGGGGAGAAGCCAGCCCGCACCAACTCATCACCCTGCACCTTCCCCGCGTCAGGTTTGGCCTGGCGCTCAGGTGGGTGCTGCGCACCGCCGGACTGGACTACGAACTGCGTGATGGGGTGGTGTTCGTCTCGACGCCCGCGCAGGCTCTGTCGGAGCTGGTCGGCCGTACGTACGACGTCCGGGAGTTGACCGACCACCTGGCCAACCTGCCGGCCCCCGGGGTCGGCGAGGGCGGGTTGGTTGCCGCCGCCGGGGAGTCTGGCAGCGCTCTCCCCAGAACTGGCGACAGGTTCGTGCCCAATCCGCTCGGCAGGCACGGACACGTC
>JAKLDR010000140.1 GCA_022703445.1 Planctomycetota bacterium | reverse complement strand
CAGAAGGTGCCGCCGGCGTGGCTGGCCGCCACCAGCGCGGCGGGGTCCAGCGCGCTGAAGGCCTCCGGCAGGGGCAGGCTGGCCTCGCTGCCGTTGATCATGTTGACGAAGGTCCAGTGCCGCAGGCGCAGCAGCGCTTCCCAGTCGTCCCGCGCCCCCGCGACCAACTCGGCCAAGCGGTGACGCTCGCGGAACGCCACGGCATGCCGGCTGTCGTAGTCCGACCAGACGAACGGCATGCGACTGACCGCCGGGGCCGGGTTTGCGCACTCGACAACCTGGACGCGCCAGCCGTGGCGGCCCTCGACCTCCCGCCAGACTTCGTCGAAGGGCCTGGTTCCGCCGCCCGCCGGATGGGCATCGCCTGTCGGTCCGCCGGCCGGGTCATCTGTCGCGCTCATCCCCTCGCTCCTTCTCGTTGCCCCGCGGGTCATCTTTGGCCCTTCGGTCTCATCTGCCGCCCTTCCTGTACCGGTATCCCCACATCACGCCGTTGTCGCGGCTGTCGCCGGCACCGTGCATGAAGTGCACGTTGAGCTCGGGGTCGTAGAATCCCGTCCAGGCATCCTTCTGGGCCAGGGCCGGCGGGCGCTCCGAGACCGTCTCCCACTCATTCTTCTCCGGATGGTAGACGTAGACCCCCGGCACATCGCCCTCCGCGACCTTCCACAGGATGAGCACCACCGCGTCGTTGACGCTGTCGTAGTTCATCATCGCGCGATCCGTCGCGCAGCAGGTCGAGCCCGGCGCACCCTTGGGGGCCGCCTCGACAAACGTCTCGGTCCGGACATCGAAGGACCACAGGGCGTTCTTGCCCTTGTCGATGATCGGGAACTTCCCTCCGCCCATCCAGATGCGGTCCCGCTTGCTGTCGTAGCAGCTGGTCGGGTCGATGCTCCAGGGCGTAAGCGTCCCCTGCCTCTTGATCGGCGTCCACTCCCGCGCCTCGGAATCATACCAGCAGATGGGGCTGCCCTTATTGATGTAGCTGAAGCTCTTCTTCACGGTGGGCACGTAGACCAACGTGGCGCCAAAGCCGCCGGGGCCCGACGGGTTCTTGGTCTTGAAGCGGTCCCAGTGTCCCTCGACCGTGTTGTAGATCCAGGGGCTGGCGGACTTGGGCGTCTTCTCCTTGAGCTCCTCGCGGCGCTCCCAGCGGCCCTTGATCCCGCCCCAGTAGCCGCCGCTGCAGGGCATGCTCAGGAAGAGCTTGCGGTCGGTGTCGTAGGTGACCATGCCGTAGGCATGGACCATCGAGGCGATCGGCATGGGATGGCCGTCGGGCGTCACCTCGAAGCCGTCGGCGTTGAACTTGATCTCCGCGTAGCCGCCGTTGGCCTTGATCCCGGGGTAGACGCAGATCCAGCGGTGGGCGTTGATGTCGTAGAACCAGAGGTCGTCCATGTAGTGGCCGTCCGACTTGATCCCGCCGTGCACGCCCTCGCCGAAGACGAACGCGCCGCGCAGGTCCGGCGCGTAGGGCGCTCGGGAGGACCAGGCCCGGCCGCAGGCTTTGCCCCACTTGGGGTCCGGCGCGGGCGAGCCCAGGTCCAGCCAGGCGTTGTCGCCGAGGGCCTTGAGCTTCTCGATGTGCGCGCCCGGTGCGCTGGGCAGCGCGGCCAGCGGGCCCTTGCGCTCCACCCTCACCCCTGGCCCCTCTCCCGCGGGGAGAGGGGATGGGGTGAGGGCCGCCCCGACGGCCAGGACCAGGGTTAAGAGCAGTGCGGAAGCGCCTCTAATCATCGACGTCTCTCCTCTCCAACCGGCCCCGCGACACGGTCACTGCCCGTCCTTCATCTCTTCCAGGCCGGCGGTCTTGCGGTCGAAGCGGAGCGTCCAGACCTTGCGGGCGCTGGAGTTGTTGAGCAGCACCAGCTTGAGTTCCGGGTCGTAGGCCAGGGCGTCGGAGTAACTGAACGGCTTGTCATTGAACTCCACGCTCTTGCCGCCTTCGACCCACTTGAGGTCCAGCCAGTAGAACTTGCCGTCACTGGGGTCCCAGGCATAGCTGCGGACCTTGCCGTCGGGGCGCTTGAGCGGACACATGCCCAGGACGAGGTCCGCGTCCGGCAGGTGGACGGCCTCGCCGCCGCGGAAGATCCATTGGTCCAGCGCCTTGGGCCTGGAGAAGGCGACCTTCTCGCTGGTCCCCTTGGCGAGATCGTACCTGAAGATCTCCTCGGCGTAGGTCATCCACAGGCAGTTGCGCTTGGAGTCGTGGATCACGCAGGGGCCGTCGCACCAGCCGATGTCGCCTTTGGGCTTGGGACCGTTCCACGGCAGTCTCTGCCAGGCGCCAGCCTTGGCGTCGAAGCGGAAGAGCCCCTTGTCCGACCAGGTGACCGCGCCGGCCGGCGTGGCCTTGATGTGGCTGTGCATCACGCCGCGATGCTCCAGCCCGGGCATGGGCAGCGGTTCCCATTCGCGCACCAACGGGTTGTAGACCCGCTCGAAGTAGAACATCTTCCCGGCGGTCGGGTCGTAGGTGTAGCCCTTGTAGGCGTGCATGGGCACGTGGGCGCGGTCGTTGAAGGACAGCGGCACCGGCTGGCTGGCGTAGACGTTTTCGATGGGGTCGTCCGGGTGGTAGCCGATGGTCCAGAAGCCGCCCAGCAGGCTGAAGTGGGCCACGTCGTTCTCGTGGCTGGTGGCGTGCCCGCCGCCCCAGAGCAGGAACTGGTGGCGGTCGGTGTCGTAGGCGCTTGTGCCCCAGCGGTTGGTGGCGCCCGGAGCATACTTCGGAAACTGCAGCGCCGTCCACTGGTTTACGGGCAGATCTTCGAGGATCTTCCTGGCCTTCGCCGGATCGGGCTGGGCCAGCTTCTCCCAGTCCGCCGGGTCGATCCGGTTGAAGTCGTACGTCCCCGAGGCGGCGCCGCGCGCGGCGGTGCCGGCGGCGTCGGCCTTCGAGGCGTCGATGCGGCAGGCCCAGGTGACCAGCTGATCGTGGCCGGAGGTCGTCACGCAGACCAGGACATCGTCCTCGTTGACCGCACCGGTCTGGACGCCCCGGGGGTCCGCCGCCGGGCAGCTCGAGCCGGCCCCGCCGGCCAGGGGCGTGTGGCTCAGGAGCTGCCACGCGTTGGCGGCTGCGTCGTAGGTCCAGATCTCCTGGGCGAGCTGCCCGCGGCTGTAGCCGCCGGCGAGCACGACCTTTCCGGCCCTGGGCAGCCAGCCGAGAATGTGCCCGGCGCGCGGGGCCGGGCACTTCTCAGGGAACTTCTGCTCCCAGGAGCGCGTCGCGCTATCGTAGAGCCAGGTGTCGGAGAGTGTCCGGTCGAGGCCGTCTCCACCGAAGAGCACGATCTTCTTCCGGACCGGGTCGAAAACGGTCTGCGACCGCGCCCGGCCGGGCGGTTCGGGCGAGAGCGCGTCGACGGCCTGCTCGAAGATCGCCCGGGCGGCGCGGACGGCCGCGATCTTCTCCGGGGTGATCGCCCCGGACAGGGTCGGGCCGGCGGCCTTGACCGCCGCCGCAGCGGCGTTGAGGCGCTTGGCGGCCATCTCGCCGGCGGCCTTCTCCGCCCCGGCAAGGCCTGCAGCAGCCATCTCGCCGGCGAACTTCTCGGCGGTGGCGGCTAGCCTGGTAGCCTCGGCGACAAGGTCCACCTTGGCCTCCCCGGCGGTCTCGGCCACCGCGTGGCGGCTGGCGCAACGGCCGAGCAGCGTCTTGGCCTCCCAGCGCAGGTTCTTCGACTTCGCAAAGAGCTCCTTGAGCTTGGCCGACCCGAACTCGAGCTTTCGCCACTCGTTCTTTGCGATGCTGTAGGCCCAGGTGGAGACGTCGGCGCTGCCGCCGCCTCCGCCGGTGTGGAGGATCTCCTTGTTGACCGGGTCGTGGCACATCGAGCAGCAGACCAGGCACTTCTCGCGCGGCGCGGTCTTGAGTTCCCGCCAGGTCCGCTTGGCGGTGTCGTAGACGAACATTTCTTTGCCGGGCGACAGGTAGATCCGGCCGTCGTCCGGGACGTAGCACCAGGCGTAGCTGTTGGTCACCACGGGCGCCCACTGGCCGCCGGCGACCAGGCGCAGGTGCTCGCCGTCCTTGTAGAACGGCCCGCCGCCCAGGCCGTTGCCGTGCCTCTCACGGTCTTTGGCATACTGCTCGCCCAGCGGGCCTGACTCCGGGCGGTCCTTCTCCAGGCCCGCCGGATAGGTGTTGAGCCACCGGCCGGTGGCCAGGTCGAACTCCTCGGTGTCGTAGTGGCGCGCGATTACGCCGTAGCCCCGCCCTTGCGTGCCGCCGGCCAGGACGAACCGTCTGATCCCGGAGGCGTACAGGAAGAGCGGCTGCGCGCGGCCGCCGGTCTTCGACTCGGTCAGCTTGACCCAGGTGTTGGCCGGGGCGTCCTTGAGCGCGGACGGCTCGGCGGCGGCCAGGGGGCTGCACACGCAGACCGCGACCGCCAAAAGACTCATCAGACGCATCTTAGTCCTCCCGTCAGGGCCTTCTCGACCTTGCCGCGCTGGTCGGATGGTGCGTTCCCAACGTTTTGGGCCACTGGCGGCCGTGGCCAACAACGCTGCTGCTCATCTGACTTCGCAGACTTCTACCGCTGCGTGCTCGAACTTCACCGCCACCACCCGGCGGTTGACCAGGTCGGCCACGAAGGCCTTGCCGCCGCCGCAGTTGACGGACAGCGGCCAGCCGAAGGGGATCTCCGGTTCGGGGACGGGCGAGCCCGCTCCCCGGCTGTCCATGTTGCCGTACGAGCCGAAACTGGTGATCTCGTTGCCCTCGGTGTCGAGGACGCAGACCCGGAAGCGGAAGATGTCCGGCGCGAAGAGCCGGTCGAAGCCGTCCAGGTCGAAGCGGGTGGTTTCGCAGTGGCAGCCCAGTTCGTCGCCGTGGCTGCCGATGTAGCCCAGCCGTTTCATCCACAGGGCGTTCTTGACGGTCACGCTGGTGCGCTTGTACTGGGCGATGGCCGTGAACGTGCCCTGGGGATCGGTGAGGATGCTCCCACCCTCCGGCGGGAACTTGTAGATCATGGCGTTCTGCTTGTAGGCGAGGCTGGGGTGGTGCGCCGGGCCGTCGGTCGGGAGCTTCCCGGCATAGGCCTTGGGTATGCGCTCGTCCATGGGCACGGCCTGGGCGCCCACGTAGATGTTCCCGGCGCGGTCGGCGACGATGCCCCCCATCCTGGCGCCCTGCACGCGAACGGCGCTGTCCTTGATGATCTTGCCGTCAGGGGCGATCACCTTGACCTTCATGTCCTCGAGCTGGCGGTTGCCCGGCGCGCTGGGCATCCAGATGGTCCCGGCGCGGTTGATGAAAATGCCGGCCTCGCGGGTGTGCCCGTGGAAGAGGCCGGCGAGCAGGCCCTTCTCGCCCGTCTCGAACGGGACCGGCTTGCCCTCGGCGTCGTAGCGGCGGAGTTCCCCGGGGTGGTAGTACATCCGGCTATCCTTGCCGACGGCCACCTCGCCGTAGACCAGGTTCCAGTAGTTCTCGGCCTTGCCGGCCGCGGTCTTGGGAGTGTAGGTCCCGAGGTACTCGCCAGTGTCGGCGCTGTAGGCCAGGCTGGCGTTACTGCTGTTGCCGAACGCCGGGTGCTGGGCCAGCACCCGGCCGTCGAGGTAGGAGACGTCGCCGATGAAGCCCAGCGCCCGACCCTTATCGCCCTTGGCAGCCTCCTTGATCGGCTCACCGGCGGGCTCCAGCTTGCCGGCCTTCTCGACGAACCTGAATATCGGCCCGCCGCGGTAGACCAGTCCGGTGACCCACAGCGCCGGCTCGGCCCCGGACTCGTCCAGGGTCATGCAGCCGCCACCCCCGAAGGTGGACTTGAGGGTGTTCTCCCAGGCGGCCTTCTCGGCCTTGTCCTTGAGCCCCCCGAACTTAACGATGCGCCTGACCCACCAGTTGTGCGACGGGGAGGACCAGCCCTCGTCAGTAAAGGGCTTGGCGCGTTTCTTCAGCTGGACCACGTAGACCGCGCCGGTCTTCCGGCTGACATGCACGGTGTCCGGACACTCGACCTTGATCTCGTCGAGGTAAGAGCCGTCCGGCTTGAAGACCACCACCCGGTCGTGGTCGTAGTCCGAGACGTAAACGTTGCCGTCTTTGTCGACGGCGATGCCCTGCGGGTCGCTCAGCCCCGCCGGGCCTTCGAGCTTCTCGTAGGGCTTGCCGATGAAGGCCTCGGCGGGCTTCGACCCGTCGAGCGCGACGCGGTAGACCACGTTGACCGGGCCCTTGCCCTTGGAGCCGGTGTCCACGAAGCCGGCCGCGTAGACCTGCTTGCCGTCCGGGGAGAGTGCGATGTGCCCGAAGCCTCCCACTTGAGGACAGATCTCCGGCCCCAGGAAGTTCTCGGGCACGCTCCCGTCGGTGCCGAGGACGAGCAGCCGCCGCCCGCCGCGGAGGTCTGGGTGTTTAATGCTGCCGCCGCCGGAGGCGGAGAGCAGCACCAGTCGCCCGTCACCGGTGACCAGCGGGAACATGCGTTCGCCGAATACCGCCCCTGGGTAGGTGGTCCGGGACAGGAGGTGGAAGATCACTGGGACCTCGCTCCCCCCCTCGGGCGTGAGGCGCGGCCAGCCCTGACGCTTCTCGGGCGGAAGATTGGCCGGGCCGGGATAGACCTGGCGGAGATACTTCCCGTCCTTGTCGAACGCGGAGATCAGCCATGTGGCGCGGTGCGCGTAGAGCCCGGCGGAATGTACGATGTAGACCGTGCCGTCAGGTCCGGCGGTCAGGCCGTCGACGCCGGCCAGCTGTTGCCCCGACCAGCCGATGACCCGGTCGAACTGGGGCTTCAGGCCCAGCGCCACCCGGACCTTGAAGGGCCCCCCCGGGGCGCCGGCGCCGGCGTCGTCCTTGCCGTCCCACTCCAGCTCCTGGGCCAGGCCCGGCTTGAGCGGCTTGGGCGGCTTCTCGCCAAGCATCCCGGCGACCAGGTGCCGAACCACCGTGCCCTTGGCGTCGAGGACCGCCACCTCGACGTCGGTCGGCGCGGCGGCCACGAAGGAGATCTTCATCCCATCCCCCCCCCTGGTAGCCGCCGGCTTGACGGCGAAGCCGACCTCTCCCGCCATGGTCAGCGGGCCCTTCCGCTCGCCGGCGGCCAGGGGGCTGCAGAGCCAGACCGCGATTGCCAGGCCGATCGCCAGACGCATTTTCGTCCTCCTGAAAGTCCGCATGAAAACTCCTCTGCTTCTGCGTCCCGACTATTTCGCGCCCGTGCCCAGCCTGGCGCTGACCTCGGCGCAAAGCGCAAAGAGCAGCGCGTCGTCATCCTGCCAGGCGGGGAAGAACGCCGCCGCGCGTCCGGGGGCGCCTTTGCCCGGGGCGCCGGGCATGATTTCGAGGTTCCGGGCCGCCCGCCTGGCCAGGAACTCCTTACATTTGGCGGCGAGCGCCGCGTCGAGCTTCTTCTCGTCGACAGCCTTCAGCAAGCAGATGAGGGCCTCGGTAACCTGCATGCCCTCGGCGAAGGCCTCCAGCCGTTCCGTGCCCAGCGGCCCGTTGGGGCCGGGCGCGGTGAAGCATGTAATGCTCTCGCACATGCCCTTGCCTTCGTCGGAGAAACAGAGCGGCCGCTTCGTGTCCGGCATGATCCAGTAATCGGCACCGCTCTGGCCGAGCCCGGCCCAGCCGGTGTGGAGGATGATCTCAGGGTTGAAGCGATGGCCGAAGAGGCCGTCGTCCTGGCGCAGGATGCTGGCCCCCGCGCCGTAGCGGGACCACACCCAGACATTCCCCCTCTCCGTTTTCCAGGGCATGCCGTACTCGGGCTTGCGCGGCGTGCCCACACCCCAGACGTGCTCGCGGAAGGCCACCGGGACCAGCCCGCCGTCGGCGGCCTTGTAGGCGCTGGGGTTCTTGTGGGAGGTGCTGAACCAGGGCACCTTGGGCGCCGCCTTCATGAATGCCGCCACGGTTTCCCTGTGGGGGACGGCGTCCCCGGCAGTTCCGATCGCGGCCACGTCCATCCAGCCCCGCCGCTCGATGCGCTTGGCGGCCTCGGCCAGGACCGGCCGCCAGAAGTCCGCGCTCGCGTCCGTGCCGTAGAGCGGTTGGCTCATCGGCTCGACCTTGCCGGTGGCCGGGTCGAGGCGGCTCACCTTAACCGGGTTCTCCCCCGTGGCTCTGTACGGGCCGGTCCCCGAGCCGTTGTTGCCGTCGGCCCCGGCGCGGAAGACGTTCAAGAGGAGCGCCCGGGGCTTGCCGAGCTTCTTCTCGTAGAGGTCCAGATACCTGTCAAAGGGGGCGAAGTCGTATTCGTACTTGCCATCGCCCTTGTCGATCCACCTGGCCATCGACTCGGCGTTGCCCCCGTTGAAGGCGTTGGCGATCAGATGCACGGGGCAAAGGCCGTTGCCGGTGGGCTTGATGAGGTCGAGCACCTGGCCCATCAGTTCGAAGTGCCGCTCCGACCACAGGGGCACGCCGTAGCGCCGGGCGGAGGATTCGTGCGACTGCCAGATGTGGGTCCGGCAGGTCAGGTCCTTGAGCTCCGGCATGGTCCAACCGTAGACCCTGACACCCAGCGGCACCTTGGTGGCGGCCAGACCTTCGGCGGAGACGGTCACCTCGCCGCGATAGGCGCCCGGAGCCGCATCGGCCGGCACCAGCACGGTGAGCCAGACCGGCTGCATGGCGCCGACCGGCACCGCCCGATCGCTGTACTTCTGGCCGAGAGACCCCGGGCGCACGCTCCGCACAGGCACTTCGGTTGGCGCCTCGGTCAGCAGGATATCGAAGCGGTTGTCGGGCACGAAGCGATCGCTGTTCTTGTAAGGCTCGGCCACCGCCGGGAAACGCACCATCACCTGCGTGGATATGATCGCCCCCTTGCCCCCCTCGTGTGCCAGATCGCCGACCGTCACCCTGATGTTGCGGATCGGCTTGCCCGAGGCCAGCACCACCTGGCTGCTGGCGCGGCCGTTGCGCGGGGCGATCAGGTCGATCTCCAGCTTCTTCTCGCCCTGCGCCGGAGTGTCGGAGGCGAAAAGGTCCCGCGGCGGCTGGCAGACCCACACCTGTACGCCATCCGGGCGCTGGGGAGCCGCGCCCGGCATCTCCGGAGTCGGAGCCGGAGTTGGCGGGCGCTCGCCGGCCTGCGCTGCGCCGAACGACGCCAGGTTGCAGATCAGAACGCTTGCGGCAAGGCTGCTCATCAGACGCATCTTCGTCCTCCCGTCAGAATCCCCGGGTCCTACTTGCCGGCCTTCTTGTGCCGGTACGCCCACATGACGCCGTTGTCGACGCTGTCGCCTGCGAAGAACACGAAGTGGACGTTGAGTTCCGGATCGTAGAAGGCATGCCCGCAGCCGCGTTGCTTCTGCACGGCCTCGGGCATCGGAATGGGGCTGCCCCAGCTGCCGGCCGTTGGATCGTAGACATACAGTTTCTTGTCCGCGTAGTCCAGGACCAGCACCACGTCGCCTGCGGAGTCGTAGTGGACCGAGCTCCGGTTGGTGGACCAGGCCTGCGGGCATTCGCCCTTGGCGTCCGGTTTGGACCAGGTCTCCGTCTTGATGTCGTAGACCAGGATGGCGTTCTGATCCCCTTTCTTCATGGCCATGGGCCCGATCGCCCCGCTGTAGATGCGATCGCGTTTGGAGTCGTAGCAGGCCCCGATGTCGCCCCCGGACGGCCCCGCGCCCTTGACCTCCACCGGCGTCCATGCCTTCTGGTCGGGATCGAAGAAGGCAGCCTTCTTCTCGCTGAAGAGGAGCAGCTGCTTCTTGGACGGGATGTATATGAACTGGGGATGGCTGAATCCATCGAGCGCGCGGGGCTTGGCCGACGCGGGATAGCGCTCGAATTCGCCGGTTGCGCTGTCGTAGAACCATGGCGACAGCGTCTGCACGGGTTTCGTCTTGATCTGCTCCTGGATCAGCCCCAGACCTTCGGTGACGTCCGCAGCCACAGCTTTCGGGGAGTCGTAGCCCGTTCCCGGGAAGAAGTACTTATTGTAACCGCAATCCGCCATCAACGCCATCTTCTTCCGGTCCGTGTCGTACGTCAGGAAGCCCCAGGCGTGGACCAGGTGACCGGGCATCAGTCGGCCCTCCCTGTTCACCACCTGGCCGTGGTCGTTGGCCTTGAGGTCACCGTTCTTGACCTGTTGGGTGAAGGCTTTGGTGTCTGTCCCGGGATATGTACAGATCCAGCGATGTGCATTGATATCGTAGACACAGTAATCGTTCATGCCGTAACCATCCGGCTTGACGAAAGCGTGGATCCCTTCGCCCGTGAAGTAGGCGCCGCGGATGTCGGGGGCCAGGGCGAACGCCTTCCCGCCCCAGGCCCGGCCGCGGGCCCGGCCCCACTTGGGGTCGGCGGCCGGAGAGCCCAGGTTCAACCACTCGCCCTCGCCAAGCGCCCTGATTTTCTCGATGTGCGCCCCCGGCGCCGAGGGCAGAGCGGCCAGCGGTCCCTTGCGCTCGGCCTTGGCAGGTTCCCCTGCCCCGAGGGCCCCGGCGGTCAGGGCCAGAACGATCGTCACGAGACTGCCCGTTGCCCAGTGCATGGTTATCCTCCCGTAAGAACCTTGTTTTCACGCTTCACGACCGCCGTGCTGGTCCTGACCGCCAGCCGGTCGGGCACCAGGATGAAGCGGCCCTCGCCGGGCGTCGCCGGCCGCAGGAGCGCGCGAACCGCCTCCTGGCCCATTTTCCGGAAATCTATCCGGCAACTGGTCAGGGCGTCGCAGGTTCCGTTTCGCGACGCGGTGTCGCCGAAGCCGGCCACGCTGATGTCCCGGCCGGGTTCGATGCCCCGCCGTCTGAGGCTTTCGATGACCAAGAGCGCCCGGCGGTCGTCGTAGGCGAAGATGGCCGTGGGCGGGTCGGCGAGCGCCAGCAGTTCTCCGACCGCCGCGTCCACCAGGCGCGGGGCCTGCGCGGAATCCACCGGCACGCCCAGCATCGGCGCGACCGTCAGCCGCTCGTCGACCGGCACGCCGGCTTCCTCCAGCGCCGCCAGGTAGCCGCCGTGCTTGTCGGGGTTCCACTGCTGGCGGTCGCCGACGTCCAGAAAACCGATCCGGCGGTGGCCGAGCTCCAGCAGATGCCGGGTTACCTCCCGCGCGCCGTTGATGCTGTCATCGCCCACCAGGATCGCCGGCACGCCCCGGAGCGGCTCGTCGACCATGGCCACCGGCCCGCTGCCGACCGCGAGCAACCGCGATACCAGGCGGGGGACGGACAGGCGCAGCAGGATGAACCCGGCGTGGGCGCGCATCTCCCGGGCATCGAAGAGCCGCCCGGCAGCCCCGGGATCCTCCCAGGCCAGCAGTTCGCAGCGCGTCCCGGTCCGCTCGGCCTGGGCCTGCACGCCGGCCAGCATGTCGGATACGGGGTTCCAGCCGGCATCTGGATCCGGCCGGCCGCGGATCACTACGACCAGGGACCTGGCCGCCGCCCGCGCCCGGCGCTGTTTGGCGTCGAGGACGTAGGTCCCCGAGCCGTGGCGGCGTTCGATGAGCCCGCCGGCCTCCATGGCGGCCAGCGCGCGCTGGAGCGTCTGCTGACAAACCCCCAGCTTTTCGGCCAGCTTCCGGTAACTGAGCAACCGCCGACCGGCCAAACCCTGCTCGGTGATCATGCGCTCGATCTGCTGCCGTACGCTGGTGGGCAGAGGGGCACTGTCGATCCTTCTGGGCATGAAAGGCTCCTTGCGCATGTCACTTTCATCACACTTAGCATTACACCGAGGCATCGGTTATGTTCGCCAGATTCCGCGGATCGCGGACTGAGATGCCTGGAAACCCTGGCTGCCTCCCATGTGCAAATTCGCCGACGACGAACTCTTCCTCATCCCTACCGCCGAGGCAGCATCACACATGGACAA
This sequence comes from Planctomycetota bacterium, assembly GCA_022703445.1. Classification (GTDB taxonomy): domain Bacteria; phylum Planctomycetota; class SZUA-567; order JAKLDR01; family JAKLDR01; genus JAKLDR01. The sequence continues at coordinate 1,004 of JAKLDR010000140.1, read as the reverse complement.
TCCATATCGAGCAGTTGCCGCCTCCCTTGGGCTGCGAGCAGTGTATTATGTGACAATCCCACCCGGCACGCGCACAAATGTGCAATCCGAGCGGCAGGGAACGCAGCAACCAGAAGGAACCGTGGCCAAGATCGCCTTCATAGGAGCCGGGCACCTGGGCTCTTCCCCGGCCCAGATCGGGCTCAAGGCCTGGATGGCCATCGCCTTCCTGGGAGTCACCTGCAGTTTCCTGGCTGACTTGCTCTACTTCCTGGCACTGGGGAAGACCGCATCCCAGAAGGTTGGCGTGTATCTCTATACCATTCCGCCGCATGACCTATGCGGCCTCCTGGCTGCTCCTCAATGAGCAGATCGGCCTCGGCCTGCTCGCCGGCTCGGCCCTGATTGCCGGTGGGGTCTACCTCACGGAGAAGGGGTAAGAGCCCCGAGGTCCAGCCATTCGTTGTCGCCCAGGGCCTCGATCTTCTCGAGGTGCGCGCCCGGCGCGCCAAGCAGCATGGCCAGCGGCCCCTTGTGGTCGGCCTTGGCAGGCTCCCCTGCCCCGAGAACCCCGGCGGCCAGGGCCAGAACGATCGTCACGAGACCACCCGTTGTCCAGCGCATGGTTATCCTCCCGTAAGAACCCGGTTCTGACACTTCACGGCCGCCGTGCTGGCCCTGATCTCCAGCCGGTCGGGCACGAGGACAAAGCGGCCCTCGCCAGGCTCCGCCGGCCGCAAGACCGCGCGTACCGCTTCCCCGAGCCGTGGCGCCGCTCGATGAGACCGTCGGCCTCCATGACCGCCAGAGTGCGCTGGTTCCGGGGCTTCCTCGGAGAGGATATCGATCCGGCCTGTCCGGCACGTCGCCGCCCGCTTGGCCTTCTGGTCGCGGGTGCTCTGCAGCGACATTCCGGCGTCGAGTATGCCGGCGATCGTGATCCCCTCGGTGGGCTGTCCGATGGGCTGCTACTTCTGCTCGACCAGCCGCCTAAGCGGGTCCCCAAAAGTAATGAGACACTCTCA